>JBGTGN010000032.1:0-66609 GCA_041746715.1 Pirellulales bacterium | reverse complement strand
GCGGCGGTGAGTCCGAGTGATTCCCCCATCCGTGTCGCGACGGCCTGCGCGTCGCCCGAGAGAATCTCCACCGCCAGGCCGCGACGAATGAGGTCGGCCACCACGTGGCTGGCCTCGGGTCGCAGCTCGTCGGCGATTGCGAACCATCCGACCGTCCGCCCCGCTTCGGCGACGTAGGCCACCGTCGCACCCGCTCCATCCACAACCGGCACCGCGATCTCCGACTCCTTAAGAAATCGTTCGCTTCCCACGAGTACCGTGCGGCTGTTCACGATCCCTTTCACACCCCGGCCGATCACGGCTGATACGTCGGACGCCGACGGCACCTCGATTCCGGCCGCCGTTGCCGCATCGGTAAAGGCCCGTGCCAAGGCATGTTCACTCGACACCTCGACCGCCGTGGCTATCGCCAGGATGGACCGGAGTGGCTCGCGGCGAAAGTCTGGTGCATGGTCGAGAGCCCTGGTCGCTCCGTGAGCGTCGCCGTCGGAAGAATCGATCGCGGCAGCCGCCACGATCTGGGGCATGCCGCGGGTGAGCGTGCCCGTCTTGTCGAAGATCGCCGTGCGCGGCGTGGCGAGCCGCTCCACTGCCTCGGCAGACCGCATGAGGATTCCCTCGCGTGCTCCACGGCCGATGGCCACGGTCATTGCAAGCGGGGTGGCGAGACCCAGGGCACAGGGGCACGCGATCACGAGCACGCTCACCGCCGACACGAGCCCCAGCGCCATGCGGGGCTGGGGGCCGAAGAGCGTCCAGCCGAGGAACGTGGCCACCGCGGCCAGGAGGACGGCCGGCACGAACCACCCAGCGACGGTCTCAGCCAGATTCTCGATTGGGGCACGGCGTCCATGGGCCTCCCGCACGAGCCGGGTGATCCTCGCCACGAGCGAGTCACCCGCGGCGGCGGTCGCCTCGATCACCACGGCACCGCTGCCGTTGATGCTGCCTCCGAGCACGCGATCCCCGGCCTGCTTCTCAACCGCCAGTGGCTCGCCGGTGAGCAGCGACTCATCGCAGGACGTTGTCCCCTCGCTCACAACGCCGTCGACAGGGATCCGTCCGCCCGGCTTCACACGGAGACGGTCGCCCACGACGACAGCGGCAAGAGGGATGGTTTCAAACACCCTATCTCCCTCCCGCACCCGCTCAGCCGTCGGCGGCGAGAGGTCCATGAGCGCTCGGATTGCGGCAGTGGTGCCGCGGCGGGCGCGGGTCTCGAGCCACTGCCCGACAAGCACAAGCACCACGATCATGCCGGCAGATTCAAACGATACCGGCACGGTGCGGTCGGCATCACGAAACGCGTCTGGAAAAATCCCTGGCGCGAACGTGGCAAGCGCGCTCGAGATCCAGGCAGCGAGTACCCCGAGCGTGATGAGCGAGAACATGCCGGGACGGCCTGCTCGAAACCCGGCGACTCCAGCCGAAAGGATCGGCCAGCCGCCCCAGAACACAATCGGGGTGGCGAGAACGAACTGAACCCAGTGCCCGGCCTTGCCCGTGAGGCCCACGCTCGCAAACCATTCGGCTCCCACGTGCCCCCCAAGCCACGCAGGCAGCAGATGCCCAAGCATGGGGCCCATCGCCACGACGACGAGCACGCCTGCGAGCACTGCGGACACCGCGAGCCGTCGGAGTTCCTGCACACGGTTGGCTTCCGCGCCGGCCTCGTGTCCGAGCGGCTCGAGCGGCATACCACAGATATCGCAGGTGCCGGGGCTCGATCGCACGATCTGCGGATGCATGGGGCACGCCCAGCCCAGCTCGCCCACGTCGGCTTTCGCGCAGCACGGCTTTGGGGCTGTGGGAGCAGGGGCGGGCTGTATGACGTGGAGTTGCATGGCACACCGATCGTACGTGCGTCGGCAAGGGGCGCCGTCGGCCCCGGGCGGGTCACCCATCCTGCGACATGGTCACAAATCGCTCGAGGAGGGCCGCGGCGGCCCCGGAATCAAGGGCGTGCTCGGCCCGGGTCCGCGAGCCAACGAGCGTGGTCTCACGGCCCGCCGCGAAGAGCACCGCAGCGGCATTGAGGACGACGACATCCCGCTGCGGACCGGCATGCCCTCGCAGCACGTCGCGGATGACGGCAGCGCTTGCCTCGGAATCGGCCACGTCGAGATCGGCGAGACGTTCAGGTGGAAGCGCCACGACCCCGAAATCCTCTGGCGTCCATTCATAGCGATCCACGCGATCGTGCGCGACATCGATCACATCCGTTGGCCCAAAGAGACTCACCTCGTCAAACGGCTTTGGGGATGGTCCACCGGCCTGCCTCGCCAGGGAGCCCGACACGATGAGCGTTCGCGTGGCCCCGAGCCTCCTCGCCGCATCGGCCATCGGCTCGACGGCCGAGCCGCGGCCTACGCCGATCACCTGTACGTTTGCGCCCGCGGGATTGCAGAGCGGACCGACAAGGTTGAACACGGTTGGCCGGCCGAGGGATCGTCGCAGCGGCCCCACGCGAGCCATCGCAGGATGGTGAGCCGGCGCAAAACAAAAGCAAAGGCCGAGCTCGCGCAGGCAGCGAGCAGCCGTCTCCACCGATGGAGCGGATTGCACTCCGAGCGCCGTGAGCACGTCGGCCGATCCCGTGCGACTCGACACCGCGCGATTGCCATGCTTGGCCACCGGTTGGCCCGCTGCGGCCACGACAATCGCCGCCGCCGTGGAGATATTGAACGAGCCCGAGCCGTCGCCACCCGTACCACAGGTGTCGGCCACGACGGTGCCCGCTGGAAGGCCCGCATCGAGCGGGAGCATCCGCCCGCGAAGGGCCGCCGCCACGCCGGCAATTTCCACGGAGGATTCGCCTGCGTCCGCGAGCGCGAGAAGCCACCGGCCAAAGGACTCGAGATCGACATCACCCGCGAGAACGCCATCGACAAGCGAGCGGACGTCGTCCTCCATCATTCGCTCGCCCTGCGTCAGGGCGGCCGTGCGTTCTAAAAGATCGGGGAAAGGGGGCATGGCGTGCGGAGCATCCGGCGGAGGAAAATCCCGATTCTACAGGCAGCCGGGATTGGTTCGCTGGTGCCAGTCGCCGGAGTGTCAGGTAGGATCATGACGCATACTCTGAACCAGTCACCGATCCAGAAAGTCTGCTGCCGTGGCACCCGCCGTCCCCCGCAAGATCATTATTGACTGCGACCCTGGGATCGATGACGCCACGGCCCTGGCGATGGCGCTCTTTGACCCGCGACTCGAGGTGCTTGCCGTCACGGCGGTTGCGGGCAACGTCTCCGCCGACCAGGCAACCGCCAATCTTCAGGCCCTCGTCTCCTTCCTCGATCCGCCGCGCCTCCCCCGGATCGGTGCGGCTGCGGCCGAGTCGCCCTGGGCACCTCGACGGGCGAGCGTGCATGGCGCTGACGGGCTCGGTGGGCTCGATCTTCCCCGGGTGCCGCTTCACGGTGGACATCCGTCGGAAAAGGTGATTTGGGAAACGATCAAGGCCCATCCACGTGAGGTGACGATTCTCGCCCTTGGCCCGCCCACGAACATCTCACGTGTCCTTCAGCGGGATCCCGGAATCGCCGAGATTATCGGTGACATCGTCATCTGCGGTGGGACTCATCACGCCACAGGCGATGCCACCCCAACGGCCGATTTCAACTTCGCATCCGACCCCGTCTCGGCGCGTCATGTCGTCCGCGAGCCGGTCACCAAAACGATCGTGCCGCTCGAGACAACAGGGCAGGTAATCTATGGCTTCGACTTCTTGAACCGCCTGCCCCGGGAGTTCACGCGGGTCGGCACGATGCTTCGGCCCATGATCGCGAGCAGTTTTCGGGCGTGGCGGCAATTGCTTGGGAGCGAAGGCATCCGGCTCCATGACGTTGCCGCACTTGTCGCCGTGACCAACCCCGAGCTCTTCGAGAGAGAGACGGTCGTCGCGGATGTCGAGACGGCCGGTGAATTGACGACGGGCATGCTCGTGGTCGATCGTCGTACCAACCGTAGCGGGCACCCCAACGCCGATCTCCTCGTGGCATGCGACGCAGCAGCGGTGCAGGACTGTGTCTTGCGAGGCCTGGCAGAGGCGGGTGATGCCACCTGACCGAGGTCGCTGCGCTACTCGAAGTCGCTGCGCCGGGCGACGGGGATCGTAAGGTCCATACTCTTTCGGTTCCGAAAGATCACGACTTTCACGGATCGATCCACGGCTGTCATGCCCACGACGGTCATGAGGTGGTCATCGTCGTCGATGGGCGTGCCGTCAAACTCGAGGATTACGTCATTCAATCGGATGTCAGCCTTCGCGGCTGGGCCGCCGGCCGTGACGCCCTCCACCCGAGCGCCCACCGGCCGCACCATGCCGAGACGGTGGGCCTCCGGCTGCGTGAACTCACGGTCAAGGGCAACACCGAGGTAGGCACGTGTCACTGTTCCGTGCTCGACGAGCTGCTCGGCCACGAATTGCACCATCGTCACAGGAATGGCAAAGCCGATGCCCTCGCTACCACCGGAGTTGCTGGCGATGGCGGTGTTGACACCCACCACTTCCCCGCGAAGGTTGACGAGTGGGCCGCCGCTGTTGCCAGGATTGATCGCGGCATCGGTCTGGATGAAGTCTTGGAAGCGAACGGCCCCTTCGCCGAGCTCGAGATCGCGACGGCCCTTGGCAGAGACGATGCCGAGCGTTACCGAGTGGGCCAGCCCGAACGGACTGCCGATCGCAAGGACGGTGTCGCCGATCTTGAGGCTGTCACCGCGAGCAAGCCGCGCCGGCTCGAGGTCATCGGCCACCAGTTCAAGCACCGCCAGGTCCGTGCCGATGTCGGACCAGGACCGACGCGGCCGCAGTTCGCGGCCGTCTTCTAGCCGAATCGTGATGTTATCAAGCTCAGCGCCGTCGATGACATGACGGTTGGTGATGACGACGGTGCGGCCCTTGATTTCGACGATGACGCCGGATCCGGCCTCGCTCTCGGTCGTACGGCCACCCCGTGGCCTGCTGAGACGCTTCGTCGCGTCGATGTGTATGACCGATGGCCGCAGGAGATCCGAGAGCCGCCGCAGTTGCATCGCCTGTCGTTCGAGCGGTGCCGCGTCCCGCGCGGCCTGCTCGAAGAGCCGCTCTCGTTCGGCCGCAGTGAGCCGGGCCGGACGCATGGGATCAACGCGATCATCCGGGCGGCTCGTCGCCTCGATTGGAGTCAGCCGCGCCGAGTCTTGAGCCTGGAGATACCCCGGAAGCACATTCAGTGCGAAGGGAACCCACAGCCAGGCCACAGCACGAAAACAGACACGGACGGTCGGCACGACCATGGGGCACCCCGCAGAAGGTAAAACCACGTCCTGCGAGAATACCCAGAGGGACGCCTAGTATTCCAGTTCGCTGCCGATTGACTCTTCGGTCACCCTTCGGCCGAAGCCGGTATCACCGGAACGTTCCATGTCACGCTGGCAACTGATACACATGGTCGCGTATGGGAGGGCGTCCAGCCGGGCCATCGGGATCCGGCCGCCGCACACCTCACACTGGCCGTAGGTTCCCGCCTTCATTTGCTCGAGGGCGTTTTCAATCGATGCCAACTCCCGGCTCTCGACTTCGGCCAACTGCGAACTGATTTCGTCCTGGGCCGAGTCATACGCCGCATCAATGATGTCGCCGGGCGATTCGCTCCGCAGCTCCTTGAGGAGCGTCAAATCGCCGGCGAGGGCGCTCCGAAGCGCATCCCGCCGCTTGACGAGGATCGCCCGCATATTCACCAGCGCGTCTTTCCGAGCCATCGTTGCCGCTCCTTTCACCCGCGCCGGAAGCCCACCCCTGAGCTGGCTTCAAAGCATGGTTGCAGCGAATACTACGGTTCCAACCGTAGTTTGGTTCTTGCCAGCGGAATCGGCACGAAACATGCTAGAAATGCAGGGAAAAGCCGATCTGACAGTTGGCGGAGCAGGGGGGAGTTTTCCGCCGCCCGTCAGGGGCCGGGCTGAAAACACCAGATCGTGCCATCGTCGGAGGCGATCACGACCCGACCCGAGGCAACGGATGGCCCGGCCGAAAAACTCCCGCCGGCCTCGAACTGCCAGGCCGGTTCGCCGCTGGCCATTTCAACCGCGGCGATCGTGCCTTTGGAATCGGCGACTACGACGACACCCCTCGCCGGCGTTTCGGGATTGGCGTCGCTGCCCGTGGCGGTGACGACGACCGGCGAGGCATCGACCCGGCCCGGCATGGGCCGCCGCCAGACCTGTGTGCCATTCGCGGCCGCAAATGCCTCGACGGCTCGGCCGCGGGTGCCCACGAACACGAGGTTGTCTGCAACCGCAGCACTCGAGCGGTAGGCATGGCCACCGGCAGCCGGCTGATGCCTCCAGGCCACGGCCGGGGTCATGAAGTTGATAGCGAAGAAGCCGCCCCCCTCCGTTCCGAAGAACGTGAGATCTCCAGCGACCGCGGGCGTGGTGCCGGTTGGCCCACCAATCTCCACGGATGATTTCTCCTCGCCGGTCGTGGCATCGATCACATGGAGCCGCCCGTCGCAGCCAGCGAGGAAGACCCGATCACCGTCCGCGCGGCGGGCCACCGTAGGGCCGCAGCGAATCTGGTCAGCGATCGAGTGCTTCCAGACGAGCCGCCCCGTGGCCAGATCGAGGCAGGAGAGCGACGCGTCTTGCGAGCCGACGAGGGCTTTGGGGCCGTCGGCCGTCGGCAGGATCGTCGGGCCGCCGGAGATTTCGCCATCGGTTGCATACTTCCAGCGGATCTCGCCCGTCTGTCGGTCGAGTCCACGAACGAGGCCCATGTCGTCGCCCACAACGAGCGGCAGCGCGGGATCATCCGCGACCGCTGCCGACGACGGAAATCCCGAGTTCTGTGTCTCGATCGTCCAAACGGTCTTACCCGTGGCCAGATCGAGGGCATGAAAATGGCCGTCGAGATCGCCCAGGTACACGACGCCATCGGCAATGACGGGCACGGCAGCAAACGATGCCTTCTCGAAATCCCGTCGCCAGCCTTCGGCGAGGGGCAGTATGAGAGTGGTGGCTGATCGGCCTGTGCCCGCCAGGCAGCCGCGAGCGGTCCGCCAGGCGTCGGCAGGGGCGATATTGGATGCCGCGATATCGCTTGGCGGCTCGGCTCTGAGTTGGCCAGGAGCAGCCGTGCCCATCATCATGATCGTCGCAACCAACGACGCGAGGCACACACGATTCATCGTGCTACCTCATAGAGATGCTGCCAGTCAGTCACCGAAACTGGGCGAGGGTTGAAACCGCCTGTCCACTGGGTCGCCGCAGCCTTGGCGAGGGACTCAACATCGGGATCGGTGATGCCGTGCGATGACAACGAACGACGTAAGCCCGCGGCGCTAAGGAGTGCTTCAAGCCAGTCAGCGAGCCGGTCACCTGCGGAGCGCGCGTCGGCATCGATTCCGATGACCGTAAGCAGCTCGGCATAGGCATCACCGCAGACCGCGGCATTGAATCTCACCACATGCGGGAGCGCGAGGCCGACAGCCTGACCATGCACCACGCTGTGCGCGGCAGTCAACGGATTGGCCATGGCGTGCGCGGCGCCCAGCATGGCGTTCTCGATGGCAAGGCCGGCCCACGCGGCGCCAAGCTGGACATTCGCACGGCGATCCTCATCGTTGCCGCGTGACAACACCTCAGGGAGGGACGTGGCGAGGAGTCGCCAGGCTTCCCGCGAAAGCATTCGCGAGACTGGCGTCGCCGCCGTCGACACAAAACTCTCGACGGCATGCGTGACCGCGTCGATGCCGGTGAGGGCCGCGACCTTCGCCGGTTGCGTGAGGGTGAGGTGCACATCGAGGATCGCAGCACGAAAGGCGGCCGCTGGATCACCACACGCCATCTTCATACCGGTCTCGGCGTCGGTGATGAGGGCGAACGACTGCGTTTCGCTGCCGGTGCCTGCCGTCGTGGGAACCGCGATCGAGGGGAGCATGGCCGCGGCCCCCGTCCCGCGACCTCGGTAGTCCTGCATGCGGCCGCCGCGGGACACGAGAAAATTGATTCCCTTGGCAAGATCCATCGAACTACCTCCGCCGAGGCCGACGAGAAGGTCAGGTCCAAACTCACGGGCGAAAGCGGTGCCGCTCTCGACTTCGGTCGTGGTGGGGTTCTCACCAAACTCGGAAAACACGTCTGTCGTGATGCCGACCGCCTCGAGCGCCGCGACGCCCGCGGCCGTATGGCCCGCTGCCACGATCCCTGGATCACTCGTGATGAGCGCCCGTTTCGCACCGAACTCGCTGGCCAGTTCGCCCAGCCGTCGGAGCGATCCGGGGCCCACGACGATCCGCGGCCCCGAGCGAAACTCAAAGGTGGGAGTCATCGGACAGACCCGGCCGCGGCTGGGGAGGCATTCCCGTGAGACGGAATCCCGTTCGCCACCTGAAGCGCCCGTGACCGGTAGAGAAAATCGATGATGTTGCCTTCGTGCGGCTGGAGCCAGTCGAGCTTTGTGGTCGGGACGGCCCCGAGGTTGAGCCGGTCAATGTGCGTGCTTTCGATGAGCCGGGAGCGGAAATCGGCATCGTCGGTGATAGCGGAGCAGACAAGCGTCGGACCGATGGCCTCGAGCATGTTGGACTGCGGGCATTCGACAACCGTCACGAATGGGAACATGTATTCGGCCCGCGCGATCTCAGGCTCTGGTGATTCCGCATGCGCGACAACCGGCCGGAGCCAGCCGCATCGCTCATGCTCGACGAGTCGCGGGCCATACGGCTCCGTCGCATGCGTGACGCCGGTGGCCTTCATGAGTGTCTCGATTTGTCCCCAGATTGCCTTGGCGGCGCCAGGCACCGTAAAGGCGGCAAGTTTGGCATCGGGGTCGTCGGGCGTTTTGGCTTCGATGGGCCCGAGGCGTTCGGCGAGAGCCGCCGCGATCGCTTTCGTGTGACGGCTGGCAAAAATCGCTGAGGCGTTGATGCAGCCGCGGCCACTGTTGATCGCCACGCTTTCGACCATCATGTCGAGGGACTGCTCCCAATCGTCCACGCAGTCGTCGCCAAGAATGATTTTGGAGAAGCCTGGCCCATGCACCTGCACGCGGGGGTCGCCTCGATACTGCTCGACGGTCTTGGCAGACCCAAAGATCATGCTGCGGCCGCAGTTGGCGAGCACGGCGGCGCCCACATCCGTTGCACCGGGATAGAGGCCGATCGACTCGGCCGGAATACCCGCCTCGATCATGCAGGCGGCCATGCGGTAGGGCGTCCATGGCTCTTGGCTCCCGGGCTTCATCACGAGCCCCACGCCAAGAGCGATCACTGGCAGCCAGAGCGTGTGGACGCCAGGTGAGTTCGATGGGAGCACGAGGCCGAGGACGGGGGACTGGGCCTGATAGCTCACCGTCACGCCACGGTGCTCGGTCCCGTAGCCGTGCCAAAGGATCTTCGGATCGAGGCCGCGAGAAAGGGCGTCGAGAACCCGATCCAGGTTCGAGAGCACGAACATGTTTTTATCCATGTTGGCCCTACACAAGCTTTCGGGAAGCCCCGTCGTGGCCGACTGCTGCCTCACGAAGTCCGCCGGCGACTGCGGCGTGTCACCCACGGTGACGGTGCCGTGGGCATAGAGATTGCCCGCTGTCTGGAGCCGCTCCACGATTGTCTCTGGATCGACGGCGAGGAGCGCTCGGCGGGCGTTGGCTGCCTTTTGAAGATCGCGGGCGAGCAAACCGCCACCGATCTGGCTCACCTCGGCGACTGGTTCACCGGTGAGGAAGTGAACGAGCGTCTCTCGTTCGAGCGACTCGTAGGGTTTTCCAAAACGCCAGGCGGGCAGATGCATGGAGACAACCTCGCGGAGTGAACTGCTTTCAGGATAGCAGCCTGGCCTCGCGGCGGCTTGAAGTCACCTCTGCGGTGAGCCGGGGCCATGGATGGCAACTTCGGTGAGGTGACTCACCAGTTGACTGCGACGCTGGATGCGTCGCTCACTTCCCGGCGAGCGTGGAGTCAGTACACGCCCACGGTGGTCGAGCCGGCGAGCGCGCGGAAGGGGCGAACGCCGCTGACGCCGTCCCAGGGGTATTTGGCATACGGCAGTTCGCGTTCACCTTCGTCGCGTTCGAGGAAGCCAGGGATGAAGGTTTCCTTGGTGAGCGTCGTGAGGCGAACGCGGCCCGTGCCGCCGTAGGGAACGATCGTGTCGGGCTGGTCCATATCAACGACCTCGATGACGGCACGCGGCTGTGGGGCGTAATACGCGATCGTGTAGCCGTCGGCTGGGACCACGGGGCGGCTGGCAGCCAGACCCATAAGCGTGTTGCCGTAGGTGGGCGTCATGTAGGCACCGTCGAGGAGTTCCTCGACAGCGAAGCGGGTCCACTGTGGAGTGAACTCCGTGCCACCCGAGAAGATGCCGGTGATGCCCGTCTTCCGGATTGTCGTGCCTCGCTTCTCGAGCGCGAGCGCCAAGGCTTCGAGCAGCTTCGGTGTCGTGAACATGCAGCGGACGTCGTGACCCGCCTCAAGGATCGTGATGGCCTGGTCGATGCAGTGCTGCTTGTAGGCCTCGAGGTGCTCCATCCAGCCTTTCTGGATGAGCTTGATGACCCAGCGTGGATCGAGGTCGACACAGAAGCTGATCCCGCCGCGATACTGGGCGAGGTGCTCGATCGAGAGCCGCAGTCGCCTCGGTCCAGATGGACCGAGCATGAGCCAGTTTGCTCCGCGGGGAAAAAACTCCTCCGGAAGCGTGTCGCTGAACATCTCATAGTCGGTGCGGAAGTCGCGGCTGTTCACGCGGGATTTCGGTGTGCCCGTCGTGCCGCCCGTCTCGAAGACATACATGGGCTGGTCGGCCAAACCATTCGGCACCCACCGACGAACCGGACCGCCACGCAGCCACTCATCTTCGAACGGAGGAAACTTTTTCAGGTCGTCGAACGAGTGAACTTCTTTCAGGGGGTCAAACGAAAGCGTCTTCGCATACTCGAGCCAGAAAGGACAGCCAGTGGACTCATGGAAGTGCCAGGCCACGATCTCGACGGTGTGTGCGTCGAGGGCGGCCTTGGCTGCCCCAACCTGCTCAGGTGTGGCAACATCGAACGCTGGTTTCTGCGTGGCGGAAGAAGCGGTTGCCATCAGGGGATTTGCATCCGTGAAAAATCAGCCTTCGGACGCTTGACCGGGCGGCTGGGGAAGGGGAGCACCGAGTTGCGCGAAGAGTTGGAGCACACCGTTGAAGTGGGCGAGCCGCGGGCCGTAGCGATCGATGAATTCTCCCAGGGCGTATTCGCTGTCCGAGAAATCCTCAGCGTTGTCGGCGGCCTCTTGGGCGATGTTCGAAAGAAACTCGGTGTGAACGCGGCCGAGCGACTCGGCCGCCTGTCGGCAGGACTTCGCGAGTTGAGGATTCGACTCTTTCCAGGCCTTCAACTCGGCGACCCGCTGGCGGTGCTGAAGCGAAACCTGCGAGAGAATTTCAAGAAGAATGTCGTTCTGTTTGCGGGCGTTCTCGACAAGCTCCCGGAGGAGGCCGTTCGTCTCGGAAAGGTTGCCCGTGGCGGTGGGACGACCCGAGAGGGCCGTGCCGGCCGAGATATCGACCTGGGTGAAGAAGGAACCACCGTCGTTCATCGTTGATTTCCGCGGGAGGCAGGGGACGTACTCTTCCGATCGTATGGTAGGCAGATGGTGGAAGAATTTCCATGAATGCCCGCCGCCGCCGGTAGCCTCGACCGGTGTTTCCCAAGCTGCCAGGTTTTGGTCTGCCTTCGATGAGCGGCTCAAGCGGCTGACCCACCGCGCCGATGGATGACACGGCGGTGGGCGGCAAGCTCGCTGTGGCACATGGCTGTCGCCGGGCGACGGAGGGGCGAATGCAGGAACAGGCGAACGGGGACTCGGCAGAGCTGTCGTTCGGATTCCTCACGACGCTCGAGTCGCCGGTGCATGGCCTGTTTGGGGGTTACCTCGTCGTGGACACGGCCGGAAGGCCGATCGAGTTTCACTGCACGGCGCCGGTAAAGGTGTCGCGGGCACAGCAGATACTCTACGGGGCATCGCTCGACAGCCACCTCCACGGCAGGCAGGTGGGGGGAGCCCTTCTGGCCGAAGGCAAGGTGGCGCCGGCCGTCGTGCTGATTGACAACGAAACCATGCTCCATGTGCGGCCGCATACGAGTCTTCCAGTGGCGCTCGTGCGGCGCGAGGATCGCCCCCTCGACGCTTCGGTGTGCGACGGTCTCTCATTCAACGGGGCCGTTGTCTGGCCTCATGCGGACGACGCCGATCGATCGGCAGACATCGCGGCCCGGCTGGCTTCATTCGCAGCGGCTGTCGATCTCTGCGAGCCCTTCGAGCGAATCCGCGCGGCGCTCGATGAGGCGGCGAGGCTGTGACACCGGATCGCGGGAGGGGCGTCATGGCCGACAGTCACCACGACGGCTGGGCGTTTGCCGTGCGGTCGTTTGTCTCGGATGCGTTCACCCTTCCATTCATCGCGACAACAGCATGGCGCGACGTGGCGATCCCACATCCGCCGACGCTTCGGCTCCCGGTGGGGCTCCTGCCACCGGTGGTGCGGTCGATCGACATCGCGGCACCCAGGCCGCGAGTTCAGAGCCACTTCTTTGCGCGACCCGCGGCGCCGCCACCGCCCCGTCCGGAACGGGCCGCCTCACCGCGATCCGGCGGCCAGCCAAGGATTTCCCCGAGCCGCACGCGAGTCGGACCACCGCGAGACGTCGTCAAACCGACCGAGCGGTTCTTCTATTTATTGCAGCCCGATCTCGAGACGATGCTCCGTGGCTGCCGGCTCGGTTTTCCGCGGAAGCCGTTTCCCTTTCAGCTTGCTGGCATGGCCTTTCTGCTCCCGCGACAGGCCGCCGTGCTTGCCGATGAAATGGGCCTTGGAAAGTCGATGCAGGCCATCTCGTCAATCCGCCTACTCGTACGGAGCGGCGAGGCGTCGCGAGTGCTCGTCGTCTGTCCCAAGGGGCTCGTCAGCAACTGGGCCCGCGAGCTCGCCGATTGGGCGCCCGAAATTTGTGTGGCCGTGATTGATGGTGATCCGGCGCGACGGAAGTGGCAGTGGACGCTTCCCGATGTGCCCGTGAAGCTTGCCAACTATGAAGTTCTCGTTCGCGACCGAGACCTCGTGGCGGAGCTCGGCCTGTCGTTCGACCTCGTCGTGCTCGACGAGGCCCAGCGAATCAAGAACAAGGCGAGCCACACGAACCGGGCCGTCGTGAGCCTCTCCCGTCGCCGAAGTTGGGCGCTCACCGGAACGCCGATCGAAAACTCCGCCGATGACCTCGTGGGTCTCTTCGAGTTTGTCGATCCAGGGCAGGTCAACGATCGCATGCCTCCCAAGGCCATGGGGGAGGCGGTGAAAGACCACATTCTCCGTCGCACCAAAGACAAGGTCCTTACCGAGATGCCTCCTCGGCTCGACCGCGATGCCCGCCTCGAGCTCGGCCCCGAACAACAAGAAACGTATCGCCGCGCTGAGGAAAAGGGCGTGCTGCGGCTGGCTGACATGGGCCGCGAGGCCACGATTCAGCATGTCTTCGAGCTCGTGCTCAGGCTCAAACAAATCTGCAACTTCGACACGGCGACGGGCGAGAGTGCAAAGCTTGATCGGCTTACGGCCGAGCTCGAAGAGGTGCAGGCGAGTGGCCGCAAGGCACTCGTCTTCAGCCAGTGGGTCGATACGCTCGGCCGGCTTCGCAAAAAGCTCACGCCGTTTGGCGCCCTCGAATACCACGGCGGGATGTCGACGGTCGCCCGCGACGAGGCAATTCAAAGGTTCAAGGAACGGCCCGAGCATTCGGTGCTTCTGCTCTCCTACGGAGCGGGAGCAGTTGGGCTCAACCTCCAGTTCTCGCAGTACGTGTTTCTGTTTGACCGCTGGTGGAATCCCGCGATCGAGGATCAGGCGATCAACCGTGCCCATCGCATCGGCGCGGTCGGTGCGGTGACGGTCACACGGTTTCTCTCGGTGGGCACGATCGAGGAACGCATCGACGAGGTGCTCCGGCAGAAGCGAGACCTTTCCGAGGCGATTCTCTCGCAGGCTGACGGCCCCAGGTCGACTGGCCTCACCGCCGAAGAAATCTTCGCGCTCTTTGAACTGCCGCGGCCTTCGTGTGCTGCGGCCTGACCAGGCCGGTGTTGGCGAACACGGGACCGGGGGCTGGTTGGTTGCGGCCGGCAGGCCGCGTTAGAGTCTCGTCTGGCCCCGTGGTACAACCGCCGAGATCGGCGGGTACCATGCCACGCCACACTCGATCCTCGAGGAGCCTTTCACTATGAACCGCAGACCAGCGTCAATGAGTCGCCGTTCATCGAGCCGTCGATGCTTTCTAAAAAATGGTCTCGCGTTGGGCGCCGTGGTGGCTGCCCCGACGATCATTCCGTCGTCGGCTCTCGGCCTCGACGGCGTGGTGCCACCGAGCGAGCGGATCATCGTGGGCGGGATAGGGATCGGCCGTCGTGGCCAGGTCGACCTCGCCAGCTTTCTCGAGCAGCCCGACGTCCAGTTCGCGGCCGTCTGCGACGCAAAGGAGGCTCGGCGAAACTATGTGAAAGGAGTGGTCGACAAGCATCACGGCACCACCGCTTGCACCACCTACCGCGACTTCCGCGAACTGCTTGACCGTGGCGACATTGATGCCGTCCTGATCGCCACAGGTCCCAATTGGCATGGGCTCATGTCCATGCATGCGGCGCAGGCGGGCAAGGACATCTATTGCGAGAAGCCTTGCACAAAGAACATTGCAGAAACACTTGTACATCGTGACACGATGCTTCGCTGCGGCACCGTTTTTCAAGCGGGGACGCAGCGGCGGAACCTGCCGCACTTCGCCTTTGCCTGCGAGCTCGCCCGAACCGGTCGGCTCGGGAAGCTGACTCGTGTCTACGCCCACCCCGGCGGCATGAAGGCGTCGACAAGCGGCTGGCTGCCGGAAGAACCGGCCCCCGATGCAGCCATTGACGACTGGGATATGTATCTCGGTCCCGCCGCGTGGCGACCGTTCCATGCCCGCAGCTTCAAGGACGGTGCCAACTTCGAGAAGGGGGGCGGGATGGTTGGTGGTGGCGTGCTCGAGTGGGGCTCGCACTGCGTCGATCTCTGCCAGTGGGCTGTCAACGACTGCCCACCGCCGGTGGACTACTCCCCGCCACAAGATGGCCAGCTTGTCTGCCGCTACGACGACGGTGTCGAGCTCGTGTTTCGTGAGAAGGGCTGGATCCCGCTCGGATCATGCCCTGTGCGGTTCGAGGGGACCGAAGGCTGGATCGAAACGGGCGACAGTGCCAAGTTCGTGCTCTCGTCGCCGGAGTTGCTTGCTGGTCAGAAGATCGAAGAAGTAGGTGGTTATCCCGCCACTCGCCACGTTCGAGATTTCCTCGACTGCGTCAAGACCCGCGGCAAGCCCAAGGGCAATGCCGAAGCTGCCTGCAACGCCCATCTCGCCTGCCACGCCGCGAACATCGCGATCTCTCTCGGACGGCCGGTGAAGCTCGACCTCGAGACCTTTACGTTCGTGAACGACGAGCCAGCCAATCGGCTCCGATCGGAGGCGCGGCGCGAGCCGTGGCACGCATGAGAATCACCTTGTCGATGCACTATTTTCTAAGTTTGGCCTCCGTTCGTATCGCGGTGGTAGCAAGCGTCATGCTGGGCGCTGCTGCCGCGGCCACGCCCGGGCCAGGATCGAGCGAGGCTGATCTCGTGGCCGTGCTGCGAAGTGACGCCCCGGAAGCCGAGAAGGCGATCACCTGCAAGTTTCTGGCGGTGAACGGATCGGCTGCGGCGGTGCCCGACCTCGCACCGTTGCTTGCGAACCCGCGGCTCGCTTCATGGGCCCGCATTCCGCTCGAGGCAATTCCGGGCCCTGAAGCATCAGCCGCGCTCCGCGAGGCGGCGGCCACACTCGAAGGGCGACTCCTCGCGGGGGTGTTGACGTCGATCGGCGTTCGGCAGGATGTGGCGGCGGTGCCACTCCTTGCTGGGAAGATCGCTGATGCCAATGAGGAAGTGGCTGCATGTGCGTCATGGTCGCTCGGTCAGATCGCCACGCCCGAAGCGGCGGCGATTCTGGTTGCGGCACTCCAAAAAGCCCCATCGCCTGAGCGGCTCGATCCGATCGCGAGGGCTGCGGTTCTCTGCGGGGCGAACCTCCACGCGGCAGGCCGCGCCGATGAGGCCGTGGCGATGCACGCCGTCGTGCGGGCTGCGAACGTTTCGGATCAACGGCGGGCTGAGGCGATCCGCGGCACGATCATCGCCCAGGGGCACGCAGGGATTCCGCTTCTCATGGAGACCCTGCGATCCACGAACAAGCGAATGGTGAATATCGCCGTGTTCACTGCTCGTGACCTGGGGCGGGGCGACGCGGCCAATGCATCCCTCGCCGCCGCGCTCGACAAGGCACTGCTCACCGAGATCGACGCGGCGATAGCCGGAGGGGCGGTGCCGCGGGCCTTGATACTGATCGACGTGATTGCGGAGCGAAATGCCGGGAACGCGAGTGAGGCGGTCATTGCCGCGCTCTCAGGAATCGCCAGCGGCAAAAACTCCAAGCCGCTCAGGCTGGCAGCGATCGACGCGCTCGGTCGTACCGGCGAGGCGTCCGTGATTGGGCCGCTCCTGACCGCCGCATCTGACGACGATGCCGGCATCGCCGACACAGCCCGCGCGGCTGTTTCCTCGCTGACTGGCGACGCGGTCAATCGGGCCATCGCCACGCGTCTCAGTGAGGCTGACGACGCGTCGCTCCCGGCACTCCTCGAGCTTGTGGGCCTTCGGCGGATTGATGCCGTTGCGGTCGTTCTTCCTCTCGTGAATCATCGCGATGAGAGGGTTCGCACGGCGGCCCTCGCTGCCCTTGGCACCACGGTCGATCTCGGTAATCTCGATGTCCTCGTGGTCGCCGCCACGCGCGTGAAGAGTGATGTCGAAGGCGAAGCCGCTCGCACGGCGCTCCGTGAGGCAAGCGTGCGGATGGCCGATCGCGAGGCCTGCGCTACGACGCTGGCTGCTGCGGTCGAGAAGGCTCCGGCCGAGGCGAAGGTGATGCTCCTCGACATCCTCGGCGCGGTGGGCGGCACGAAGGCCGTGCAGGCCATGGCTGCCGCGGCACGCTCCGGTGAGGATGCCCTCGAGGATGCCGCGACACGACTCCTGGGCAAGTGGATGACGGCCGATGCAGCACCTGTGCTCCTCGAGCTTGCCACCGCCGAGCCCGGTGGCCGATTCAAGACACGGGCCCTTCGTGGCTATATAAGGATTGCCCGCCAGTTCGTTCTCCCCGAGGAGGAGCGGGCTGCCATGTGCCGCAAGGCGATGGCCGCGGCAACAGATGACGCCGACCGCAAGGCTGTACTTGAGATCCTCGTGCGGTATCCGTGTGCCGCAACGCTTGCCGTGGCTGAAGAGGCTGCCGCGATGCCGGGCCTCGAAGCGGCTGCCACCAAGACGGCGAAGGCGATTCGCGGGAAGCTCTCGCCAGCCAAGAAGGCCGGATGAAACGGGGAATGTCATGGCTTCCAGACTGTTTTTGATTGCCACACTGGTGACGTCGGCCGCGGCGGCCCACGGGGTGCACTTCGAGAAGCAGGTCATTACCGAGCGGTTCGTCGCCGAAGGCTGTGCCGTGGCCGACTTTGATCGTGACGGCCATCAAGATATTGCCGCTGGGAATGGCATCTGGCACGGGCCCGATTTCACTCGCCGCACGGAGTACACGCCGCCACGGGAAAATGCGAAAGGTCCGGCGAAGACCCCGTATGACCCAGCCCGCGGCTATTCCAATTATTTCCTCATGTTTGCCCATGATTTCAACGGCGATGGCTGGCACGACATCCTTGTCTACGACCTGCCGGGCGTGCCGGCCGTGGTTTTTGTGAACCCCCAGGGTGAAGACCGCCCGTGGGCCAAGCATGCCGTGTTCGACGTGGCCGATGGGGAGTCGCCAGGTCTTGTAGATATCACGGGCGACGGCCGTCCGGAACTGTTCTGCCAGTCGAGTGGCCCTGAGCTCGGCGGTCGCCTCGGCTTTGCCGAGATCGACTGGGATGAACCGCTCGGCAAGGCTCGCTTTTTCCCGATCACTCCTCGCACGCCGGAGAATGACAAGAAGTATTTTCGCTACACGCACGGCGCGGGTGCTGGTGACATCAACGGCGATGGTCGGATCGATCTCGTTACGAAGGACGGCTGGTTCGAGCAGCCGGAGCATGCCACCGAGGCGGTGATCTGGCCGTTTCATCCGGTGCCATTCGGGCCAGAGAAAGGCCGTGGTGGCGCGCAGATGCTCGTGCTTGATGTCAACGGTGATGGCCGCAGTGACGTGGTGACGAGCTACGATGCCCACGGCTACGGCCTGGGCTGGTTTCGCCAAGAGGTCGATGGTTCGTTTACGGAGCAACGCATTCTCGGTGACACGCCTGAGGACAGCCCACAGGGCGTTTGCTTCAGCCAACTCCACGCGCTCGCCGCGGCAGACATTGACGGAGACGGCCTCACCGACGTCGTGACTGGGAAGCGGCGATGGGCGCACGGCCCCAAGGGTGACCCCGAGCCAAACGCTGCACCGGTTTTGTACTGGTTTCAGCAGGTGCGGGACGGGGACGGGCGTGTGACCTTCAAGCCGCACCTCATCGATGATGATAGCGGCGTCGGTACCCAGGTGACCGTGGCCGACATGAGCGGCGACGGTGCCTCCGACATCGTCGTGGCCAACAAGCGAGGCGTCTTTGTGTTTCGACAGCAGGCCGTGTCACAGGCTGCACCGTGACGAGTCACTACGACTATGACGTGATCGTCATCGGCGCGGGCCACGCGGGTGTCGAGGCGGCCTGCGCGGCGGCGCGGCTTGGCGCCCGCACGGCGCTGCTCACGAGCAACTGCGATACCGTCGGCCAGATGAGTTGTAATCCCGCGATCGGGGGCGTTGGCAAGGCACAGCTTGTCCGTGAGGTCGATGCCCTCGGTGGTGTCATGGGTAGCGCCATCGATGCCACGGGTATTCAGTACCGTGTGCTGAATCGCTCGAAAGGTCCGGCCATGCATGGGCCGCGAGCCCAGGCCGACAAGAAGCTCTATCAAATGGAGGTGAAGCGGCTGGTCGAGGAGACACCGAATCTCGACCTCCGGCAGGAGACCGTCGAAGATTTTCTCGTTGAGTCGTTGGCCACAAGTAGCGCCACCGCGCCGCGCCAGCTGATCACGGGCGTTCGTGTTCGTGGCGATGCCGAATACCATGCGGCGGCGGTCGTGCTGACCACGGGCACGTTTCTTCAGGCCATCATGCACACCGGCGAGGCGACAACCGCGGGAGGTCGGGCCGGCGAGGGCACGACGTCGGGGGTGAGTCGCTCGCTTGCCATGGCCGGTATTCGCATCGCTCGCTTTAAGACCGGCACACCCTGTCGCCTCGCTGCCAACGGCATCAATTTTTCGGCGCTCGAAGAGCAGTTGGGCGATCGCGAACCACAGCCTTTTTCGTTTCTGACTGACCGCATTGACCGCGAGCAGCTTGTCTGCTGGATCACACGGACAACGCCGGCGATCCACGACCTCATTCGAGCCAATCTCCATCGCGCCCCGATGTTCACGGGGCAGATCGAGTCTCGCGGGCCCCGCTATTGCCCGAGCATCGAAGACAAGGTGGTGCGATTCGCCGACCGCGAAAGCCATCAACTCTTCCTCGAACCCGAGGGACGGCACACCCGGGAGATCTACGTCAACGGAATCTCGACGAGTCTTCCTCGCGACGTGCAAGATGAAATGATCCGGCTCGTCCCCGGCCTCGAACAGGCCCGAATCATGCGATACGGCTACGCCGTCGAATACGACTACTGCCCGCCCGACCAGCTCACGCCGACGCTCGCGAGCAAGGCTGTTCGCGGCCTCTATCTCGCCGGTCAAGTCAACGGCACGACGGGCTATGAGGAAGCGGCCGCCCAGGGGCTCGTGGCGGGGGCCAATGCGGCGCTCGCAGCCGCGGGCCGGGACGGACTCGTGCTCGACCGTGACCAGGCCTACATCGGCGTGCTCATCGATGACCTCGTCACCCGCGGTGTCGATGAGCCCTATCGCATGTTCACAAGCCGCGCAGAGCACCGTCTCGCGCTTCGCCATGACAACGCCGACCGACGGCTTACGCCGCTGGCCACGTCGCTCGGGCTTGCCGAGCCGTTGCGGGCAGCGCGACTCACTGCGAAGCTGGCCGAGATCGAAGCGGCTCAGTCCACACTCGCGGCAACCCGTGTGAGTGGCGTGCTGCTCCTTGATCTGCTCAAGCGCCCCGACTTCACCTGGGATCAGGCGGTCGCTGCCGCACCCTCGCTCGCGAGTGTCACCCGCGACGTGGCCACGCAAGTCGTCACCGACATTCGTTATGCCGGCTACCTCGCCCTCGACCGCGACCGGATCGATCGGCATCGACGGCTCCAGGAGCGATTGATTCCTGAAGGGTTTGACTATGCCGCGGTGCGACACCTTCGTGCCGAAGCCCGCGAGCAGCTCACGCGGATTCGACCGCGGACCCTTGGGCAGGCTGGCCGTGTGAGTGGGATCACCCCGGCCGATCTCGCGCTCGTTATGCTTTCGTTGGAGGGCCGCGGGGTGATGGGCGGTGACCGGGCGTGAGGATCGTGCACATCACCGCCGGGGCTGGAGGCCGCATCTGTGGCTCATGCCTCCACGACAATGCGCTCGTGCGGGCGCTCGTGGCACGTGGCCGTGATGCGATTCTCGTGCCGGCGTACGTGCCGACGACCACGGATGAGGAGAACGTGGCGATCAATCATGTCGTCATGGGGGGGGTGAATGTCTGGCTTCAAGAACACGTGCCGCTGCTTCGCTACACGCCAGGATTCCTCGATCGGCCGCTCGACTCGCGTCGACTCCTCGGATGGCTTTCATCCCGAACCGGCTCGGCCCGCCCGGCTGATCTCGGGCCGCTCACCGTCTCCACGCTTGAAGGAGCGCACGGTCGGCAGCGGAAGGAGGTGCGGAAGCTCGGCCGCTGGCTTGCGAGTGAGCCGCGGCCCGATATCGTCCATCTCGCCAATGTGCTTCTCACGGGGCTGGCCCCCGAAATTCACCGAGCCACCGGTGCGAAGATCGTCGTAAGCCTCTCGGGCGAAGATGTCTTCATCGATCAGCTCCCGGAACCGCATCGGAGCCGTGTATGGGAGCTGCTTCGCGTGCGGGCTGCCGACATCGATCACGTTGTCGCCTTCAATCACTTCTTTGCCGACTTCATGGCGGAGCGGATGGGGCTGGCGGCCGGCCATGTGAGCGTCGTGCCGCACGGCGTTGATCTCGCAGCCTTTCCGGCTGAGCCGCCGGACCTCATCGCCCGCCGGAGGGCACGTGGCGGCAAGCTCAGCGTGGGCTATCTCGCTCGGGCATGCCCCGAGAAGGGGCTTGACTGCCTCGTGCGAGCGCTGGCCATTCTTGCGCAAAAGCGGGATGTCGAGGTCGTCGCTGCCGGCGCGACGATCGAAGCCGAACGGACGTACCTGGCTGGATGCCACGCCCTCGCGGATGAGCTGGGTGTCGCCAGTCGCTTCACATGGCGTGGGCAGGTCGATCGCGAGGAAAAGCTGGCCTTGTTGAACGAGGTCGATATCTTCGCTCTGCCCACGGCGCATCCCGAGGCGAAGGGGCTTTCTGTGATTGAGGCACTCGCGGCTGGCCTTCCGGTCGTGGCCGCAAACCACGGCGCTCTCCCGGAGTTACTCGACGGCGGACGTGCCGGGCTCCTTCACGCTCCGCGAGACCCTATCGACCTCGCTCGGATCATCGCGACGCTCGCCGACGATCCGGCGCTCGCCGTCGCCTGTGGCCGCCGCGGGCACGCGATTGCTCGCGATCGGCACTCGGCCAACATGATGGCCGCGGGCCACGAAGCCCTCTACGAACGGCTCATGGCCAGCCCGTGATGCGGCTCGCACGAGTGGGGTCGTGTGGAAAAAATTTCAATGGGTCGGTCAAGTTGGGCGGATTGTCCGACCGGCGGTCTTGTAAGAATGGGATGCCTGCGGGGTGGGCGAGACTTTCCTTGTTGCCCTGACCGTCACGATCCGACGTTTTTGGAACTCGCCGTCCAGGTTTTCCGGCTGCTTCAGAATTTGGCACGCGGCGTGCTTATGATTCGTGACACCGCGGGAGGTGGAACCCGCAACGAGGCCCGGTTGGCTCGCGGATCTTAGGCACGTCGCTCGGGTGTGGCGACATGAAGCCCTGCCGCCTGTTCCCGATTCGGGGGAGGCAGAAGGGGGCTGCCGGTTTTCCGCGAGCCGCCGGGCGGCCGGGCCGACGTCAGTTGGCGATCGCCCCGATAAAGCTCGTCGTCATCGCTCTGAACACCGGCGCGATGCGTTCCCATTCGCGATCATCGGCCTGACAGAGAATCAGATAGATGGCCGCGGGCGTCGCAAGGGTGCGAATCTGTGCGGTGTTCGTGAGATCAAGACAATAAAAGTTGAGATCGAAGCCGGCCAGCGCGTGGCCCGCGATCGTCTCTTTGCCCGGTTCGCAGTCGAGATCGCGGTACTCGTCCCGCATCTGCTCGACAACCGCCTTTGCGAGCGTCGCGGGATCGCCGCCAGGCGCATGGCCACTCACGGCCCAAAAGCCGCCATCGGGCGAGTAGACCGTCACTGCGGCATACCGCTCCTCAGAATCGTCGGTCTCCACCGTCCAGTTGTCGGGGTGATCAAAGGCAAGGCCGAAGCGTTCGAATCGCATGATGCAACCCAGGGAGAAAGCTCACGATTTTACCAGGTTTGCACCTCTCGGAGCGGTCTGGACCGCCGGGAGATGAACCGCTACGGTCCCGCCTCGCCGGCCGGAGACTCGGCCAGCGTCCGTTCCTCGTGTGGTCGCCTTTTCGGCGGCCGTTTGCTCGCATGGCCCACTCGTTCGGATCTGCTGTCGCCCTTCGCCGGCCTCTGGCCGCGCAGATCGCCGATTACGCGATTCCGGCAGCCATCCTTCTCGCGGTGGCCGTGGTCCTTGCGCCGGTGCCCGCGGGCATCGTCGATTTCTTGTTGGCCGCAAACCTGACCGTATCGGTCCTTGCCATCCTGGGTGCCATCGCTGCCCGCACACCCATGGAGATGGCCGTCTTCCCGACGTTCCTTCTCGGGGCCACGCTCGTTCGGCTGGTGCTCAATATTTCTACGACCCGGCTGATCCTCTCCCGTGCCGCCCTCGATGGGCCCGCCGCGGCTGGCGACATCGTGGCTTCATTCGGAAGCTTCGTGGCGGCTAACGACCTTTTCGTGGGCGGTGTCATCTTCGCGATCATCGCCGTGGTGCAGTTTGTTGTCATCTCGGCCGGATCGACCCGCACAAGCGAAGTGGCTGCCCGATTCACGCTTGATGGTTTGCCGGGTCGGCAGATGGCCATCGATGCGGAAGTCCAGGCAGGATCGTTCACGCGGGAGCAGGCCCGAGAGGCTCGGTACGACCTTCAGCGGCAGGCCGATTTTTTCTCCGCGATGGATGGCGCGAGCCGGTTTGTCCGTGGGGAAGCCGTGGCGAGTGTCATCATCACACTCGTCAATCTCATCGGCGGCCTTGCGATCGGTATGCTTCAGCATGGCATGTCGGCTGACAAGGCGATGGCAGTCTACTCGCTGCTCACCATCGGTGATGGCCTCGCCAGCGCCGTGCCCTCGCTCCTTGTCTCGGTTGCTACTGGGCTCCTCGTCTCACGGTCGAGTCTGGCCGTCGATCTGCCCGCCGAGCTCTGCAAGCAAATGACGGCGAAGCCTCATGTGCTCGCGGTCACGGCCGTATTCCTCGGTCTCCTGTCGCTCTCGGGGCTGCCGTTCCTGCCGCTTGCCGGCCTGGCGGTGGTGGTGGCCGCAGCGGCCGTCGTGACTTCTCGCCGGCGACCGGCCGACGATCACTTCGACACGTTGGAGTCCAGCGGACCATCCACCGCCATGGTTCGCCGGCCGCAGCCTGGGGCAAAGCCGGGGCCGCGGTTGGCGCCATCGTCCACGGAGGCCGATCCGGTGGCTGAGGAACGAATCCTGGTCGAGCTCGGCAGCGGGCTCGTGGGGCTCGTGGCGGGGAACGATCCGGCGCTCCCCCCGCTCGTTGAAGCCCTCAGGACAACTCTGGCTGGTGACTTGGGGCTCGTCCTCCCGGCCGTGTCCTTTCGCGATGATCTTGCGCTCGTGGACCGCGGCTATCGCATCTCCATCGCGGGTGATGTTGTCACCGAGTCTGAACTGCCCGCGGCAAGCTGCCTTGTGATCCCTCTCTCAGGAGATCGCATGCCCGAGGGGCAGGCCACGATCGATCCACTGACGGGCCGGAGTGCGGTCTGGCTCGGAGAAGGGAGAGCCGCCACCGTGGGGCTTCGTGGTGGCATCGTGTGTGATGGTGCCGCTGCTGTTGCCCGCGGTCTCGAGGCAGCCGTCCGGCGTCATGCCGATCGACTCCTTTCACGGGAAGCAGTGAGTCGGCTCGTCGAGTCGCTTCGCACCACGCAGCCTGCACTCGTCGATCAGGTTGTGCCGGGCGTCCTCTCGATTGCTCGCATACAGCGAACCCTTCAGTGCCTTCTGCGGGACGGCGCGCCGATCCGGCCGCTTGCCGAACTGCTGGAGATCATGTCTGACCACGCCGCCGAAGCGGCCGAACCGTGGCAGCTCGCCGAGATCGTGCGACGCCGCCTGGCAGGGGTTATCTGCCGGCGGGCGCGAGATCCAGAGGGCAGGCTCACCGCGGTCCGGCTCGCTGGCAGTGGGCTTGCCACGCTGAAGGCGGGAGGCCAGGGAGGGCCAAGGCCGGCAGCGAGGCTTGTCGCGGATATCCGCAGGGCGACCCGCATTGCGATTGAGCGTGGAGGCCGGGCTGTTGTGCTGGTGCCCCCCGGCTCACGGCGGTCTGTTCGCGAGGCGCTAGCACGCCATCTCCCCGACATTCGAGTGTTGACCGAAGACGACGTGAGCGACGAGCCGCGGCTCGAGATATTCGCGACGGTTGGTATCGAGGGAGCCGCGCAGGCGGCCTGACCGCCGCGGAACAAAATCGATGACCACGACAGCATTGGCAGTTTGGCGAAACAAGCAAGACAAGAAGGACAAGGTGGAGTGGATGGCTGCTCCGAAAATGAATCGAGATCACGAGCCTGATCCGCCGATGTCCGGCGGTTCGGCCAGAAAATCGAGCGCCGGTGCCGCGGGCCGTACCAAGACGGTACGACCCGCGGCACCGGCCCGGCATCCCGCCCCCTCTAGTTTCATACCCTCCCCCCCATCAGCCCCCCAAGGAGGATGACGTGGCATTACGTGCGAACCCACTTTCGCCGGAAGAAACCCTGGCCCTGTGGACGGAGTTCAAGCAGGATCAGTCCCGAGAGGACCTACGAAACCGTCTCATCGAGATCTACCTGCCGCTCGTGAAATACAACGGCGAGCGAATCTGGTCACGGCTTCCCGATGGTGTCGAGCTCGACGACCTCACCTCGGCCGGCACGTTCGGCCTCATGGACGCCATCGATGCGTTCGACATGGGGCGCGGCGTGAAGTTCGAGACGTACTGTGTGCCGCGAATTCGTGGTGCGATGCTCGACGAGTTGCGAACCATGGACTGGGTTCCACGGCTGGTCCGCAGCAAGGCCAGCAAGCTCAACGAGGCGCTCAAAACCCTCGAAGCCCGTCTCGGCCGCGCCCCCGAAGATGCGGAGGTGGCGGAGTACATGGGGCTTTCCGCAGAGGAGTTTGAGAAGCTCCTCGTCGAAGCGAATGCCGCGAGTCTCGTGAGTCTCAACAAGAAGTGGTGTGAGACCGACAGCTCGAAGGAAGTTCACGAGATCGACATTCTCGAGGACAAGCGAGGTGAAGACCCCACCCGTCGAATCCAGAAACATGATCTCATGCGGCTGGTAACGAAGGGGCTCAATCGGAACGAGCGGCTCATCATCATCCTCTACTACTACGAGGAGCTGACGATGAAGGAGATTGGGGCCACCCTCGACCTCTCCGAGAGCCGTGTCAGCCAGATGCATTCGGCCATCGTGGAGCGTCTTCAGAACCAACTCGGCCGACGGAAGCCCGAGTTTGCCATGTGAGACGGGGCACGCCAACGGCTGCCCTCGTTTGAAACTGGGTAAGCAAGGTAAGCCCGGAGTCGTCAGAACAACGAAAATCGACACGCGAAAAAATCATTGAAGTCAGGGAGTGGATCGGTCGATGAAAGAAAGTTACCGCGGTTGGTTTGAAGCATGGCTTCACACTGCCGCTCGGCGAGTGTCCCCGAAGGTGGCATCGCCGGCACGCGGAGGCGCGGCAAGAATGGTAGCAGCGGGCTTCGGCCCACAGGCGGCACATGGAGTTCGGGAGGGCGATCAGGAATCGCAATGAACCATCGGACGACTGACCGCGTAGAGCGGTGCGTTCGGGGGTGAAGGGATTCACGATCAGAGGTCGCAAGACCTCGGAGTAACGGGAAGGAACGAAACATGAACATTTTTGGTGTAACTTCGACCCAGGGTTCGCAGGGCATCGCCGCGCTGAAAAGCGTGGAGTCGGCCAAGGCCGCGACCCAGCAGGGCGTAGCTGACGTGCGGGACACCGTCACGCTGTCGACCGACGCGGTGCGGGCTGCCGATGCGGCCGCCGACATCCGCTTCGACAAAGTCGCGGCGATCAAGGCAGCCATCGCCGATGGCAGCTACGACACGGCCGAGAAGCTCGACATCGCTCTCGACCGGCTCCTCGAGCGACTGGGCTAAGCGCCCTCGATGCCTCATCGGGTGGCCTGACAGCTCCTCGTGGGGAGTGTCATGACCGGCCGATTGAGCCGTCAATACGATTCCGTCACGGCGACGGGGGCACGCTTGCTCCCGTCGCCGCTGTCGTTTTGTCGGTGTGGCTATAATCGGGGCATCAAGGAGTTGCACCCGTATGGCCGTGGCGTCTGAATTCTCACTGGGCAGTGTCGAGACATCTCTCTCGCCCCAGGATCGTTTCACCGAGTTTCTCCAAGCCCGTGGCAAGCGGATCACGCGGCAGCGGCGGGTGATCGTCGATCACGTGGCGAGCCACCACGAGCACTTTGACGCCGAGCAGTTGCTCGGCGACCTCCGCAAGACCCGTGAGGGGGCACGAGCGAGTAGGCCTACGATCTATCGCACGCTTTCCGAAATGGTGGACGCCGGGCTTCTCAAGACGATGGTGCTCGACGGGCGGACTGTCTACGAGCACGACTACGGCTATCCACAGCACGACCACCTTTACTGCACGGGCTGCCGGCAGTTGATCGAGTTTTCGAGTGACGACGTCGCCAAGATCTGCGACGCGGTCGCCGCCGAGCACCGCTTTCGCGCCGGGTCGCACCGCCTCCTCGTCATGGGGCTCTGCTTCGACTGTCGCACGAGTCGCAGCAAGTCTCGCCTCCAAGACCGCGTGTAGGTTGCGGCGGCTCGCAGTCGCCGGTCGTAAAGAATGCTTACGGCTTCCGCGGTAATGCGTCGTTCGCGCTCGGCTGCCAGATTTTTTCCAGCAGGGCCAACAACGCTGGGTCGTGCTCCTTCAGCTCCGCGCGGACGAAGGGATAGAAGTCGTTGCGGTAGAGGTAGGCCTCGGTGCCCTCGGCGAAGTATTCCTGCGGCGTTGTCAGGGCGTAGTGTCGCTGTTTCCTGCCGGTGTGGGTGAGGACGCTGTCGTAGGTGCCAGAGCTTTTTGCTTGCTCATAGGCAGCCTTGATCTCGGAAAAATCGAAGCCCAGCACCTGGTCGTGATACGCGTGGGCGAGCTCATGGAGAATGACGGCCGGATGCTTCAGCATCTGCTCGCGAGAGAGGAGGTCGCGAGCCTGTGGAATATGAACCTTGCGGACCAGTCGTGAATCGTGGCCGTTGTCCAGGAGCCAGCCGCGACTGGGGTGATATTGCATACTCGTGAGCACGGGATGGCTGTGCTCGATCCAAATCTCCATGAGTTGCAGCTTTTCCAGCGGCCCGGGCGGTACGACGATCGCGACTCGCTGCAAGTGATTCGCCAGCATCGTGAGAGCCTTTTCGCCCTCTTCCCGATGCTCGCCATCGAGCAGGGCGGGTTCGATGGAGACCTTCCACCCCTCGATGTCCCGCACAATGGGATCGAAACGGACGCCAGCTCCTGCATTGGCAGCGGCTGCTTCCTTTTCCTCCGCGACCACGACAGCCGCCACCGCGATCACACTGAGCATCAACAGCCAACGCATCGGGGGCCTCGTGGTGAGAGGAATCGGAGGGGCGGCACTCTCTCGGAGTGTTCGCGTGCTTCGTGCAGAATAACACGCGGTCGCGAGGGCCAATCGCAATCAATACGATACCCTGGAGCGTATGAAAACGAAATCACCATGCTTTCGCTACGTCGTCGGGATCGCTGTGGCGATTGGGGGCAGCTTGTTCATCGCCTCGTCGGTGTTGGCGGCTCAGCCTCAGCGGCCCAACGTTATCCTCATGCTGGCCGACGACCTGGCCTCCGACGACCTGTCGTGCTACGGCAGTGAGCGGGTCGAGACCCCCCGGCTCGATGGGCTCGCCAAGCAGGGGCTGAGGCTGACCGGTTACTACGCGGGCAACCCCGTCTGCTCGCCCTCGCGCATGGCACTGCTATCGGGAGCCTATCCCGCACGCCTCGGCTGGCGGTGGGGGGTGTTGGGCTACGGATTCAAACCCAAGACCGGCATGTCGAGCGATGTCTACACCATCGCCGAAGCCTTTCGAGACGCTGGCTACCGCACTGCGATGGCCGGCAAGTGGCACGTCGGAAGCGAAGCAATGGCCCCGAACCAACAGGGCTTCGACTCGTCGTCGTTCATCTTCATGAGCAACAACCAGAACCGGGATATGTATCGCGATGGCGTGCTCGTCCGCGAGGCATGGGACAACCGCATGTTGACAGAGGCATTTGCCGAAGAAGCCCTTCGTGTGATCCATGAAGACAGCAACAAGCCGTTTTTTCTTTTCGTCCCCTGGACCGCCCCACATTTCCCGGCCGAACCCCACCCCGATTGGCATGGCAAGTCGGGTGACGACACGTCTGGTGAATACACCGACGTCGTCGAGGAACTGGATTTCCGCGTCGGGCAGATTCTTGATGCCCTCGACAACAAGGACCTTGCCCACAACACCATCGTGGTATTCACCTCCGACAATGGTCGGCAAAGCGGCCAGCAGGGCCCACACGACAATCCGCCATTCAGTGGGATGAAGTGGCAGTCGCTCGAAGGTGGCACTCGCGTGCCTTGTATCGTGCGGTTCCCAGGCGTCATCGATGCCAACACGACCAGCAATGCCATGGTCAGTGCGATTGACCTCTTTCCGACGCTGGCCGAGGCGTGCGGTGTGAAGATTGAGTTGCCGCAGAAGGCACAGAAGATCGACGGCGTGAGCGTCTGGAAGACATTCGCCGGTGCTCCGGCCGTGCACGCTCGGCATGAAATGCTTTATTGGCACGGCCGCGGCCAGGCTACGGCGATCCGCGTTGGCCCGTGGAAGCTGGTCTTCAACGTGGGTAATGAAAACCCCAAAGACCCGCCGCTCATCGATGGCCCCTCGCTCTACAACCTTGATGATGATGCCAAGGAGTTGAACAATCTTGCCGATCAGCACCCCGAGCGCGTTGAGGCCATGCTCACCCGCGCCAAGCAACTGCTCACGGAGATCTACGCTAACCAAGTGCCGCTCGGCACATTGGAAGGCGTCGGCCCGCCGGACCCGCCGCTCAAAGCCGAAGATGTCTGGGGCACTGGCATGCGATAGGTTCACGTTCGGAGCTACGTGGCACAGGCCACCCCGAAGCGGTGGGCGTAGGGAGGTCTGGCGTGTCCCTAGACGACGAGCGCGGCGTCGGGGGCGCGGGCGGGGCATTCTTCAAGGGCGGCTTTCACGGCACCCATGACAAACTCATCGACCTGCTCGGCAGAGCGGCCTGCGAGGTCTTCGGCATTCATCGCGGCGGCAAGATCGACGGTTGCAAAGAGCGGATCGGCCGCGAGGCGTTCGGCCAGGTCGTTGGCTTCACCCTCGCGAATCTTCGCGGTCGCCGCATGGCTGTGGACCCGCAGCGCCTCGTGGAGGGCTTGCCGGTCGCCGCCCGCCTGGGTGCCGGCCATCAAAATCTTTTCCGACGCCAAGAAGGGCAGGTGGGCCTCGAGGTTCTTGCGAACGCCACCGGGAAGGACGACAAGGCCGCCGGCGATGTTGGCGAAAAGGACGAGCTGGGCGTCGGTCGCGAGAAACGATTGGGGAAGCACGAGACGGCGGGGCGCGGAGTCGTCGAGCGTGCGCTCGAGCCACTGTGTAGCGGCTGTTTGCCCGGCCGTCACCGCAAGGCCCATCACGAATCGACCCAGGCCACACATGCGTTCGGCCCGCATCGGGTTTCGCTTGTAGGGCATGGCTGACGAGCCCACCTGCTCCTTCTCGAACGGCTCTTCCATCTCGCCCCAGGCTGACGCGAGTCGGAGATCATTGCCGGCCTTGTGGCACGACTCCGACACACCAGCAAGCGCTGCGACCACTTGGGAGTCGATCTTGCGGGTGTAGGTTTGGCCCGTCACCTCATAGGAGGAATGAAAGCCCAGCTTCTGGGCCACGAGTTCGTCAAGCCGGCGAACCTTCGCGTGATCGCCATCAAAAAGCTCCAGGAAACTCGCCTGCGTGCCGGTCGTGCCCTTCACACCACGAGCCCGCAGGAGTTTGCGACGGTGGGTCACCTCCTCGAGATCGAGAAGGAGGTCGTGGATCCAAAGGCAGAGTCGTTTGCCGATCGTGGTGGGTTGTGCGGGCTGGAGGTGGGTGCGGCCGAGGCAGACGAGGGATCGGGTCTCGATCGCCTTGGCGGCCAGTTGTTCGATCACTGTGGCGAGTCTGGCGGCCACAAGATCAAGCGACTCGCGAACAAGCACGAGGTCGGTATTGTCGGTGACATACGCACTCGTCGCGCCCAAGTGGATGATCGGCCGCGAGGCAGGACAGTCGTCGGCGAAGGCGTGCAGGTGGGCAAACACATCATGCCGCATTCGTCGTTCGTAGTCAGCGGCCTTTTCGAAATCGATCGTGTCGATGTGGGCCCGCATCTCGGCGAGCTGGGCCGGCGTGATGGCCAGGCCGAGCTCTGCTTCACTCTCGGCAAGCGCCAGCCACACCTTTCGCCAGAGCGAGTAGCGATGGCTGTCACTCCAGAGCCGTGTCATCTCGGACGACGCATACCGGGTGGCCAGAGGATTTTCCCAACGGTCGCGGTCGAAGGTGGCGGGGGGCTGCAAGGGGAATGGCTCCGAAGGGCTCGTGGAATCCGTGAAGCGGGAATCGTCCCGCAAAGTCGTGTCGCTCACGCCCTGGGCGGACGCGAGCCCGATGGCTGCGGGCGGTCGTGTAGTCGTGCCATTCTGCAAAACAACCGCTCGAGTGCCAGCCTGGCTCGCAGGCCCCGGGAGGCCTCTCCTTTGAGAGACAGATCGAGGTCACGAAGCCAGATGGGAAGCCGACGGGCACGGGCGGTGCCAAGCTGGGTCAATGCCTCGCGGGCCTGGGTCATCGCCTTGGGCCAGGCAGCCACGCCCGCCTCACGGAGCGCCTGATCGACCCCTGCTGGGCGGCCGCCGCTGGCCGGCAAACCGAGTAGCCGCGCGGCGGTCGCCACCTTGCGGAGCACGGCCGAGGCCTGGGCGGCAATGGCAATCGGGCTCTCGCCCGTTTCGAGAATGGCAGCCAATTCGGAGAGCGCCTTCGGAGTGTTACCGGTTGCCGCGGCGTCGATCATGTCCCAGGCAGGCCTTTCCCCCGGCGCGGCAGCGAAGGCATCGATGGCTTCGGGAGCGATGGTCTTCCCGTGGTCGGCCTTCGGTATCGCTGCGGCAAGCCGTGCCAGCGCCTGGTCAATGAGGCCGAGGCTTCCGGCAAGGCGTTCGAGGAGCGCCTCGGCGGCCGCCGCCGAGAGTGTCAGCCCGTGAACCGCGCGGGCCCACTTTCGCACCCAGCTCGACAGGTCGCGCTTGCTCGAGACCGTCGTCTCGATGACGAGGCCATCCTTGGCAGCCGCCTTCGCGAGTCGCGTAGTAGCTGGAAACGTACGGACTTCGAGGATGACAAGCCCGCGCTTGCCGCGAGACGTGCTTGCGATCCGCTCGAGCAGCTCGCGGGACGCCGTCACGAACGCGTCCGCCTGCCGCACGACCGCCGCGCGAGTGGCCGACGCAAACAGCGGGATCGTGGCTGCCTCGTCGAAGACATCCCGCGGATCGAGCGGCTGGTCGCCGGCAAACTCTCGCCAGGCCCAGTCGCGATCGGCCTCATCGGGCACGAGCTGATCACGGAGGACACCAAGCACGCGACCAGAAAGAAAAGGCTCATCGCCGTGAAGCACGACGATCGACGCCTGGCTGACATCGAGGACGTCGGGTTCGAGCAGGATATCGAGCGCGTGTGGACCGCCAGCCAACGGAAAGCCTCCGAGTTGCCCTGGAGACTACCGCAATCCGCACCCCTCGTCTGTCACGGCTCACCACACCGCTGCGCCGGCCGTATCGCCTACGGCGTGGGCAGGGCTCGCAGTGAGCCGAGGCGGCCGTGAACACGGGTCGGAGCAACAGACACGGCTTCGGCGGTTCCTGTGGAGCCCGTGTTACCGGCGGCGTCGGTCGCCTCCATTCGCAGGAACGCGCGGGCTGGCACGCTTCGCCCGGGCTCCCATCGATGGTTCCCCTCATTGGCCAGTCCCGTGGCAATCGTGGCCCAGGGGCCGCTCGCGTTGGGCGAGTAGAGGAGCCGAACGGAATTGGCGGTGAGGAGGGGGTCGCGGGCCGCATACCGAATCATGAGGGCATCGCTCGATCCACTCTCGTCACGGTCCACTGCCATGAGCTCCACCTGCGGCGGCTCGTCATCGACCCCGACCCATGCGTCGGGCTCGGAGCCGCTCCGCGGGCCGCCCTCGGCATCAGGCACGTCGGCGACAAGCTCGAGCCGAACTCCATAGAAGCCTGTTTCATGAAGCTCTACTGCGATCGGGCTACGGCACTCCTTATCGACCGAGGCCCGCTGCCAGGTGACGCCACCATCAATGGTCGTCCAGAGCTCCGCCCGCAGTGGGCCAGCCGTGCGACGAACCTCGGGGATTTCATAGTCCCAGGCAAACCGTCGCATGTTCACGAGGTGAAGTGGCCGACCGCGGTACTCGAGGAGCCCAGCATGCTCGCCGTTCGTTGCACCACTCGCCTCAGCAAGGAGCGATGCGTCAGGTATACGCGGGGCCGTCGGACGGGATGCATCGTTCTTGGCTCGTGGGAGAAGTCCAGCGGCCGCGGGCAGCGCGACGGGGCCGGACGGCCGCCGTTGGGCTACGGTGGTGTTGGCAGAAGCCCCGGCGTCACTCCACGAGGCAGTCTCGGCTGGCCAAGGCGACTCCGTTTCCGGGGTGGCGATGACGCTCCTCGTGCCGTCCCCGGTATCGGCTGGGACGTTGGCCATGTCGCTCGGCAAGGAAGCCTGCGCGTCGGCAGGCGCCGTCGGAAGGGGAGGCAGCCCCAGCTCCCGAGCGAGCGCTGACTGGTCAACGCCAGGATCAACGGACTCCAATGAAAACTTTTTGATGGTCTGGTTACCAGACGCGTCGGTGATCGAAATTTTCACAACGAGCTGGTCAACCCGCTCGCCCGCCCACCAGATGGCTTCACCAACCATATGGGCCGGGGTTTCGCGAGCGAGGACGGCGTCGGCGGCAATGCTCTTCCAGGTCTTCTCATCGCCGCCACGGAATTCGAGCACAAGCGTATCGAGCTTCAGCGAGTCATCGGCGGCGGCATAGCGACAGATAATTTCGCCATCAGCCCCCTTCCATACTCGCGCGGCAAGTCGCGGACCGGCCGCATCGACCAGCACACGGATATCGGGGCCCTCGCTCCCACGAGACCGGCCCTTGCGATCGACGGCCCGAAGACGGAACCAATATTCACCATCTGCATCGGCTGCATACGAAAAGGTGCCCGCCGTGGGCGCCGTCTCGCCAGCAACTGACCACGTGGCCCCGAGATCCTTCGAGACATTGAGGATCACCCGCTGGGGCGTCGCGTCAACATCCGGATCGCGAGACTCCGGGAGCCTGAACGGGATCGCGAACGTACGGTGCTTTGTGCGAATGAGGTTCGGAAGCCCAGCGGCTTCGGCGAGCGAGTCAGTCTGGGCCCATGCGGCTCCGCCGGACCCAAGGAGAAGGGCTCCAGCCACCAGCCGCACCGAAGCGGCGATCAGCCAGCCTCGTGCTGCCGAGCGGGAGGCCGGAACGTGCGGTACGCGTGCCGAAAAACACATGGTTTCGAGTATCGGCACGGGAACGACTGGAAAGTCACTCATTTTCAGCAGGATCGAAATAGTTTCCCCAGCTTGCCCGGGGTATTACTGTGTGCCCGCTGGCGGGCTCCAAGCCAGGTGGCACAGGCAATTCAGGTGGCATGGGGAATCTCTGCTGGACCGGCGACTGGGATCGCCGCAATACTGAGAACGCAATCCGCGCAGTGCCTCCTTGGAGAACGATGGCCACAAACGCGGGAATGGTTTCGCGTGAGTGGCTCCAGTCGGGAACGTTTTAAGCCTTCTTTCCCAGGCAATTATCGAAGGGTCTGGGCCGTGCAAGAATTCGCCTTGGCTTTTGCCGTCGGCGCCGCGAGTATCCCACTGGTGGCACAGGCCCGCGTCTCCGCTGGCCTCGTCATCAACCTGGCGCTGCTCGCGGCCCTCGTAGCTGCAGCAGTCGTTGCGATTCTCTGGGTGCGGAGGCGGTGGTTGGGACTAGATGGAGTTGGAGGATTCGACGGGCCAGACGGAGAGGAATGGCACAATACGCTCCTTCAATACCGGAATCTCCGGGACGAGGGTGTGCTCAGCGAAGAAGAATTCCGAAGAATAAGAACACTCGTCGGGCCAAAGGTACGGCAAGACACACCCGAACTCCGTGGGCGGCAGCGGCCGCCTTCGGATCCCGTCGGGCCAACTGATGTGAGGGAATGAACGGATGCCAACGGGAAAAGACACGGGAGGTCTGGGACGCCGCGGGACTGGCGGAACGACCAAGAAGAACGCCTTCTGTTCGTTCTGCCGCAAGAGTTACCGCGATGTCGGGCCGCTCGTGGAGGGGCCCGGTGACGTCTACATCTGTGGCGAGTGTATCGAGCTTTGCCAGTCGATTCTCGACCAGGAGAAGAAGCGTCGAGGCACAGGCAAGCAGCTCTTTACGTCGATCCCGTCGCCCCGCGAGCTCGTCACCCACCTCGATCAATACGTGATCGGGCAGCAGCACGCCAAGCGGGTGCTCGCCGTGGCGGTACACAGCCACTACAAGCGGCTGAATCTGGGCCGCGATGGCACCGACGTCGAAGTCGATAAGTCCAACATCCTTCTCATGGGCCCAACCGGCTGCGGCAAGACGCTCCTCGCCCGAACGCTCGCCCGCATCCTTGACGTGCCGTTCGCGATCGGCGATGCCACGACGCTCACCGAAGCCGGCTATGTGGGCGAAGACGTGGAAAACCTTCTCCTCAAGCTCTTGAACGCCGCCGACTACGACATTGAGGCGGCCCAGCGAGGCATCCTTTACATCGACGAGATCGACAAGATCGGCAAGACGAGCCAAAACGTCTCGATCACCCGCGACGTGTCAGGCGAGGGCGTGCAGCAGGCCCTCCTGAAGATGCTCGAAGGCACGGTCGCGAATGTTCCGCCGCAGGGGGGCCGAAAGCACCCCGAGCAGCAGTACATCCAGCTCGATACGACGAATATCCTTTTCATCTGCGGCGGCACGTTCGTAGGCATCGACAAGATCATCGCGAAACGCCTGGGCCAGCGAACGATCGGCTTTGGTCAGCCCATCGGGCACCGTGGCGACGCCGACCTGGCCGAACTGCTCCCGCAGGTCGATTCCGATGACATCCTCGAGTTCGGACTTATCCCGGAGCTCGTCGGTCGTCTCCCGGTGATCTCGTCGCTCCAGCCGCTCAACGAGGAAGCCCTCGTGAAGGTGCTCACCGAGCCTCGCAACGCGCTCATCAAGCAGTACCAGAAGATGTTTGGGCTCGAGAACTGCACGCTCGAGTTTACCGATGCAGCCCTTCGCTCGATTGCTCGCAAGGCGATGAAGAAGGACACCGGTGCCCGTGGTCTGCGAAGCATCATGGAAGACACGATGCTCGACATCATGTTCGACCTGCCCGACCACCAGGGGGCGACCTACGTGATCGACGAGCAGCATGTCGATGGCGTGGAGACGGTGATCCCGATCCGCGAGGCTCGCACGAAGAGCGCGTAGGGGAGGGCGTCAGGGCTCAGCGGGCGCCGATGCGGGCGGGTGGGTCGCCGAGGAGTCGCTCGAGTGCGGCGCCGAGCTTCTTGCCGCGGGCGTCGAGCGTGATGACGTTGCCGTCGCGGCCAATGAGGATCACCGTCGGAATGCCGGTGATGCCGTAATAGGTCGAAAGCGGGTGCTGCCAGTCGGGGCCAATCGGCTCCTCATAGAGAATTGGCCATGGAATCTTGCGGGTCGTGACAAACTGCTCGAGCGTGTCGCGGTCTTCGTCGAGGCTCACACCAACAACTTCAAAACCCTTGTCATGCCACTTCGCATACTCGGCCTCGAGGTTGGCCATCTCCGCGACACACGGGCCGCACCAGGTGGCCCAGAAGTCAACGAGCACGACCTTGCCGGCGAGCGCTCGCTGATCGAACGGCTCGCCTGAGAGCAGCGTGCCAGTGATAACCATCGGATGGCCAGAAAGGGAGAGCCGCCGGGCCATGCCGGCGAGTCCTGCCGCCATGTGCTGAACGTCAGCATTTGTGCTTGCCTCGAAGATCGGGAGAAAGGCTTCGAGGGCCGCGTAGGCTGCCGCGTCGCCACCCGGCATCTTGCTCAGTTTCGTGACGAGCTCGGATGCTGTTTGAGCAAGAGCCGCGTCGTCGGGTGCCTGCCGGAGCAGGGCCACGATGCGTGGAAGAAGCGGCATCACATCGTCGGGGCGGCCCGTCGCTACGATCGAATCGATGTGCGCGTCGAAGGCGATTCGTTGGGCCCGTCTCGCCACGGCCTCATCGGGGCAATCCAGGAGCGAGTCGGCAAACCCCGCAAGCGCCGCAGCCGCACCGGGCTCGTCAAGCTGCGCCAGCGTGTCGAGGGCCGCGAAACGAAACGCTACGGCATCCGAAAAGGCTGCATCGCCAGGCTGGGTTTGGGCGACGACGCGGCCAGCGGCCTCGGCGATCGCCGCGAGCTGCTTCCGTTTGAAATAACGCTGACGCCCGCGGGACGTGGCTGGTACGGGCGTTGTGCGAAGCATCTCGATGTAGGCAAAAAGCTCAGCAGGTGTGCCGGCTGGCACGGGAGGGACCGCGGCGGTTCGGCTGCTTGATCCGGGAGCAGGCGGCTCAGCAGCGATGAGGCATGGCAATGCGCTCAGGAGAGCGACGGTGCAGGCCAGGAAGAGCACCGGCAGGGTGAACGAGAGAAATCGGCGGAGGCGAGTGGGCATGGGAGGACCATCATGGGAGCGCGGGGCGTGAAGCCCGGAGACTACTCCCCGCCATCCCGCGGGGGCAACGGCGAGTCTCTCGCAGAATACGCTCAGGCGGAACGTCGTGCCGCCACTTCCGCGGGGATCCGCACCGTCACGGCCGTGCCCTTGCCCGGGGCGCTTTCGACGCGAATGCGGCCGCGATGCGCCTCGATGATCTCGCGGCAGGCCGTGAGGCCGAGGCCGCTGCCTCCCTTGCCGGTTTCGTCGGGCCCGGTCTTCGTTGAGAAGCGTGGCTCGAAAATCCGCCGGAGAATCTCAGGTGGCATGCCGCCGCCGGTATCGCGAACCATGAGATCGACAAACCCTGTCGCCTCGTCGTGCGAGAGCCGCAGGATCAGACGGCCCCCCTCGGGCATCGCCTGCCGGGCATTGACCATGAGGTTCAAGAGCACCTGCTGGAGCTGGCCAGGATTGGCCGTCACCCGTGGCACAGGGGCAAACTCCCGCTCGACCTGCACGCGGTATTTCATCATCTCCCGCTCGAGCAAAACCAAGACGTCCTCTACAAGGACGTGGAGATCGAGCGGCTCGAATCGGCTCGACCGATTCCGCGACATCGAGAGGACGCTCGCGGTGATCTTCGCCGCCCGTGTGCCTGCCGAGAGAATCCGCTCGAGGGCTTTGTCGCGGGTCGGCTGATCACGGTGCCGGATGCCGAGGCGGGCGTAGTTGAGGATCGTTGTGAGCGCGTTATTGAATTCGTGGGTGGTCGTGCCGAGCAGGCCGCCGAGGGTCGCCTGCTTGCGGGCCTCGAGGAGGTCGCCCCGCAGGGTCGCCATCTCGCTTTGAAGCGTGGCGATTTCGGCCCGAAGGCTCGCAGATTCCTCAGTACGGGCGGATTGGCCGTTGCCAGCGAGGGCCGGTCCGTCCCACCGGGTGGGCAATCCCGGCGGGGCGAAGGGCCACTCGGGCCGCTCTGAATAGCCTCCGTCGGGTTCCATTCTTGAGCCTTGAAAAACCAATTGACCTACAATCTGTCGGGAATGCGGTCCCATGAGACGGTATCGTCGATGATGTGTCCGAGCCTCTACACTGATAAAAATGAGCCGACACGGCTTCTCGACCGTTGAACTTGGGCGGACCGTTATCCGTCCCGTGAGTCGCGCCCGCCGTCGGCACCCGGTGCCCGCATATTCCCCCCAGAGCCCGCTGTTCCATCATGTGCCCGCCCATTCCACACAGAAGCCGCCATGCCCGCGGCATAACGCTCGTCGAACTCCTTGTCGTCATCGCCATCATCGGCCTGATGATCGGGCTGATCCTGCCATCGGTGCAAAGCGCGCGTGAGGCGTCCCGGCGAACCGCGTGCAAGTCAAATCTCAAGCAGATCGGGATCGCGATGCAGCTCTACCTCGACCGGAAAACTGGCCAGGGGCAGAAGTCGCGGTTTCCCGACGCCGCGGTCGTTCCGAGTCAGGAGCTCGAATTCTTCACTCCCCAACGGCCCATGAAGCCGAGTATCGTCTCGGCGATCGGGGCCTTTATGGACAACAATCGAGAGGGCTTCCGCTGCCCGTCCGACTCGGCCTACTTTGTTCGGCCGCAGTCATACATGACGGAGTTTGAGGCGACGCTCGCCCAGATCGGGCGATCCATGAACGACCGACCAGCGGAGTATCAGAATGTTCCCTACGAAGGCACGAGCTACGAGTACCCGGCCCGCCGGCTGACCAAGACCGACTCCGCCACCGGCAAGACGGTCGGCCGCACCCGCGAGGAGGCGCTCACGTATCGCGGCAACCCGGGGGCGTCGTCAAAACTCTGGGTACTCTACGAATTTGATGCGTTTCACGGCGGGTTTACATTTTTTGAGAGCTCGGCTGAATCCGAGTTCAACGAGCGTCCCACGCCCCCCGAGGGGGCTCGTAACTTTCTCTACCTCGATGGCCACGTCGAAAACCTCTGAATCGAATCGCCTCGGTTGGATCATCACGCTGGTGGTGCTTGCCATCATCACTGCGATCGCCTTCTGGCTCGCAGGCTGGATCCAATTCGGCACCGACCCGCGAGTGCAGGAGATCCTCGCGCTCCAGGAGCAGGCCAAGGCGCGGTACGCGACGAACGGTGGGCTCATGAACCTCACGCAGGCCACGGCGGCCTTTACCTCGATGATGGAGATTCGTCAGAAGACCGAGCAACTCCCGCCTCATCTGCGGCCGCAGGTTGAGCAGGCCGCAGGGAACGCGTTTCGGACCGTTTTCTGGGAACGGGTGGACCGCTACTTCGGCCTCCCACCCGAGCAGCGACAGGCCGAACTCGACCGTCATATTGATCAGCAGGAGGTGATGCGGAAAGCGATGGAAGCGGGCCGTGCGGTCATGGGGGCATTGGGAGGAGGGCAGGCCTCCGGTGGCTCGAATGCCCCGTCGGGAAGCCAGCCGGCAAATCAGACCCCCGGTCGGCCGCCGTGGGGCAGCCGTTCGGAGGACGAACGCAATCGGTGGCGAAAATCGATGGTTGACCGCACAACCCCCAACGAGCGGGCTCGCTTCACCGAATACACCCGAGCCCTCGACGCCCGCCGTGATCAGCGAGGGCTTCCGAGCTCGTGGCCTCGGTGACGCCCTGGCCCGAAGTTACGGTCTCGTTCCCTCACCCCGCCCTCGCACTGCTCCCATGGATACGCTCGGACTCCTCGCCGAAGCCTGCCAGCTTGCCGCTGACCTCGGCTACACCGTTCGCGAGGAGCCACTCGGTGATCTCTCGGGTGGCCCATGCATGGTCGGGAAACGTCAGCACCTTCTCGTGAATCTCGAACAGGCACCCGCCGTGCGGCTCGAGGTGATGCTGCGGGCGCTGGCCGCTGATCCGAGAACTCTTCACGAGCCCACCAGTCGCCTCATGGCCACGCGGCTCGCCGCAGCACGGTCGTGCGCCGGGTGAAATCGCGGAGCTGGTTCAGGCATCGCGGTAGAGGTCGTGGGTGGCGATGTACCGCTCGACGCTTCGCGGGGTGCGATAGCGAATGCTCTGGCCCGCCGCCACCGCCGCTCGAAGTTCTGTCGCTCGAATCCCAATCGCTGGCATGCGCACGCGGCGACCAAGCATTGCCGTGACGGCAGGGTTGCCAAGCACACTCACGAGGCCAGCCTGCTGCACGGCTGCGGTGATGTCGTCGAGATGGTCCCGCTCGATCGGCACGATCTCGGCGAGCGTCGCGATGCGGTGCGGGTCTTTCCACGTCACCAGCCCGGCCACGTTGTCGGGGCCAAGCAGGAGCGCGAGCGTGTCACCCGGATGCCGGGCCGAGAGCTCGGCCACGGTGTCAACGGTGTAGCTCGTGCCGCCGCGTTCGAGCTCGATCGAGGAAACCTCGAAGGCGTCGTGGCCACCGATCGCGAGCGACAGCATCGCCACACGATGGGAACTCTGAGCCAGCCGCACGCCCTGCTTATGTGGCGGTGTCGCGGCTGGCACGAATACGACCCGATCAAGGCCCGCCTGCTCCCGGGCAGATTCGGCCGCGATCAGGTGCCCGTAGTGCACCGGATCAAAACTCCCACCATAGATGCCGATTCGCAAGCTCTACTCTCCAATCCTGCCGCACGGGGCCGACGGGCCATATGGTCTAATTCGCCGCATGGGCCCCGACCAGTCCACGCAGCGTAGCCTCTTTGAAGACCGACCGGCGTGGGTAGAGGACGATGCCCGTCACGGCACCGTCGCCACGGTCGTCCTCCCCGACGGCGTCGATAAGCCGCTCGATTACCTGGTGCCCGAGCCGCTCATCAGCAGCGTGGAGCCGGGCCGACGAGTGCGTGTGCCCCTCGGCAAAGCGAACCGAGTGCGGCTGGCCTACTGCGTGGCCGTTCGGTCGGGCGAGCTCCCCCAGACCGCGCTCAAGACGATCGTCGGGGTCGAGGACGATGCGCCACTGCTCTCGCGACGGATGCTCGAGCTCACCGAATGGATGGCGGAGCGGTGGCTGGCCAGGCGAGGCGAGGTGCTCGAGGCCGTCTTGCCGTCGGGGGTGCGACTCCAGCGGAAGGTCAAGGTCTCGCCGCTGCTCGTCGCCGCCGGCCTCCCTGTTGATCGCAAGCTGACGCCCGCCCAGTCCAAGGTTTTGGCAGCGGCGGTCGAGCCTGCCACCGCAGACAAACTCGCGGAAGCGTCGGGTGCCAGCCGCGCGGTCGTGACGCGGCTCGTCAAGAATGGCTTGCTTCGCGAAGTGGGTTCCGTTGAGACCCGCCGCGCCAGTGGCCCCGAACGGCCTGGGATTCAACACGACCGCCCCGATCATCTCTCCCCGGCTCAGACTGATGCCCTCGCGGCCATCTCGGGCCCCATGCGGGCCGGGCATCATGAGACGATCCTTCTCTTTGGCGTCACCGGCAGTGGCAAGACGGAGGTCTATCTTCAGGCGGTCGAAGAGACGATTTCGTTTGGACGGCAGGCGATCGTGCTTGTGCCCGAAATCAGCCTCACGCCGCAGACCTGCGACCGTTTTCGCGCTCGGTTCGGCACCGTGGCGGTGCTCCACAGCCATCTCACGGCCACCGAGCGGCATGCCCAGTGGCGTGAGATCGCCGCCGGAAGAGTGAATGTCGTGGTCGGCGCCCGTTCGGCGATCTTCGCGCCTGCGCCCAGGCTCGGCCTCATCGTGATCGACGAGGAACATGAAAGCTCGTTTAAGCAGGCGACGTCGCCCCGGTATCACGCTCGCGATGTGGCCGAGTGGATCGCCCGCGCCGAGAATGTGCCGCTCGTGCTCGGGTCGGCCACGCCGGCGATCGAGACCTTCGCCCGGTGTCTTGCCGGTGAGTGGCGGATGTGCCGCCTGGCCGGTCGTGTCGGCGGCTCGCAGCTCCCGGCCGTGCTCACGGTTGACCTTCGCGATCCCGCCGCCCGCGCCCGTGGTGCCGTGAGCCCGAGGCTCGCCGCCGGCATCCGATGGGCGCTCGATGCCGGGGGACAGGTGATGCTCCTGCTCAACCGACGCGGATTTGCCACGCATGTGCAATGCCGAGCCTGCGGCCACACCATGCGGTGCCCGCAGTGTGATATCGCGCTCACACTCCATCAGCCGGGGAGTCGCGGCATCTGCCATGGCTGTGGCCTCGTCGTACGACTGCCAGCCGAATGTCCGGAGTGCCGAACGCCCGGCCTCGCCCACCGTGGAACGGGAACCCAGCGGCTCGAAGAACAGATCCGTCGGACGTTTCCCGACGCCGCGGTGGCCCGCATGGACACTGACACAATGCGAAGCCGCGGCAGCCATGAGAAAACACTCGATGCGTTCCGCGACCGCCAGATCGACATCCTCGTGGGCACGCAGATGATCGCGAAGGGCCTCGACTTTCCTGGCGTCATGCTCGTGGGCGTGGTCAACGCCGACGCGGCCCTGCACCTCGCCGACTTTCGAGCCGCCGAGCGGACCTGCCAGCTCGTGACGCAGGTGTCGGGCCGCAGCGGTCGTGGCCAGACAGGGGGGCGGGTTGTTGTGCAGACAAGCACGCCGGAGCATCCGGCGATCCGCGCGGCTGTCACCCACGACTACGAGGCTTTTGTGCGGAGCGAGCTGCCCATCCGCGAGGCACTTGTTTATCCGCCATTTGGGAGCATCATTCGCCTGGTCGTGCGGGGCCTGGATGAGCAGCGCGTTCGGGAATGGGCCACACACCTCGCCGAGCGGCTGCGGGCCGAAGCGGTGGTATGCGGTGCTGTCGAGAGTGAGGCGGCCATCCGTGTGCTCGGGCCTGCGCCGGCACCGATTCCTCGGCTCCGCGAGCGGTTCCGCTGGCACCTCCAGGTGCTCGGGCCCGACGGGGTGATTCTGCGGGGGCTCGTGCGCCGCGCCACCGCCGGGCTCAAGACGCCTCCCGATCTCGCCTGGATCATCGACGTTGATCCGGTGGACATGCTGTAAGATTGCCACGTGTCCTACCGCTCCCTTCGCGACATCCTCGGCGAGACGAGCCTGGAACGGAAGGTTCGCTTTCTGTTCGGGCTGTGCCTCTTCGCGCTCATTGCGGGGAGCTTCTGGTGGTACGGCAGCAGGACCGAGCAGCTCGTCTATTCCAGTAGCCGCGCGACCGCACGGCATGTGGTCGATGCGATCATGCTTCAGCACCACTGGAAGACTCTCGAGAAGGAGCAGCAGTACGCAAGCACGATCGAGAGTCTCGAGAAAAGGCTCCTTGGCGAGCGGTATCAATGGCGGTTTCTGCGGCCCGATGCGAAGCCCGAAGACGCTGAGCAGTACCGGCGGCTCGACCGGGCGGTGCTCGAGTACTTCGAGGACGAGGCCCCCGTGGCATCCGGCCAGTCGAGCCCTGATGCGGCCGGCCGGTTCGAGTATCGCGAATACCGCACCGATGACAAGGCCGAATACCACTACTACCAACCGATCCGGTTCCGAAAGGATTGCGTGATCTGTCACGAATACCGTGGGGCAACGGGAGGGGATGTCGGGGAGGGGCGTCAGCGGCTTGCGGAGGGAGACCTCATGGCGGTGGTGAAGCTTGTCATGCCCGACGCGGCGACCCACAAGGCCATCAACGCGAACAGAGCTCTGCTCCTGTCTACGGCGATCGTGACGGCATTCCTGGCGATGCTCGTGGCCTACGCGATCGTTCGCTACGTGATCGTCAAGCCGCTCGAGCATCTCCGCGACGTGACCGATGAGGTGCGGCGAGGGAATATCGAAGCCCGCGCCGACATCCACACGGCGGACGAGTTCGAAGAGCTCGGTGTCGCCTTCAACCGCATGCTCCGTGGACTTCTCGATACCCAGGACGAAATTCGCAAGGCCAACAGCACGCTTGATGAGAAGGTAGACGAGCTTGCCCAGGCCAATCTCCACCTCTACGAGTCGAACCGGCTCAAGGGGGATTTCATGGCCACGATGAGCCACGAGTTGCGGACTCCCCTCAACAGCATCATTGGCTTCTCCGACGTGCTCGGGTCGATCGAATCGCTTGACGCCAAGCAGCGGCGATATGTCGAGAACATTCGCACGTCGGGACGCATGCTCCTCGAGATGATCAATGACATTCTCGATCTCGCAAAGATCGAGGCGGGCAAGATGGAAGTGCGTCCAACGGCCTTTCGGCTGGAGTCAGCGGTCTCAGCTCAGTGCGACATGGTCCGGCCGCTCGCGGAGAAGCGGCATATCCAGCTTGCCTACGAGGTCTCGCCGGGCCTGGAGGACATGGTGCAAGATCAGGCCAAGGTTCAGCAGATTCTTGCGAACCTCCTTTCCAATGCGATCAAGTTCACGCCCGAGGGAGGGCGGGTGGATGTCCACGCCGTCCTTGCCGAGGCGTCTGGCAGCGAGCCGAGAGAATTCCTCCTCGAGGTGATCGATACCGGTGTCGGCATCGCCGTGGAGGATCAGCAGACGATCTTCGAGAAGTTTCGCCAGGGCGACGTGTTTCGCCGCGATGACGCGATGACCCGCGAGTTTTCCGGCACGGGCCTCGGCCTGTCGATCGTGCGGGAACTCTGCCGGCTCTTGGGGGGCGATGTGTCGCTCGAGAGCCAGCTTGGTCGCGGCTCGCGGTTCACGGTGCGACTCCCGGTGAGGCTCGAACGGAATGGCGACGACGCCGAGGCGTCTCTCGGTGGGACTCGGGGCGTTGCCTGAAAACCTAGGGCTCGGACCGCTGCGTGCTAGTACCAGCAAGAGGAGATGATTCATGGCGAAGTCGGCGATACCTGCCGAGGTCATTCTGTTTACCGACGGCGCGTGCAGCGGGAACCCAGGTCCCGGGGGCTGGGCCTATATCCTCCGCCATCCGGAGAGCGGTCGCGAGACCATCGATTCGGGGGGCGAGCCCTATACGACGAACAACAAAATGGAACTGACGGCGGTTGTCCGAGGCCTCGAACAACTCAAGCGTCCAACGGTCGTGGATCTCGTGACCGATAGCGTCTACGTGGGAACCGGGCTCTCGGATTGGATGCCGAAGTGGAAGGCACAGGGGTGGATGCGCAAGGAGAAGGGACGGCCCGCGCCGGTCAAGAACGAAGACCTCTGGAGGACGCTCGACCAACTCGCCGCTGCCCACACGATCCGTTTTGTTCATGTGGCCGGGCACTCAGGCCACGCGGAGAACGAGGAGTGTGATCGTCTTGCGGTGGCCGCGTGTCAGCAGTTCAAGAACGGCCGATAACAGGGCGAAGTCGCCACTTCCCCAGGCATGCCGATGGACGCCGCCTCATCCAGTCTCGAGCCGAGCCTTGCAACGCGGCTCGAACGTCTCCCGGGCGTCGGCACGACCCGCGCTGAGAAGCTCGCGAAGCTCGGGCTCGTCACCGTGCGGGATGCCCTCATGCATTTCCCACGTGACTACCGGGATTTTTCCGGGGCACACACGGTAGCGGATTTTCGAGAGGGGGAGCATGCCTCCGTCGCCGGTATGGTAGCTGACGCGACATCGAAGACCAGCTTCCACGGCCGCTCAATCCTCACCGTCACGATCGACGCGTCTGGGGATCGCGTGCGCGGGGTGTGGTTCAACATGCCCTTCATGGCCAAGCGGTTCGAGCGGGGGATGCGGGTGGTGTTCGCCGGTGTTCCCAAGCGTGGTCGCAGCGGATGGGAATTCACTCACCCCGAGGTCCGCTGGCTCACCGCCGACGAAGCCGCCCACGGTTCGGAGTGGCTCGCCATCTATCCCCTCGCTGAGGGCGTGCAGCAGTCGCATGTGCGGCTCGCCGTCCAGGCGGCGCTTGACCACGCGGCCGCCATATGCCCCGAGGCGATCCCCGATGCGATGCTCGCGGAGAAACAACTTCTCCCGATTGCCCAGGCGCTTGCGGAGATCCACAGGCCATCGAGCCAGGCGATGATCGATGCCGCCAGACGACGGCTGGTGTACCAAGAGCTCTTCATGCTCCAGCTCGCGCTGCGGATGCATCGTGGCCAACAGAAGCGCTCGCACGCGGCCCCCTCGCTCGTCGTGGACGTGAGGCTCGATGCCCGCATCCGCGCCCGCTTTCCGTTTGAGTTCACCGCCGCCCAGCGACGGGTGTGCGGCGAGATCGTGACCGATCTTGCGAAACAGGAGCCCATGAACCGCCTGCTCCAGGGTGATGTGGGGAGTGGCAAGACGGCGGTGGCTGTCTATGCGATGCTCGCGGCCGTGGCGACCCCGTTGCCCGAAAGCGTGGCGCCGCCGTCCGCCGCTCCCGAAGGAAAACCGGCGAGGTATCAGGCCGCGATCATGGCGCCGACAGAACTGCTGGCTCGGCAGCATCATGCGTCGCTTCGGCGACTCCTGGCCGGCAGTGGCGTCACAGTCGACTTGCTTGTCGGCAGCCAGAAGGCCAAGGAACGGCGCAGGGTGCTCGCCGCGATCGCTGATGGGCAGGCCGATATCGTCGTTGGCACCCAAGCGCTCGTCGCTGGCTCGTCGGCGACGTTTCGCCATCTGGGCCTTGTGGTCATCGACGAGCAGCATCGTTTCGGTGTGCTTCAGCGGGCGGTGCTTCAGCAGGCCTCTGCTGAGCCGCACACACTCGTCATGACCGCTACGCCAATCCCGCGAACGATCGCCCATGCTGTCTACGGCGATCTCGATGTCTCGACGCTCGATGAACAGCCGCCCGGTCGCCAGCCGGTGGCGACGTATCGCGTGACGCCCGACGAGCTCGACCGTTGGTGGGAGTTTTTTCGCGGAAAGCTCGTTGGCGGCCGTCGCGGATACGTGGTCGTGCCAGCCGTCGAGGAGTCGAAACGGGATCTGGCTACGATCACATCGACATTTGAGCAGTTGGCCCACGGCCCGCTCGATGCGTTTCGACTCGGCCTCATCCATGGGCGACTCGAACCAGCCGCGAAGGCAGGGATCATGGAGGATTTTCGGGTGGGCAAGCTTGACGTGCTCGTGGCGACCAGCGTGATTGAGGTGGGTATCGACGTGCCCGAGGCCACGATCATGACGATCCTCGACGCGGAATCCTTTGGCCTCGCCCAGCTTCATCAGCTTCGTGGCCGAGTGGCCCGTGGGTCGATCCGTGGTATCTGCGGCGCGGTGACCGGCTCCGGCAGCGAGCCTCACCCGCGGGTCGATGCGTTTGTTGAAACCTGCGACGGTTTTGTTTTGGCGGAAAAGGATCTCATTTTGCGTGGGCCGGGCGATCTCGTGGGCACGCGGCAAAGCGGGGTGCCGCCGCTCTATCTGGCCGATCTGCTCCGCGACTCCGCGATCGTGGCCGAGGCCCGCCGCGACGCACTGGCCGTATTCGAGGAAGATCCCGAACTGGCCGACCCGAAGTATGACCGGCTCCGCAAGCTCGTCCTCGACCGCTGGGGCGAGATGCTCGGCCTCGGCCAGGTGGGATAATGCGATCCCTGGTTTATGCTGTGGGGAAATGGTCCTCGGGAGGAAATGCGATGGCACACATGATGCGGGCGTTGGCGATGGCCGGAGTGCTCGTGTGGCATGGGGGCATGCCCTCGGTTGGCACTGGCGACGAGCCCGATCCGGTCGCGCGAGACCAGGCAGCCTACGCCGGCACCTGGCGGGTGGTGACGATCGAGGCCGACGGCACGCCCCAGCCGGCCCGCGATCGCAACATCATCGTTGTGAACCGTGATGACGGCACCTGGACCATGACAATCGATGGCCGTGAGGCGAGCAGCGGCACGAGCACGATCGATCCGCTGGCGACACCCGCAGAGATCGATATCGAGATCACGGCGGGAGACGGCACAGGCTCGACGATTGCGGGAATCTACGAGATCGGTGAGAACCGCCGTCGGCTTTGCTTCCGCGGCGCCGGGGAGTGGCGGCCGAAACAATTTGCCACGGAGCCAGGCAGCAAGGCCGTGCTCGTCACATTCGAGCGGGAGTGAATCCCTCGATTCCCGGCCACGTTCTTCGATTTCCTCACGGGAACTGAAGAATCGGCGCGGATTGGCCGATCTTGAGCGGTAGGGCAGATTCTGCCGGCTCGCCGGCTGCCCTCGCACCGCTGGGAGGTGGTGCGCAAGGACTGCCGCCGCAGGATGCTTTCGCCCCGTGACCAACGAAGACCTCGGCTTTTCGACCGTTCGTCTTCCGTGGACGGAGGCGATGAATCGCAGTGCCAATGCACCGCCTTCAGGCGCGCTTCTGCCTCGCGCAACCGCGCCAATCCAGAACAAGACGTTTCTGCTCGGTGTGGGATGCCAGAAGGGGGGCACGACCTGGCTCTCGAATTACCTGCAGAGCCATCCGAATACGGACATGGGAATCCGCAAGGAATACCACGTCTTCGATGCCGTCCATCTGCCATCGTGCCGAAAGTTCATGGACGCCGAGACAAAATGCGGTCGACGGATGCTCGAATGGTTCTGGAAGGTGAAGACGCATCCCGGGCAAAACACACTGCTCGATTTCTATGCCGATGTCGAAAGCTATTACGACTACTTCGAGTTTCTCGCCGGCCGCGAGAGCAGCGTGAGGCTCGTCGGCGATATCACGCCATCGTATGCGGGCTTGTCGGCCGAAGTCTTTGCCTCGATACGAAGATCGCTCGAGGATCGTGGATTTACCGTGCGTGTCGTCTTCTTGATGCGTGACCCCGTTGAGCGAATCTGGTCAGCGGCCCATATGAGAAGCCGTCGCGTGAACGGAACCATGGTGAGCAGTGTCGAGAAGATTCTGAACACGTTTCGTCATCGCGACTACACGATCCGCACGCGGTATGACGAAACGATCCGAAACCTCGAAGCGGCCTTCTCTCCCGACCAAGTGCACTTCGCCTTCTATGAAAACTTCATCACCGGCGAAGAGGTACAGCGGCTTGCCGAGTTTTTGAACCTCCCGTACGTCGAGCCGGATACTCTTGTCCGCTGCAACGCGTCCCCCAAGAAGGGCCATCTTCCGGACTACGTTCGGCGGCATGTGGCCGAGTTTTACCGACCGGTCTACGAGTTCTGTGCCGCAAAGTTTGGCGATGAGATCATTGATCGCCTCTGGCCGGGCTATCGGTTCGTCAAGCCCCTGCGTGTCGCGCGTGCTGGCTAGTCGTGGCAGCCTGAGACCGCGTCGGCCCGCCAGGTGGCTCCATCTCGCACGACACGGCGGTAGAGGGTATCTCGCTCGACAGGCTCACGGCCCGCCTCACGGATGAGCCGCGTGATTTCATCGACGGAGAGAATCTCGGGCGTCGTTGCCCCTGCGTCGTGGTAGATGAGCTCGTGGCGAACCGTCCCGTCGAGGTCGTCGGCCCCATACGCCAATGCCGCCTGGGCCGTGCCCATGCCGAGCATGATCCAGTAGGCCTTCATGTGATCGAAGTTGTCGAGCACGAGACGGCTGATCGCCATCGTCCGCAGGCTCATCGCAGGCGAGGGTTTTGAGATGTGCGACAGCCGCGTGTTTTCGGGATGAAAGGCGAGGGGAATGAAGGTCTGAAATCCACCAGTCTCGTCCTGAAGCTCGCGGAGTCGCAGGAGGTGATCGGTGCGGTGGAAGGCGTTCTCGATATGGCCGTAGAGCATCGTCGCGTTGCTCCGCAGGCCGAGCTCGTGGGCCGTGCGATGAATGGTAAACCACTCCTTCGTGTCGGCCTTGTGCTCACAGATCCGGTCGCGAACCTCGGGATGAAATATCTCGGCACCGCCGCCCGGGAGGCTCCCGAGGCCTGCATCCTTGAGTTCCACAAGAATGTCGCGGATGGTCCGCTTTGTGAGATGGCAGAACCAATTGATCTCAACCGGCGTCCAGGCCTTGAGGTGGAGCGACGGGTAGGCGTCATGCAAGAGCTTGACGATGTTCAGGTACCAGTCGTAGCCCTTCTGGTGGTGGAGGCCGCCGACAATGTGCATCTCGGTCGAGCCGGCATCGACCGCCTCTTGGCCTCGGGCCAAAATCTGCTCGTCGCTCATCACATACCCACGGGCTTCGCGGAGGTCGGCCCGAAACGCGCAGAACGTGCAGCGGTAGACGCAGACATTCGTCGGGTTGAGATGGGTGTTGATGTTGTAGTACGCGACGTCGCCATGTTTCCGCTCGCGGACGAGGTTGGCGAGCTCGCCGAGTTCGTGGAGGTCGATGGCAGGATCCCAGAGAGCCTCGGCCTCCGCGGCGGTGAGACGTTCCCTGGCCTCGATCTTTTCACGAATCGGGTCGAGCGACGGCGTGACGGCACGGATCATGGGGGAGCGCTCGGAAAGGGGGTCAGCGTGGAATGACTCCACTACCAGAACCGAAGGCAACCGATTTCTGCAACAGCCTGCCGCTCGGGGCCGCGTGAGGCCGCGAAACGGCTTGGGAATGGCCTGGACTAAGGGGGCTAACGAGGCTGTCAGCAATGTCACTGGGGGAAGCTCGCCGATATGAGGTAGCCTGCGAGTCTCCGCTGCGGCGTTTCGCGGGCATCACGGTCCCTCGCCGCCTCCGACCCACCCCTCTGGATCAAAGGGCTCCCATGGCCTTGAGTCTCGCGTCGATGTGCCCACTGTTTGCGTTCCTCGGCCAGACATTCGAGGGAAGCGACATGGTGATCGTTGGGATGCTCGTGCTCCTCGAGGGCGTGCTCTCGATCGACAATGCGCTGGTGCTCGGCATCCTCGCGAAGCGTTTGCCTCCCCACCTGCGGCCCAAAGCACTTTCGTACGGCCTCATCGGGGCCTTCGTGTTTCGCGTCATCGCGATTGCGACGGCGAGCTTTCTGCTCCGATGGACGTTCGTCAAGCTGCTCGGTGGCGGATATCTGATCTTCATCGCGGTGAAGCATCTCTTCTTCGAGACCCAGGAGGAACATCCAGAGCGGATCGAACTCGATGCCTCGGGGAACCCCATCCTCATCGACGTCACCACGGGAGGCGAACTCACCCATGCCCAAGAGGACGTCGAGATTCGGGAGCGAGTACCCGTCGGCGCATCGCTCGTCACCGGGGAGGTCGGCACGGTGGCCACGGCAAGACCGAGCCGAACGGCGACGCAGCGGCGGTACCCATCGTTTTGGACGACGGTCGCCGTGATCGAGCTGACCGACGTTGCCTTTGCCGTCGATTCAATTCTTGCGGCCATGGCGCTGGCGGGAAGTCGCCAGGAGAAACTCTGGGTCGTGATTGCAGGCGGCGTGCTCGGTGTCGTGCTCATGCGGTTTGCCGCAGCGATCTTCATCAAGCTCCTCGACCGTTTTCCGAGATTCGAGGAGTCGGCCTACCTGCTCGTGATCGTGATCGGACTCAAGCTGGTTGCTGACTGGGGTCTCAACAGCAACTGGGGGCCGCCCGCTGGCGCCGAAGTGGCCGCGAACCCTGGCCGATGGTCTGAGGTCTTCACGGATGTCGAGCGTCGCCGAATGGGAGCCGTCGATCACTACGAGGAGTGGCTTGATACTCGGTGGCCACTCACCGCAGGGACGATTCGGCATGAGCCCAACGTCCATGATGAGCCCTCCGAAAACGAACACGAGGATTCCGGAAACCTCACGATGCCTCATGTTCCGCACCTTCTTGATTTCCATGATCTCCGCAGACCCGAATGCATCGCATTCTGGGGCATCATGGCAGCCTGCTTCGGACTCGGGTTCGTGCCCCGGTCGCGTCCATCCTCGTCGTCGTGAGAGGCACGCCCCCGGTCACCAGAGATCGAGGGCGATCGCAGCCAGGAGGAGCAGGCCGATGGCGGCGTTGGCGGTGAAGAAGGCCTGATTGACTCGAGAGAGATCGTCAGGCCGCACGAGGGCGTGCTCCCACATGAGGAGGGCCGCGATGGCTGCAACCGCGGCCCAGTAGATCCAGCCGAGTTGCGGGACGACGCTCGGGAGGCACGCAAGCAGGATGAGCGTGATGAGGTGGAGCGACTTGGCGCCACTGAGTGCCCGCGGGACGCCAAGCCGCGCCGGGGCGCTGTGGAGCCCCCGGACTGCATCGAAGTCTGCGTCTTGGCAGGCGTAGATGATGTCAAACCCGGCCACCCACGTGGTCACCGCAAGGCCGAGAATAACTGCCGGGAGGATGTCGTTCGGGTCTGTGAGCAGGATCTCACCGCGAAGGGCGATCCATGCTGCGACGGGCGCAAGACCGAGCGCGGCCCCAAGCCAGAGGTGGGCAAGTGATGTGAATCGTTTGGCGAAGGAGTAGCCCAAGAGCCAGGCGAGCACAGGGATCGAGAGCACCAGCGGCAGCCAGTTGGGCAGGAACAGGAGCGTGGACGCAATGAATGCGACCGATGATGCGACGACCAGGCCGAGCACCTCACCCGCACTCACGGCGCCCCGCGGAAGATGCCGCGAGGCCGTTCGTGGATTTTCGGCATCGATCGCGTGATCGACGAGCCGATTGAACGCCATCGCGGCGGTGCGGGCTGTCACCATGCAGGCCAGGACCCCAAGCATGGGCCAGAGGAGTGTCCACGGCGCGTCGAGCGACCAGCGGTTTCCGCCACCGAAACGCATCGCGATGAGCGCCGCCATCACGGCGAACGGCAACGCAAAGATCGTGTGGCTGAACCGCACGAGCTCGAGGTACGTCCGAAGCCGTGAGGTGCGGCAGTCAGCAGCGTCGGGCGTGGGCTGTTCGAGACCAGATGGCACAGCGGTGGAGGGCATCATCAGGCCTCCGTGCCCCAACGGCGAACGAGTGCGTTGGCGACGCCAAGCTGGTCGCAAATCCGCGCGACCACGAAGTCTACGAGGTCGGCGACGGTGGCGGCGCCGGCGTAAAACCCTGGAGACGCCGGAAGCACGACGGCACCCGCTTCGTGAATCGCCTGCATGTTTCGGAGTTGGGGCAGCGAGAGCGGTGTTTCTCGCGGAACGACCACGAGCTTTCGACGCTCTTTCAGGTGAACCTCGGCGGCCCGGTGGATGAGGTTGTTTCCGAGAGAGTGCGCGACCGCGGCGAGCGTACCGCCACTGCATGGGCAGATCGCCATGGCGGAAGTGAGGAATGAGCCGCTTGCGATTGGCGCCATGAGGTTTTTGGGATGGTGGTAGGAGAGCTGGCCTGCCGACGGAACAGGTCCTCCGAGAAGAACTGTCGCATCAAAACGATCGAGGTCGATCCGTCGGCCAAGCTCCTCCTCGATCACGGCCTTGCCCGATGGGCTGATCGAGAGGTGCACCGTTTCGCCAGCGGCCAGGAGCACCTCCAGAAGGCGAACGCCATAGACCGCGCCCGAAGCACCGGTGATGGCCACAACAAGCGGCGGTCGATCAACCATCACGGCCTCCTGCGGAAGGGCTCATCGCTGATGCGGCTGCGCGGGTAGCGATCGTGAGCGTCGCAATCCCGAACGTGAGCGGAATCATCTCGATCCTTTCGTATCCCGCCTGCCGCACGATGGCCGCGAGCCGCTCTCCCGACGGAAACTCCTCAACGCTCTTATTGAGATAGGTGTAGGCATCCGCCCCGTTGCGTGCCACGGCGTTCCCGAGCCGCGGCAGGACGTTGCGGAAATACCAGAGGTAGCCGCGACGGATGATCGTGGAGCGGGGCAGCGAAAACTCGAGGATGGCAAGCGTTCCACCAGGCTTCGTCACGCGGGCCATCTCGGCGAGGCCTCTCGCGGTATCGGCGATGTTCCGAAGACCGAAGGCCACGGTCACAAGGTCGAACTCGGTGTCGCCAAACGGGAGCGCCATGGCGTCGGCTTCGACCCATTCGATCGTGCGGCCCGCTCGTGTTCCTTTCTCCTCCCCCACCTTCAGCATCGGCAAACAGAAATCACTGGCGACGATTCGGACGCCGGGCGACAACTTGGCGGCGTAGGCCAACGCGAGATCACCCGTGCCGCAGCAGACGTCAAGGATCGCACCCTTTGCAGGCGGCGGAGCCCGGCGTACGGTCGTGCGACGCCAGAGGATATCGATACCGCCCGAGAGGAGTCGATTGGTGAGGTCATACCGCGGGGCAATCTCGGCAAACATACCCCGGACACGGTCGCCGCTCTTGTCGACGCTCGCCGTGGGCGAGCCACCGTCGCCGCGGGCATGCGGATCGCCTATCGTTGCAGTGCGTTCGGTCGTCACGTTCGCGAAACTCATTCGAGGGTTGGGTGTGGAAGCACACCTGGACATTCACGATGCACTGGCATTGCCACGAACTCTTTCATCGTATGCCACCGGGAGCGACCGCGGGAGGGATCGCCGTCGTGATCGATGTCTTGCGGGCATCGACGACCATGGCAACGGCGCTGGCCCGAGGGGCCGTCGCCGTCCACCCCCGCCGTTCGATCGAGGAGGCACGGGCTGCGGCAGCCGCTCTGCCAGGAGCGATTCTCGGCGGAGAGCGGCGGGGCGTGCGGATCACTGGCTTTGGGTTGGGCAACTCGCCTGATGATTACACCAATGACCGTGTCGCGGGCCGTCATATTGTGTTGACGACGACAAACGGAACGTCGGCGATCGCCGCCTGTCACGACGCAGCGGAGGTGCTCGTGGGGGCGGTCGTGAATCGCACGGCTGTTGCCACGGCTGCCCGTCGGCTGGCAGTGCAGCGAGGGTGTGACGCGATCCACATCGTGTGCGCCGGCACCGATGGCGAGGTCACCAGCGAAGACCTGCTGGCAGCCGGTGGCATCCTCGAGGCCGCCAGCCATGACCCCGCGGCGAGTGACGATGTGCTCGATGTATCAGCCCTCGCCGCGGTGAGCGAGTTTCGCGATCTCGCAGCCGGAGGCCGCCAGGGACTCGAGGACCGGATCACCACCGCCTTTCGAACAAGCCTCGGCGGCAAGAATCTCATCGACGTCGGCATGGAGGCGGATCTCGCCACGTGCGCCGCCATCGACTCCCTTGCCGTCGTGCCCCGGCTCGACGTGCAGGCAAAGTGCCTTCTCCCTCTCGGTGCCCACTGACGGAGCCGGATTCGGGGTTGCCCGACGAGCGTGGGAATTTCGCTGTCCACGAGCCAAGAACTGCCGTAGGCGGTCATACGAAATTCCGTTCGCGAAGGAGGACAGCGCCGTTCCGACGGTTTGTGCTCAAGGACTGCAGCCACTGCACTACGCCCGCGAACACTTTTCGTACTAAACTCCTGCTTCATCACAGACCCCCTCAAGCACACTCCAAGGCATTCATGACCGCCCCTGCCGACCAGTCCCGCATGGACAAGATCGTGTCACTCGCCAAGCGACGAGGCTTCATTTTTCAATCGAGCGAGATCTACGGAGGGCTCAACGGGTTTTGGGACTACGGTCCGCTTGGTGTGGCGCTCAAGCGGAATCTCAAAGACGCCTGGTGGCATGACATGGTCGCCGGCCACGATGAGCTTGCCGCGCCCGCCGGGTCGCCGTCACCGTATGAGATGGCTGGCCTCGATTGCACGATCATCATGCACCCGCAGGTCTGGAAGTGCTCCGGCCATTTTGATCTGTTTCACGACTGGATGATCGACTGCCGTGAGTCGAAGAAGCGGTATCGCTACGACCATCTCACGGGTCGGCATGCGGCGCATCGGGGCAGAACGGCATTTGTCACGACCGACGCATCGGGCGATGACATTCCTCCGCAGTTGGCCGCCCGAGCACAAAAGTGTTTTGGGCTTCGCGCGAAGCAGATCGACGAGATCGAGTGGGTTGGCGACTCGGAACCGCTCGCTGCGGCGATCACTGCCGGCCGCGTGACCCTCGCTGATACCCTCGGCCCGGATGCCACCGCTCCGGGCACGCTCACCGAGCCCCGCGAGTTCAATCTCATGTTTGAGACGCGAATCGGTGCGCTGGCCAGCGGCGATGCAGACGACCGAGCGTTTCTGCGGCCGGAGACGGCCCAGGGGATTTTTGTGAACTTCAAGAACGTTGTTGACACGTCGCGGGTTCGCGTGCCGTTTGGGATCGCCCAGATCGGCAAAAGCTTCCGCAACGAGATCACGCCGCGAAACTTCACGTTCCGTTCCCGCGAGTTCGAGCAGATGGAGATCGAGTTTTTCTGCCGCCCCGCCGACTCCGCCGAGTGGTACCGCTACTGGCGGGACCGCCGCTGGAAGTGGTACCTCGACCTCGGCCTCACGGAAGGAAAGCTCCAGCTCCGCGAGCATGACAAGGACGAGCTGTCACACTACTCCGTCGGCACAGCCGACATCGAGTATGCCTTTCCATTCTTGGCCGACGGAGAGTTCGGCGAGCTCGAGGGCATTGCCCACCGCGGTGATTTTGACCTGCGGAGCCACATGGAGGGCAAACTCGTGCGCAAGGACGGGGAGCTCGTTGTGGAGACGGGTGATAACGGCAAGCCGCGGCACCGCGGGAGCGGCAAGGATCTTTCGTACTTTGACGACGTCTCGCGGGAGCGGTATGTGCCCCACGTGATCGAGCCCTCTGCGGGCGCCGACCGCGCGGTGCTGGCGTTTCTCTGCGACGCCTATCATGAGGACGAAGTGCCCGATGAAAACGGCAAGCCGCGGAGCCGCACGGTGATGAAGCTCCACCCACGGCTCGCTCCGGTGAAGGCAGCGATTCTGCCGCTCGTGAAGAAGGATGGCATGCCAGAAGTGGCCATTGACCTCTACCGCAAGCTCAAGCGTCACATGCCGTGCCAGTACGACGAGAAGGGAGCTGTGGGGAGGCGGTATGCCCGCCAGGACGAGGTCGGTACACCCTGGTGCCTCACCATCGACGGCCAAACGCTCACCGACAAGACCGTGACACTCCGTGACCGCGACTCACTCACGCAGGAACGGCTGCCGATCGACGAAGTCGTGGATCGACTGCGGGATCGTTTGGCATGAGACCTGGTATTTCAACAGTCTGCTCGCTCGATTCCCCGCTCGAGACCGTGCTTGCGGACTATGCGGCGGGGCATGTCGATGCGGTGGATGTCTGGCTGGGCCAGGCTGACGCGTTCCTGAAGGACCGGTCGCGGGCTGATCTCCGTGCGGTGCTTGAGCAGCATGGCATCGCGCCCATCGCGGCAAGTTTTCAAGGTGGCCTTCTGACAAGCCAGGGCGAGGCGAGGCAGGAACACTGGAAGACGTTTGAGGGGAGGCTTTCGCTATGCCACGACCTTGGCATCCCGGTGCTCGTGGTGGCTGGCGATGCGCATGGGCCGCTTGGCCCACAGGATCTCGGGCGACTCTCGGCGAGCCTTGTCGAGGCCGCGAAACGGGCGGGAGATGTGGGAGTGAGGCTCGCGCTCGAGTTCGATGGGAGGGCGAGCTTTCCGAATAACCTTCAGTCGGCCGTTGCACTCGTCGAGGATGTGGGTAGCCCCCACCTGGGACTCTGCCTCGACTGGTTCCACTGGACAGTCGGGCCGAGCAAGCCGATGGATCTGTGGCTCCTTTCACACGAGAACCTCGCGCATGTGCAACTCTCGGATATTGCCGATGTGCCCCGTGAGATGGCCAGCGACGCCGATCGTATTCTGCCGGGGGAAGGTTCGTCGCCGGCCGATGACCTCGTGCGGCGGCTGAGCGAGATCGGCTATGCCGGTGGGGTGACGGTCGAGCTCCATGACCCCCGAATGTGGCGCGTGCCCCCGCGGCAGTTTGGCGAGATCGCCATGACGGCGCTGCGGAAACTTTTGGGGCAGGCCGCGATGAGCTGATGCGGCCGGTGAGGCGGTCACCATTCCGAAGCGATCGTCGTCAGTCGTGCTCGCTCATGAGGCTGCTCTGCTCCTCGATCTCATCGATCGGCCGAAGGTCATGCTCCGCCTCGGGGGGCACGATCGGAAAGTGCCGTGCAACCGTAAGAACATCGACCATCTCCTCGCACACCGGCCCAGGATGAGTGATCCACAGCGACGGGTCATATTTCCGAAGATCGACCGACACGGAATAGGTGCGAAGGGTCTTGCGGCGGCCTTTGACATACTGCGGAAAGAACGAGAGCGAGAGCTCGCGGAGCGACCGATAGATCGGGTCCCGGTAGCGGAGCAGGGGGCTGTTGCTCTTCGAGATGGCTCCCCAGTGGCCACGGCGACGGAAAAGAGCCACGACATGATCAACGTCGCCACGGGCCGCACCCATATCCATCAAAAGGGGGGGATGTCCTGCAAGGGCCAGTGCCGCGGCCGCCACAAACGCCCCTTCGATGCAGTGGGCGGCTTGATGTTCCAGCACCCCGACAACCGAGCGGGCGGTGTGGCCATCCTCTTCCCCATTCCACGGGATGCGGTTGATGAAGCTCTGAATTCGCTCCGGTCGTCGTAGCCGCCGCAGCCGAGTCTCGACATGCTCAGGCAGTCCGAGATCGATACGTTCCAGAACAGCATGGGTCATTCGTGAGCTCCCTGTGAGGATGAGGCAGGTGTCCCCAAAGAAAACGCAAGGTTTTGTAGGCCTTGAGGATACCTGAAACAGCTTGCCTCGTGGGGAATCGTCGTTTCTTGACGCGTTCTCTGACCGAGACGTGGCCTCCAAGGCAGTCCTTTCGTATGATCGCAAAGATTCGTGGAGCGTTGTGAAATCCCAAGGAGGTGGTGCCACATGCCTCGGCTATTTGTTCGCAGCGTTATGGTTCTTTTGGCTGCGTGCGGGTCACTGATCGCAGGAATTCCTGCGATGGCAGGTAGACCTTGCCGTGATTTTGCATATGGCAACGCCGGATTTGCGGCGGGCTATAGCATGGCGTTCTCCCGCCAGTACCAGGGGTATCGTGGATGGCAAAGCGGTTACGCCTGTGCGCCGCGACCTGTATGCCCACCGCAATTCTGCGGGCCATGTTACCCGCGTGCGTCCTTCTGCCGGCCTCTGTGCGGCTCGGGCGGATGGTATGGATCGTCGTGGTCCTCAGGAGTTCAGTCGGTATACCTGGCAACCCCAGGTGGCGGTGGAGCGACGTTCTTCTCCGGCGGCATCGTGCCATGGCCGGTGCCCTACGCAGTGCCGGTTCCCTATGCCGTGCCTGTGCCATGGCTTGGGGGAAACGCGGCGGCTGGCGGGCATGGGATGGCCGCACGGGTACCAGGTGGCACGTCGTATGCGACCGCATCAAGAGCCAGGCCACAGCGGGCAAGCGTTCCTGTTTCAGTGTCTCCTACGGCACGTTCACGGGCAGCACGGCTCGTGGCCGACGGCGATCGGAAGCTCGTCGAATCCAAGGGCGTGCGTCAAGGACTCGCAGCCGCAGCGTCTGCATACGGCCGGGCAGCGGCGTCTGCGAAGGACGATCCCGATATTCATCTTCGGCATGCGATCGCCCTGGCTGCCGCTGGGCGTCGTAAAGAAGCTGACGATGCCACCAACCGTGCTGTGGCACTTGACCGCAGGCTCGGGCAACGGCCCATGGAAGGGACCGATCCGTCGGTGCCACCTCCGCTTGTGGCCAGGGGCTTGGCGATTCTTCGCGAGATCGGTGCCGATGCCTCTGTTGGCGATGCCGCAGCCGGAGAAACGATCGCGATTCTCGCGGAACGCTGGGCCGGCCGACCCTCGGGGCCGCTGGCGGCACTTGCCGGTGGGAGCACTGCCGAACGCGACTAAGCCCGTGCCATCTCCCCATCGCAGGCAGCGTGAGTATCCTAGTTTGGCATGACAGCCGAACCGAAACTCTGCGAGCGGATTGATCTGGCCGAGCCAGAGGGCCGAAGTCGCCTCGAGGTGCTTCGGAACAAGCTGGTTTCGCAGGGCGACATGGTCACCCCGGCGAGTCGCCAGCGAACGATCGACGTTTTTGGCGAGCCGCTATCGCCGCGTCAGGTTGTCCAGAAGATCTGCGAAGACGTACGGGCCAAGGGGCTCGAGGCGGTCCTCGACTATACGCGACGGATTGACCGAGCCGATGTCACGCCCGAGACGCTCGTCGTCACGCCTGAGCGACTGGCCGCCGCCCATGCCGAAGCCGACCCTCACTTCCTCGCCGCCGTGCGACGGATTCGCGAGCGCGTGATCCGATTCCAGTCGGCGGTGCTTGCTCGCGATGTCACCGTGCCGCTGGCTGGCGGCGGTTCGCTCCGTCAGCGGTACATGCCACTCGGTCGGGTCGGTGTGTGCGTGCCGGGGGGCGCCGCGGCCTATCCCTCGACGCTGTTGATGACCGTGGTGCCGGCCCAGGTGGCGGGAGTCGAGGAGATTGTCGTGGTCGCGCCACCGACGCGCTTCGGCGCCGACCATCCGCTCGTGCTCGCCACCTGCCACGAGCTCGGTGTCACGACGGTCGTGCGGGCCGGCGGCGCCCAGGCGGTTGCCGCACTCGCCTACGGTGTCGCAGGGCTCCCTCGCGTCGACAAGATCGTGGGCCCTGGCAACCTCTTCGTGGCCCTCGCCAAGGAATATGTCTTCGGCGACGTGGCCATTGACTCGATCGCCGGCCCAAGCGAGATCGTGATCGTGGCCGACGACGCGGCGAATCCAGAGTTTGTGGCTGCCGACATGCTCGCCCAGGCCGAGCACTCGCCAGGCTCCGCGATTCTCCTGACATCGAGCCGCACGCTTGCAGACGCCGTGGCCGCAGCCCTCGCGACACAACTTGCCGTACTCGAGCGTGCCGACCTCACGCGTGACAGCCTCGCGCGGTTCGCTGGGATTGTCGTCACGCCAAGCGACGAGGAGTCGGCCGCCATCGCCCACGAGCTCGCTCCCGAGCACCTTTCAATCGACACCCGGGACCCCGAGGCCACGCTCGCTCGCATTCGCCATGTGGGCGCCGCGTTCCTTGGGCCGTCCAGCCCTGTGGCCGCGGGTGACTACGCGGCTGGCCCGTCGCACGTGCTTCCCACCGGCGGCACCGCGAGATTCGCGGCCGGCCTCTCGGCGAACGAGTTTTTGAGGGGCGGCAGTGTGATCGCGCTGGCCAAGGCCGACCTCGCTGACATCGCCGCCGACATTACCACCCTCGCCGATGTGGAAGGCCTCACCGCCCACCGCCGCAGCGTTGAAGTCCGACTGTAGCGATTCGGCGGGTCGCAGCAGTCGGTCCGAGATGAGCCCCGACGTGAGGTAGGATTCAGGAGTTTTCCCCTCGAACCTCTGCCATGCCAGCCACCACCACCCCATCCACGGCCTCGTGCCTCGTTCGCCCCGTGATCGCGGAGCTTGCCGGCTATGTGCCTGGCGAGCAGCCGCAGGCTGGCAAGTGGATCAAGCTCAACACCAACGAGAATCCGTATCCACCGTCACCAACCGTCGCAAGGGCCATCGCGGCTGCGGCCGAGGGCCGCACGCTTGCCAAGTATCCCGATCCGCTTGCCACAGTATTTCGGATGCGGGCGGCAGAGGTGCTCGGCGTCGATCCCGACTGGATTCTCTGTGGCAACGGTTCGGACGATCTGCTCACGATCCTCGTACGAACGTTCGTTGGTGAAGGCGAATGGCTTCGCATTGCCTCCCCGACCTACATCCTCTATCGCACGCTTGCCGGCCTTCAGGGGGCGCACTGCGAAGAGGTGCCCTACGAACGCGACTGGTCACTTTCTGATGCGTTTGCCACACCGAGGAATGGCCTCCGGCTCGCGTTCCTCGCGAATCCCAACAGCCCGTCGGGAACGGTCGTGCCGTCGGCACGCGTTTTCGAGCTTGCCGAGCGGCTGCCGTGTCCGCTCGTCGTGGATGAAGCCTATGGCGACTTTGCCGACACGAATTGCCTTGAGCTCGTGAAGCAGTGCGAACGGGTCATCGTCACGCGGTCGTTCTCGAAGTCGTACTCGCTTGCCGGCCTGCGATTCGGCTTTGCGGTCGCGCAGCCCGACATGATTGCCGAGCTTCGCAAAGTCAAAGACTCATACAACTGCGACACGCTTTCGATCGCCGCCGCGACCGCCGCCATCGACGACCAGGCCTGGCTTACCGCGAACCGGGCCAAAATCATCGCCACCCGTCGCCGACTGACCGACGCCATGCGGGCGCTGGGCTACGACGCGATCGAGAGTCAGGCAAACTTCGTCTGGTGTACACACCCCGAAAGGCCTCACAAGCCGGTCTACGAGTCGCTCAGATCTCGACAGATCTTGGTCCGCTATATGCCGTACGCGGGCTGGGGCGACGGCCTTCGCATCTCCGTCGGCACCGACGATGAAATCGATGCCTTTCTCGCCATCATGAAGACGCTCTGACGGCCTTTTCCAAACCCTTCCCACACCCTCAAACGCCATCACCTCTCATGCCCCGCGCCTCCACGGTCACCCGCACGACAAAAGAAACGGATATTCGTCTGTCACTCGATCTGGACGGCACGGGCCTCGCCGAAATTGCCACTGGCATCGGCTTCTTCGACCACATGCTCACACTTCTAGCCGGGCATGCCCTCGTTGACCTGACGGTGTCCTGCAAGGGCGATACCCATGTCGATGGCCACCACACGGTCGAGGACGTCGGGCGTGCGCTCGGCTTCGCCATGGCCGAGGCGCTCGGCGACCGCCGGGGTATCCGCCGTTATGGGCACTGCGTGCTGCCGATGGACGAATCGCTCGTCACCGCCGCGGTTGATCTCGGTGGCCGGGCTGCGTGCGTGCTCGCCGTCGAATTTTCCGTGCCGGTGATCGGCACGTTTGATTCCCAGCTCGTTGAGGTGTTTTGGGAGAGCTTTGCCGCCACCGCCGGCGCGAACGTTCACGCCGTGCTTCACCACGGCCGCAACGGCCATCACATCGCCGAGGCGGTCTTCAAGGGCCTCGCCCGGTCGCTCCGTATGGCGGTCGAGGTCGATCTCCGTCAGCCGGGTATCCCGAGTACGAAGGGTACGCTCACACAGTCGTGATGGCGGCTGCTACTCATGGATATACGTCTCGAGGAACCGGGCGAGGCGATGAAAATCGCTGCCCCGCTCCACGTATCGCACCACGGTCACAAGCGTATCCGGGTTCACGAGCTCCTCGAACGGCACGTAGTTCAAGTCGAGCTGGCCCGACACGCTCACCATCACGCCGTTGAGGCCACGTTCGGCGAGCGCTCGGTAGGCGCCCACGCCGAGCTGACTGCCAAGCATGATGTCGAAGGCATGGGGCTTGGCACACCGAGCCTCGTAGCCGAGCTGAAGGCCAACGACCTTGCGGCTGCGGCCCGTCTGCTTCTTGAACTCCTCACCGACGAGCCTGGCAAACATCTTGCCGAGTTGGACGTGTGAGATGGAGATATGGCCGTGTTCGTCCCTCGGAATGCCCTCAAGGCTACTGGCCGGAAGGAATTCGGCGAGCCCTTCAGCCAGCACGATCACGCCGTATTGCTTCCCCTCTTGTTCCTCGCGAACCCGCATCATCTTCACGATCCGCTGGACCACGAGGTCGATGTTCATGACCGGCTTGATCCGGGTCGTCCCATCGGGATTCGTGACGGTCTCCTCGCTACGGTACAGGCCGTGGATGTCTTCGACACTGATGACAAGGCTTGCCTCACCGGCGATTGCGGCACCGTAGGAAAGCCAGCCGGCGCTGCGGCCCATCGTCTCGCAGAGGAAGTAACCGCGGCTGGCCTCCGCGTCGTAGAGAAGGTTTCGGATCTCGCCCCCGAGGGTATCGACGGCCGTGAAATAGCCGAACGTGAAATCGATGCCCATGTAGTCGTTGTCGATCGTCTTCGGGAGATGGACAACCGGAATCCGGGGCTCATCAGCGGGGAGGCGATCTTGGAAAAGCTTGATCTTGTTGGCGGTCTTCAGTGTGTCGTCGCCGCCGATGGAGATGAGCGCCTCGACGCCAAGGCTTCGTAGGCCAGCAAACGCATTCGCGAGGAGCTTGGTGCGTTCCGGATCGTCAAAATGGGCCGGTGACGAGACATGCTTGCCGGGATTTGTGCGGGCGGTGCCGAGCATGATCCCCTGGGCGCTCCGAGTGCGCTTCAGGAACTCGGGCGTAATTTTGATGTAGTCACGGCCCGCCACAAGCGGCTGGGCCGGCGAGTAATGGGCCAGCGACGAATAGCCGTGTTTCATGCCGATGACTTCGGTGCCCTGCCGCATGAACGACATGGCCGCCGTCGAGATGACAGCGTTGGCGCCCGGCGCGGGGCCTCCGGCAAAGAGGATTGCGACCCGCCGGAAGTGGTGCATTGCCTGAGGTGAACGGGAAAGGGACTCGGACATGGGGGCTCCTGGTTTACCCGGCGAGCATGTGTCTAGCTGGCGAGCATGCGCTCGACGAACGTCGTGTCCATTCGGGCTTCGTGAAATGCGGAACTGGCGAGCACATCGAGGTGGAGCGGCACCGTGGTGGCGATGCCGGCCACCCGAAGCTCTCCGAGTGCCCGGATCATCGTGTCGATGGCGTCCTTTCGGGTGGCTTGATGGACGATCAGCTTGCCGATGAGGGAGTCGTAGTAGGGGGGCACAACGTAGCCCGTGGTCGCATGCGAATCCCAGCGGACTCCGAAACCTCCTGGCGCGAAAATGCGTTCGATGCGGCCAGGATTGGGCCGGAAATTGTGTGCTGGGTCTTCCGCATTGATGCGACACTCGATGACATGCCCGCGGGGGAGAATATCGTCCTGCTTTAGGTCGAGCTTCTCACCAGCGGCCACGCGAATTTGTGACTTCACAAGATCGATGCCCGTGATCATCTCGCTTACCGGATGCTCCACCTGGATGCGAGCATTGACCTCGATGAAGTAAAAGTTGTCTTCCTGATCGACGATGAACTCGACGGTGCCGGCAGAGAAGTAGCCTGCCTCTTTGGCCAGCCGCACGGCGGCCTCGGCCATCGCCAAGCGAGTCGCCTGGGGAAGCCGTGAGGACGGGCTTTCCTCGATGAGCTTCTGGTGTCGTCGCTGGGTAGAGCAGTCTCGCTCCCAGAGGTGAAACACCTGGCCGTGCTGGTCGCCAAGGATCTGGATTTCGACGTGCCGTGGCCGCTCGACGTATTTCTCGATGTAGATGCCGGGATTGCCGAAAGCAGCCTGGGCCTCGGCGGAGGCCTGCTGCCAGGCGCCGGCGAGCGCGAGCTCATTGGCGGCCACCCGCATGCCCTTCCCACCACCGCCCGCTGTTGCCTTCAAGAGCACCGGAAAGCCGATCTCCTTGGCCACCCGCAGGGCATCCTGCTCGCTGGCCAGGAGGCCCTGACTCCCAGGCACCGTGGGCACGTTTGCTCGGCGTGCGAGCGCCCGGGCTGAGTTCTTGTCGCCCACCATTTCCATCGCCTCAGGCGTGGGGCCGATAAACCCGATATCGCAGGATCGGCAGACCTCGGCGAAATGGGCGTTCTCAGAGAGGAAGCCGTAGCCTGGATGAATCGCCTGCACGTTGCCGATTTCGGCGGCGCTGATCACGCGGTCGATCCGCAGGTAGCTGTCGGCTGCTTTCGCCGTGCCAACGCAGATCGCCTCGTCGGCAAGCTCGAGGTAGGGCGCGTCGCGATCGGCCTCGCTGTAGATCGCGACCGTTTCAACACCAAGCTCGCGGCAGGCTCGGATCACCCGAAGGGCGATCTCACCACGGTTGGCAATCAGAATCCGCTTGAACATGGCGTGCTCACGGTGGGCAAGGGGCGCCTGGATGTCTCACCTTGGGCGTTCGATTCCCCCAGGGCGTCAGGCTCCCGGATCGACTTTCATGAGAGCCTGGCCGAACTCGACGGGCGCACCGTTCTCGACCAGAATCGCCACGACCTGCCCGGAGACTCCCGCCGGGATCTCATTGAAGACCTTCATGGCCTCAATGATACAGACCGTTTTTTCGGGTCCGATGCGATCGCCAACCTTCACAAAAACTGGGGTGTCGGGGCCAGAAGCCTTGTAGAAGGTTCCGACCATAGGGCTTTTGATCACGAGCATCCTAGCGTCGGACGCATCGGATGCCGTGACGGGAGCTGCAGGGGCTGCAGGCTGAAGGGCTGGGGCCGGCGCGGCGGCAACGGCGGGGGCTGAATACGTGACGACCTCGCCTCCCCGTCGAATGCGCACGCGATTCTCGTCCTGACGGAGGTCAAGCTCCGAGAGGTCGTGCTCCTTCATGAGCTCGATGAGCTGGCGGACCTTTTTCACATCAAAAATGTCGGCCCTGGTCTGAGCGGCGCACATGGGTGTGGAGCGTCTCCTCGGCGGCTTGGATTGGCCTGAATTCGGCATGGTTCGTGCAGGGAAGGTAGCGGTCACGGGCGGTTTCGGTCAAGGTAGTGGGGTGTTTCCGGCGTGCGAGCAACGCCGCTGCCTTCGCCCGCGCGCAGTCGTCGGCGATCATGAACGATCCGCCGCTCGTCTCCTCGCACAGTGCTCGAGCCTCCCATGTCGATCCCAAAACGCACCCCTGCCGACCTTCCATCGCTGCCCATGCGGCCTCCTGCGGCGAGCAAACGCGACTTTGGCCGGGTCGTGGTCGTAGGGGGCTCCGTCGG
>JBGTGN010000031.1:0-12329 GCA_041746715.1 Pirellulales bacterium | reverse complement strand
CGCGGCAGTCGGCGTCTTCGCCCTCGCCGCCGGCTTCCGGCTCGGCATCGCGGTCTTGCGACGGTGCCTCTCGGCCGGCATCGGGGTCGTGGGCGTCGCTCGGGCGATTGTCGAAGAGGCTGTCGGCACGAAGCTTCCTGTGCTCCTTGTCATTCTCCTGGTCGTCGCCCTGCCGATCCTGCCGCTCGCGCTCGATCCCTCCGAACGGCTCGAGTATCGCCTCCAGTTCTTCCTCAACTGGTCACTCTCGGCGAGCGGCCTGATCCTCGCGCTCGTCACGATCTTCCTGGCCTGCGGGAGTGTCTGCGGCGACATCGATAGCCAGCGGATTCACATGGCGCTGGTCAAGCCACTCGCCCGCTGGCAATACCTCTTCGGAAAATGGCTCGGCATCGTGCTGCTCAATGCCTTGCTTGTGATGCTGGTCGGAGGTGGCGTGTTTGCCACGGCTGAGGCCATTCGGCAACTCCCTGCCGCCGACGCCGCTGACCGTCGCGCCGTTGATGAAGAGGTCTTTACGGCACGGTCTGTCGCTCGCCCCGAACACCCACGGGGTGACGACTTCGATGCTGATATCGAGGCCGATATCGAGCAACTTCAGAAAGACGACCCCGACACCTTTGCCCTCGATCCCGCCGGAGCCCGTCGGCGAATCATGGCCCGTCGGGTACTCGAATGGCATACCGTGACACCCGATACCGTCGCGAGCTATCTCTTCACCGGCCTCGACCCTGAGCGGCTCGGCGGGGCGGTCGTGCAACTCCGGCTCAAACCGTTTTCCGACAGCACCGCGATCGAGCGCGCCCCGGTCCGTTTCGCGATCTGGCTCAACGATCGACCCTATCCCGTGAAGGACGGCATCCACGAAGACTATACGCTCGTCAGCACCATGGTTCACACGATCGAGATTCCTGTCGCAGCGATCGACGAGGAAGGTCGCCTTCGGCTGACAATCGCCAACCGCAATGAAGTGCCGCCGGGCCAGGACCGGCCCACGAGCATCTGCTTCTCACCCGGCAAGGGGCTCGAGCTGCTCTACCGCAACGGATCGTTTGGGGGCAACTACCTGCGATGCCTCGCTGTCATGTGGGCCAAGCTCGCGCTCATCGCGTCGGCTGCGATTGCGGCGGCCAGTTGGCTCGGCTTCCCGACCGCGGTGCTCGCCTCGCTCATGGTCTATCTAACGGCCGTGGCCCGCGGCTTCTTAGCCGACGCGATCGACATCTACACCGGTGCCGACCAGGCCTCGGCCACGTTTGCCGAGATGGTTCGACTTCGATCAACCATGTTCTTCGAACGCCTCAACCGGCTGGAGCTCTGGGATGCCTTCAAGACGATTACCTCGATCATCGCCGATGGTTTTATTGCGATCGTTCCATCGTTCGGTTCCCATGACGGTGTGACGGAAGTCGCCACTGGTCGCCTCCTGCCCACGCTCGATGCGGTCCAGAGCATGGGCATCCTCGGAATCGTGTACCCGCTGATCCTTCTTGCCCTCGGCTGGTTTTTTCTCTCCCGTCGCGACCTCGTCAACGTCTCTGGTTTTTGAGATCGGCCGCCTATGCCTGGCAATCGCAAAGTCACGCTCATCGCAAGCGGCCTGCTCATGCTGGCGGTCATCGCTGCATGGTGGCTCGCCGCCGGCATCCAACGGCAGCGGGTCGAGCTCGACCTTGTCATCCCGACGGCGTCTACCGAGGGCATGCCGCCTCACGTGGCGGTCGTGACCGCAGCGCTCGGCACGTTTCGCGGTCTGGCGGTTGATGCGCTCTGGGCGCGGGCCGATCACCTCGAGTCCGAGGGCGAATACTTCGAGGCCCAAACCTTGAGCCAGTGGATCACGACGCTCCAGCCGCGGTTCCCAAAGGTCTGGAAGTTTCAGGCCTGGAACCTCGCCTACAACATTGCCGCCGCCACGCAGGTGCCTGCCGAGCGGTGGGGCTGGGTGCAACGGGGCATCGGCCTGCTTCGGGATCAGGGCATCCCGCTCAATCCGCGCTCGCCCCAGCTCCAAGACTCCCTCGGCTGGATCTATCACAACAAGATCGCCGGCAAGGGTGACCGCGAGCACTGGTATTTCAAGGCCTGCCTGGCTCGTGAGATCCAGGAGTTTCTCGGCGACATGACCTCCCGGCGGACCACCGACGAGGCCATCGCGCTCTTTCGACGCGTGGCCGACGCCCCTGCGACGCTCGACGAAGTCCTCGCGAAGCAGCCCGACCTGAAGCGAGGCCTTGACCTCCTCGCCGAGCATGGGGCGAAGCCTGACGAGGCGTTTCTCCGGATGCTCGGCCGATCGCTCATGCAGGTCACCTCGATCGATGCCAAGATTCGCGGCGACGACCAGCTTTCCGACGACATCAACGTGCCGCTTCTGCAGGCGATTCGGAGCGACCGTGAAGTCGCCGGGCTGATCTTCGATCATCTCGTGCCGCATCTCCAAAGGCGGGTGCTCGAGGATCGCTACAAGATGGAGCCGGCTGCGATGCTCGCGCTCATGGAGCGGTATGGGCCGCTCGACTGGCGGCATGCGGAGGCCCATGGCATCTACTGGACCGAACAGGGCATCGCCATCGGGCGGGAGCTCAGGCGTCGGGAAGATGAGAATGAACTGCTCATCATCCGCAGCCGCCTTCACATGCTCGCCGAGCTCATGCTGACCGGCCGGGTGGAATACGACGCCGCCAGCCATCGTGTTGACCTTCTCCCTGATCCCAGGTTCGCGGCCTCCTACGAGCGATCCCTTGAAGACGCCCTCGAGCTCATCGCCTCAGAAGAGGGCGTGTCAGCCGGTGAGTTTGGCCAGGCCGACGAGGCGGATCTTCTTGAAGGCTATGAGACGTTTCTCAATCGGGCGGTGATTGTCGAGTATCTCTACGGCGATCTCGCCGCCGCCGAGACCCATTTCCTGAAGCTCCGGACGCTGGCCGAAAGGGTTGGCCGCGGCGACGATCCGATGTATTCCGACACGATCGAGTCGTTCATCGCCATTCGGATCGGCGAGGTGCTCGCGATCGACATCTCGAACCTCCGGCAGTTCCTCGATGCCATGATCCGTCGAGCCATCCGCGAAGGCCTCGCCAAGGGCAATCTTGCCGCGTTCAACCGCTATCTCTCGATCGCCGAGTCGGCCTACGAGCGGAGGTATTCAGCCTCAGATCCGGAGGCCACGTTCGTCCTCGAGGAGGCCAAGCTCCTTCCCTTTCCAACGATCGTTGGCAACTCGTACGCAAACGTCCTGGCCGATGACCATATCTCGGTGCTCGAGCGTGCCCGAATTTGGGCCTGGTCATCGCCGCCGCTGCGGGAGCATGCACCTGCGGCAGTAACCAAAAAACTCCGCGAAGCAGCCACGGCCGCCGGCCTCGATCCGGACCGTGCGTTCCCAGGCACCGAACCGAAACCGGAGCCCGAAGGTGAAGCCGGCGCGGACTGAGTGGTGGCCGACGATCCGCTCACACATTCCTCATGGCTGTCTCACGGAACGCTCACGCTGGCGGGATAGTCTCGTTTCTCAATCCCTCCATACGACCGCCACCATGTCTCAATCCCTCCATACGAGCGACACCATGTCTCGACCCTCCATCAATCGTGGCTTCTCGGAAACCCTTCTCGCCGCCGTTCTCGCGATGGCCGTCGTGATCGCCCTGGCCGTCGGTCTTGCACGCGACGCACGGGGTGAATTGATCGGCGACTACGATCTCACACAGGGCGCGACTTTGTCGCCCCAAAATCTCGCGGTCGGCCTTGACGACCTGTCATTTTTGCCGGCAAGCCCAACGTCCACATTCAACGGAACCGGTTGGCACTGGGACAGTGTGGGGAGTCCTGGTGCTACCGTCAGTGCGGACGTGGACGACGGCTTCGGCAACTTCACGATTGGCCTTCGATTCGCGCTGGGGCAAGTCAGTGGTTTCAATCGGGTCATCCTTTTTAATGCCACGGATGACCGCGGGCTGTATGTGGATGACGGGAGTTTTACGCTTTTTGGGAGTCCTATCACCGGAGGATCGATTGGACTGGACGAGACGGTCGACGTCGTCATCACACGATCAAACGTCGGAATGATGCCGGTGAACGTTTACACGATCGATTACAGTGGACCGACGCCTGAAGCCACACAAATCGGCGCTACCTTCAACGACACGTTTGGCATTTTTACATTCGGTACCCTTGCGCAGTTCTTCCGTGACGATAACGGTGGCACCGAATTCAGCCCCTCCGGAACCGCCAGTCTAATCCGCATATGGGACGCTCCTCTTTCCGGGGTCGAACTCGACTCTTCAATGGTGCCGGAGCCCGCGACGATCGCGCTCCTGGCGGTGGCCGGCAGCGGCGCTCTGCTCTGCCTCCACCGACGCCGCCGCAGACTTCGTTGACCTCGGCTTCGGGCGTGCCGCTCGTCTGGAACGCCGTTGCGATTGCGGCCGCCGCGGCGGGCTCCGCCGCCCTGTTCCTTCTTGAGCTCGTTGCGGGAAAAATTCTGCTCCCGCGGTTCGGCGGTGCTCCGGGCGTGTGGGTCTCGTGCCTGGCCTTCTTTCAGGTGGCCCTCGTCGCCGCCACGCTCTATGCGGATCGGTTGATTCGGCTTCGTCGGCCACGGCTCCAGCTTGCAATGCAGGCCGGCGTTTTTGCATGTGCCGCGGTCGTGGCGCCACTCGGGCTCGTGGTCGCCCTCTCGCTTGCCGGCCCTGAATCTCCGCTGCCGCTGGCGATGCTCGTGGTCGTCGTGTTGGCACTCGGCGCGGGACCGGTCTTCTTCGCCGTCGCGACGCTCGCTCCCATCTTTGGCCACTGGAGAAGCCTCTGGCCCGACATCGCGAGCGATCAGGGCACCGGTGGCCAGGCGGCGTATGGACTCTACGCGGCGGGTAATGCCGGTAGTTTTGCCATCCTTGCCGCCTACCCGACCCTCATCGAGCCGCTCGCCGGTATCGAGCAGCAAGTTGCCGCGGTCTCCCGGCTCTTTCTTGCGGTCGCGGTCCTCATGCTCGTCGTTGGCGGGTTCACCGTGTTCTTCGCTCGCGGGAACGTGGCTTTGCCGCCCGTACCCATCGCCTCATCGCACGGCACCTGGAAGGAGTGGCTCACCTGGGCCCTCTTTGCCGCCGTCCCTGCCTCATGGCTCGCGTCTGTAACGACCCATGCCACCGTCGAAGTAGCACCGATCCCGCTCCTCTGGGTCGTGCCGCTCGCGGTGTATCTGGCGAGTTTCGTCGTCGTCTTCTCCTCGTTCGGCCGGCGGCTGAAGCGATATGAGGGAGTCGCCCTGCTCGTGACATCAGCCGTTGCCATCTGGATGGTGGCTGCCGACACTACCGAGCCTGCGATGGTGGTCCTCGCCTTCCACATCATTGCTTTCGCCATCGCCTGCGTCTGTATCCACGGGCTTCTTGTTGATCGGCGGCCGCCCCCGGAGCGGATTTCGTCGTTCTATCTCGCGATGGCCGTGGGGGGAGCCTGCGGTGGCCTTTTCAACGCCCTCGTCGCGCCGGCGATCTTCGACGCCCACCATGAGTTTCCGCTGGCGATCGCGGCCGCAGCCGGGCTTGCCCCTGCCGCCATGCGTCTTCGATCACCGATGCGACTCGGGGCGATCGCCATGATCGTCGTGCTCGTCGGGGGCGTGCTTGGGCTCTCGTATGTGGTTCTCTTGAACCGTTGGATCTGGCTTGCGGTTCTGGTCGCGGCCGTCGCGGTGCCGGCCTTGGCGGCTGCCGGCATCGAGCGAACGGCATTGTTTTTTGCCCTCGCACTCGCCACGTTCTTCGTCGATGAAGCGACGGGCCGAGTCGTCTTCCGTGAGCGGACGTTCTTCGGCGTTCTCAGAGTGCGCGACTCGAGCAACGGTCCCTCTCGCATCCTCATGCATGGAGGGATTCGTCATGGCGTCCAGCTCGTCTCCGACGATCCTGATCGCCGCCGGATTCCACTTGCCTACTATGCCGATGCCGGCCCCCTTGGAAGTATTTTTCGTGGTCTCGACCGGGTCGGGCGGCGCGGCCGCGTGGGCGTTGCCGGCCTCGGCATCGGCACCGTCGCAAGCTATGCCAGGCCCGGCGATGAGTACGTATTCTTTGAAATCGATCCGGCCGTGGCACGGATCGCGGAAGACACCCGCTGGTTCACATTCCTTGCCGACTGCAAGGGTCGCACACGCGTGGTGGTCAATGACGCGCGGAGGGCGCTTGAGCATGAAGCTGACGGTTCTCTGGACCTGCTCGTGATCGATGCCTTTACAGGCGACTCAGTGCCCACCCATCTGCTCACGCTTGAGGCGTTTGCACTCTACGGCAAGAAGCTCCACCCCGAGGGGGTCCTGGCATTGCATGTCTCCAACAAGTACCTCGACTTCGTGCCGGTCGTCGAAGCGATCGCAGCGGATGGTGGCTGGATGGGTGTGTACGCCCGTGATCTGGATGTCGATTCCGAGGCGGCTCGCATCCCCTCGGAATGGATGGCCCTGTCGCTATCACTCGATCCCATCAAGGCGATCTACGCCAATCCCACGAGCGACCGCTGGCGATGGCAGCCCATGCGAGAAACAACCTCGACCGCCCCGTGGACCGATGACCGCACGGCCGTCATTGAGGCGCTCCTCTCGCGGCTCGTCGGGCCGCCGCAACCTTCCGCCGGCTCGCCCCGTTGAAGCTCTTGGAAAGCTCGTGCTCTCCAAACCATTCACTCCGGAGTCCCATGCCATGCGACACGCTTCGCCCATCTCACGTCGTTCGGCCGTCATGGTTGCCACCATGGGTTTGTGCCTCGCGGCATTGATCGTCGCCGTGGCGGGAGCCGAACCACCAGAGCCGCCAGCCGATGCACCGCGTCCACCGCGACGCGAACCAGGCGACGCTCCACCACCACGGCCACCGAGACCCGAGCGTGACGGCCGCGACGAGCCACGGCCCGAGCGACCCCCCCAAGACAACTTCCGTGGCGACCGGGATGCTCCACCACCACGGGACCGTGGTTCCTTCCGGCCCGACGCAGGAGGCCCGCGCGAAGGGCCGTCGCCCGAGCGGTTTGTCGAGCGAGCCATGGAGTTCGACGCCGACAACGACGGGAAGCTCGACCGCGAAGAGCTTTCGAACTTTGCCGAGGAAATGGCAGCGCGTTTCCGGCAGGGACGAGGCGAGCGGCCGCCGCGAGAGCCTCGCATTCGCGAAGGCGATTCCCGGACGCAGGAAGGTGAGCGACGTCGCCCCGAGGGTCTTGGTGACGGGAATCGCCCGCCGCGTGGTCCTGACGCGGGTGAACGCCCCGAGAAGCCACCGCGAGGCCGACCGTTCGATGAGGAAAGACGCCCCGATCGCCCTCGGCGGCCCCTTGATGATGCGCCACCACCCGCGCCCCCGGCGGATGAACGGGGTGACAACCCGTAACCCTGCCGTCTGAGTGCGGCAGGTGGTAGCGGTGTTCCTCCGCGGTATGCTCGCGGGGCATGTCTCGACCTCCCACGCCCTTGCCCGCACGTCCCGCCGAGGCCCATGCCCTCGCGGTTGCCGAAACACTCCCGGGCTCCCGGATCGTGGCCACGTCGGTTGGCCGTGGGCAGGCTGCGCTGGCACTTGCGACCGAGCGGCCGGAGGCGACGGTTTCGGCATGGTTTCTTGATCTCTTCCAGCAGACAGAAGCCGTCGCCTCGTGGGGCGAGACACCTGAGAATCTCACGGCGCATTGCACGCCCGACATGCCGCCGGGGCCGTATGACCTCGCGGTGATCCCGCTTTCGAAAGGGGGCGAGGCCGAGCTTGCCCGCGACATTCTCCAGCAGGCGTTTTCAAGCGTCGTGATGGGTGGAAGGATCGTCGTGGCCGTGAACAACGCCCACGACAAGTGGGTTCGCGAGCAGCTTGCGGCGACTGGCGAGACCGTTCGTGTTCGGCCCGCCGAAAGCGGTGACACCGTGGCTTACGTAATCGAGAAGACACGCGAGCTCTCGAAACTTCGTGACTTCCGGTGCCAGTTTGTCTTCCGCGACCGCGACCGCCTCCTCACCGCAATGACGCGACCGGGTGTCTTCGCCCACCGCCGGATCGACCCTGGCGCTCGACGTCTTCTCGATGCTGTGGACGTTGCCTCTGACACGAAGGTGCTCGACATCGGCTGCGGCTCCGGCTGCGTGGCCCTCGGCATCGCCGCCCGTGACCCAAGCGTGATGGTGTTTGCCTACGACTCCTCCGCGCGTGCGGTCGAATGCACGCGGCTCGCCGCGGAGCGAAACGGCCTCGCCAATGTCACCGTCGCCCTCGAAGCCGAAGGCCATGTGCCCGACCGCGGCACCTGGGACCTCGCCCTGGCCAATCCTCCCTACTACGGCGACTTCTCGATCGCCGAGAAATTCGTCGAAGCCGCGCGACTCGCGCTCGCCCCGGGAGGCACGCTGCTGGTCGTGACGAAGCAGCCCACATGGTATATCGAAGCACTTCCACGAATGTGGACAAACGTCGCCGAAGAGCTCGTGAAGGGCTACCACCTCATCGAAGCCGTTCGGCCGTAAGCGGCATCCGCGACGGGTTGTCCATGCCCCGTGAGCCGGCGTTGTAGGCTGAGCGCAGCCAGGATGGCGAAGCGAAGGCTACATCGAGCGACCGGAGGGCAGGATGCCCGAAGGAAGCGTCCGGCGACTGGGCATGGGCAACCCGTCGCCCACGCAGGGCGTCACGCCACTCGGGCGATCACGCACGTGAGGTATTCACCTTCCAGGCAGCTTGCGCTCACCGGATGGTCGGCCGCGGCGCCCCGGACTTCCAGAAGTTGAATCGATCGGCCTGTCCGCTGGGCCACGCCCGAGAGCATTTCCAAAAACTCATCGCGGGTGACCGAGCCCGAACACGTGCAGGTCACCAGAATGCCGCCCGGGTCCAAGAGATCGCAGGCCATGCGGTTGATTCGGTGATAGGCCCGCAGCGCGTCTTCCACGGTCGCCCGACTCCGCGCGAACTTCGGTGGATCGAGCACCACCATGCCAAAGCGTTCGCTCGCCGAGGCAAGCGAGTCGAGCTTCTCAAAGGCGTCAGATGCCTCGACCTCGATGGTCGTCGCGCCGTTGAGCTCGGCGTTGGCCTTCGCAATCGCCGTGGCCTTGGCGCTCGAGTCGATCGCAAGCACGCTCCGGGCGCCGCCGGTGATACCGCAGGCGAGGGCAAAGCCACCTGAATAGCAAAACATGTCGAGCACCCGACGGCCACGGGCATAGCGGGCGGCCGCCTGACGGTTGTCGCGCTGGTCGAGGTAATAGCCCGTCTTCTGGCCTTCGGTGAGGTCGACGCCGAAGGTGAGGCCGTGCTCGCTGAGAAAGATCGGTCCGTTGGGCGGTGTGCCTCGCACAACCCGGTCGGCAAGCTCGAGGCCTTCGAGCTTCGCCAGCCCCCGCTCGGCGCCCCGCAGCAGAATCCCCTTCACAGGCACACGTTTCTCGAGGCGGTCGCAGAAAAACTCGAGCCGCGGCAGCATCGCAAGCGCCGTGATCTGGACCGCGAGATACTCGCCGTAGCGATCCACGATGAGGCCCGAGAGGTCGTCGCCTTCACTGTTCACGAGCCGGCAGGCGCCACGTGGTTCCATAAGGCCCAGCGACTCACGAAGCGCCACGGCGGCCGCGAGCCTCGCCTCGAAGAGGGCGTCGTCGATGGGCACCGTCACATCAAACACGAAAAGCCGTACGCGAATGCGGCTCTTGGGGTTATAGAGGCCACGGGCCACGAACGTTCGGTCGTGCGTCACGAGGTCCACGACGTCGCCAGCACTTGGCTCACCCTCGACCGTATCGATAGCACTCTCGAGCACCCACGGATGCCGCCCGAAGAAGGGACGGGCCCGGCGGGGCTTCAGGATGATCGTTGCCGTGGGCAGGCCGTCAGGCATGCACGGCCTGCCTCGCTGCCCCGGGAGCGATGTGCGGCGGCGACAGCACGTCCGTACCAGGATCAATCGTCACGCTTCGGCCCTTCTCCCGCTGGGCCTTGCGGCGGTCATTCCGTAGTACGCTGGCCGCAAAGAGGCCACCGAGCGGCCCGGAGAGCAGTGCCGGCAAGAACACGAGATTGCCAACGAGCGCGATCGTGAGCATCGAAAGCATCATGTAGCCAAACCGCTGGGTCGGCCCGAAGGGGGAGAGGGCAAACACCGACAGCCCGATGCCAATCACACCCCAACTCTGGTACATCGCCCGGGCACATCCCTTGTAGGCAAGCATCGTGGCTTGCTTGCGGTCGAGCCCCTCGCTCGTGCCACGGCGGAACCAGAGCATGAAGTGAACCACGTCGTCAACGGTCACACCAAGCGCCACGCTGGGGGCCATCACGGAGCCGATGTCGACCAGGAGTGATCCGATGCCAAGCGACTTGAGGCCGAGATTACCCCAGCCCATGCCGCCAAACACGAGCACCGCCGGAAACGCCGCCGGCAAGAGGAGCACGATGCCGGCTGACGCGGCACGACACAGCAGAACCATCACCGCCACGATGATGAGGAAGTCCCAGATGAACCCCGTCTTGAGTCCGTCCAGCAGCGAATGCTGGGCCTTATAGACCAGCGGCACGAGCCCTGTGTATTCGACTTCGACGCCGTCGATGCCGTCGGCCTTGAGCTGGGCGAGGATCGGGGCGATCTCCTGCTGAAGCTCTGCCTTGAAGTCGGCGTAGTCGACTTCCTTGACAGCGCTCACGCGGGCGCTGATTCGCCAGAGCTCTTCTGTCCGCTCCCGGGTGGGAGCCGGTGGTGCCACAGGGGCCTCCATGAGGCCGGCCGAGATTGCAAGCGACGCGAGCGTGGAGATTTCCGGCGGCTCGGGCTGAGGGCCAACCGGCACTTCCACCTCGGCCTCGCGGAGGTAATCCCCTTCCATGAACTCATCGCGGTGCCGTTCGAGCGTCCTGGAAAGCGTTGCCTCCCGTCGCGCCTGGCTCATGCCAATGATTTTCGAGAAGACGCTCCCACCGCCAGAGACATCGATCCCGCGGCTGAACGTAACGGTGGAGAGCGAGCTGCCCACTTCATGGAGGCCCGCGATCTTCTCCTGCACCCGTTCCACGAGCTCCATCCGTTCACGGAAGTCGAGCGGGCAGGCCGCATCGTCGATCCGCACGAGAATCTCCATCGGCACGAGCGGCCCGAGGTGCTTCTCGAGCCAGTGGTAGTCGGTGCGAATGCGGGCCTTCGATGAGAAAAGCCGCATGAGTTGAACACTGGTCTCGATCCGGGTCATGCCGTAGCCGACACCCACCATCACGAGCAGGCACGCTGCCGTAGCGAAGGCATTGTGGTTGGTGATCCACTGGCCCACCTTCCACCATGGGCTCTGTTCGATCGGCCGCCACGTGCCGTCATCTTCACCGTCAGCGGCGGCCCCGAGTTTGAGCCGTGGCGGAAAGAGCTCGAGGAGCGCCGGCATGAGCGTGACGATCACGAGAAAACTCACGACCACGCCGATGGACGAGAAAATGCCGAACATCCGAATAGGCACCAGCTCACTCACGGCGAGCGTCGCCAAGCCCACGGCGGTCGTGCCGGTGGCCAGTGACAAGGGGAGCATGGCGTGCTGGAGCGCCTCACCGGCGGCGCCTTCCCGCTTGCCTGTCTCCGCGATCTGGTCACGGTAGTAGTTTGCCAAGTGGATCGCACCGCTCGTCGTGGCGACATAGACCAGCGACGGCATCGTCAGGAGAATTGCATCAACGGGATAGCCTGAGTACCAGACGATCGCCAGGCATGAGAACATGCTGTACACGCCAGAGGCGATCACGATCCCAACGAGTGCCTTGCTCCGCAGGCTCCACCAACTCACGATGAAACCCACGACCAGCGAGAGCCCGAAGAGAATGGTGACACTCGCCTGCCCAGCCTTGTCGATCGAGACGTTGTCGACTGGCGGTCCACCCATGTGGAGATCAGGCTCGGGGATGCCGAGCTCTTTGGTCGCGACGTTTTTGATCTCGTCAATCGCGCCGTGGAGATTCGCCCGCGCGGCATCGGAGAGTGTGAGCACGAGGCAGGTTTGACGAGCGCCGATGTCGTCTTCGATGGAGCCGGCCTCGACACCCTCTGGGGGAGGGCCGATCACCGCACCAGTGAGCCGCCGCACCGCCTCGTCTTCTTCGAGGTTCAGCGGCTCGGCCGTCATCAGCGCCACGGCGCGGGGGCCCGTCTGGGCCGTCTTGAAGTAGAGGGTTCGCTCGATCCGTGCCGCCTCTTCGGGCGGCGGCAGGAGCTTCGTTGCCAAGAGCTCGAGCCGAGGATCGGCCATCGTGCAGCCGTCCCAGGAGACAAGGATGAACTCCTCGCCCTGGAAGTTCTGCCGGAAGAACTTGTACGTCTGGGTCTCG
>JBGTGN010000030.1:0-17008 GCA_041746715.1 Pirellulales bacterium | reverse complement strand
AGCGGCACCGCTGCCGCCACGAGCCATGCGCGATGCCGTGGCCGCGGCACCGCGGCGCCGAAATCAATCGCTCGTGACCGCTCGGCGACCTGCGCAATCGCGGCCTCTGCGAGCCTCCGCGAACCGCCAAAGGCCGTTGATGGTGATGCCGATGCGGGCGGCGACGCCGTTCCCGATTCCCGTGCGAGTTCTATGATTCCAAGGAGCTGATCGCCCATGGCTGGGAACGAGTGGGCGATGAGCCGCGCGAGCTGCTCGAAGCGGCGATGGCTCCAGATCCAGCGATGGAGCGCCACCGGCACAAGCGCGCAGCCCGCCACAGCCGCGACGAACACAGCCAGTCGCAACGCGGCCGGCGTCTCCATCACCCGGTCAAGGCCGAGCACCGCGAGATAGCCGACGAGCACGCCCGCCGCGGCTCCGCCGAAAGCCTCGAGGAGCTTGATCCGCCACACACGGCCTCGGAAGGCGTAAAGCCGCTGGGCAAGATCTCCCGGAAGGCCGCTCGGGCCATCTTGGTTTGTCGCTCCGTCTGCCGTGCCAGTCATGCTTGTCATGGCCGCTTGCTCCAAGAGTGGATCACCGCCCGGTAGTCCTCTATTGTGCCTCCCCGGCGACGCCCCGTCACGCCGGGTGAGAAACCGGGCTCCCGGGAAACATCCGCGAGGGGCTGCCCATGCCATGAAGCCGGACGCTTCCTCCGGGCATCCTGCCCTCCGGTCGCCCGGAGGAAACCTCGCTTCGCCATCGTGGCTGTGCTCCGTTTCCTACGCCGGCTCCAGGGCATGGAAAACCCCTCGCCCCGGCCAACGACGACGTTCACGCCGTCACTGCTCGTCGCGGACGTACTTGTGGCACTGCACGCACTTGAGCGTCACGTCCATCCAGGCGAGGGCCGCTCCGTCGAGATTTTTGGCCTTCGCTGCGTCGCGAAGCGTGCCGCATGAGCGGCGAAACTCGGCGCTCTGCCGCACGTAGTCTTCGGTTTGCAGCACCTGCCAGTTGCTGTCAAGGCTCGCCAGCGCCAGTTCCTGGGCGCCCCGCTCGATCAAATCAAAATCTTCGGTCGCAAGCCCCTCGAGCACGTTCTGGGAGTGGGCAAGCTTCGCCCGCATGAACACCGCCACCTTGTCGGGCTTGGGCGGGCCATCGGCGGCCATCGCGAGCATCCATGCGTTTCCGGCCATCGCAGCCACCGCGACGGCGAACACTGGCATCGCGAGGTGTCGGGCAGAGAGGCGTCGGCCGACACCCGTGGCGTCGGAGAGGGAAGATCGGCGTGACAGCATTGGGTGTTCCTCGTAGGTGGCCAAGACAAGCCTTCAATATCCCGCGCGCCGCGCCGAACAAGCAACCCGGCAGACGCGGTTTTTCCGGCGCGGCTATAACGACGCGGTCCCTATTCCCGTTTCTCTCCCCCCGGCCCTATGGTTTCGCATGCACTGCTATTCACGTCGATTGCCGCTCTTCCTTGTGATGCTCCTTGGGGTCGCCCAGGCCACAACGGTGTCGGCCCAGCAGGTGGCCGTCGAGGAGTTTCGGCTCGACAACGGCATGGAGTTTCTGCTCGTCCCTCGAAAAGATCAGCCGAATGTCGTGAGTGCCGGGTGGGTGGCCCGGGTCGGCAGCGTGAATGAGCGGCCGGGCATTACCGGGATCAGCCACTTCTTCGAACACATGATGTTTAAGGGCACCGACACGATCGGCACCCGCGATCCCGAGAAAGACGCCCGCTTCCGCGTGGAGCAGAAGGCGATCCGCGACGAGATCAACCGCCTGGTGTGGACGAAGCAATACGACCGTTACTTCAAGGGCGAGATCGACGACCCGTGGAATCCCGCCAACGACACGCAGGCGCTTCGGGTGCTACGGGCCCGGCTCGACGACCTCATCCGTGCCCAGCAGGGCCGCGGCCCTGCTGGCGAGGCGGCCGGCACGATCGTGAAGGACGAGTTTGACCAGGTCTATACCCGTGGAGGCGGCAGTGGCATGAACGCCTTCACGAGCTACGACATCACCTGCTACTTCATCACAGTGCCGTCCAACAAGCTCGAGCTCTGGGCCTGGATGGAGAGTGACCGGCTCCACGGGAGCGTGTTTCGCGAGTTCTATTCGGAACGTGATGTAGTTCACGAGGAGCGACGCCTTCGCACCGAAAGCACGCCGACGGGCAAATTCGAGGAGCAGTTTGACGCGATGGTCTGGGCGTCGAGCGGCTACTCCTGGCCGGTCATCGGCTGGACAAGCGATCTCAACAGCTACACCTTCGAGCAGGCGCAGGAATACTGGAACGTCTACTACCGTCCCGGCAATTTGTTTGGGGTTTTGGTCGGCGACTTCGACCCAGCCGAAGCGAAGAAGCTCATCACGAAATACTTCTCGCGACTCAAGCCGGGCGAGCGCGAGCCACCACCGGTCGTGACGCTCGAAGTGCAGCAGCTCGCCGAGCAGCGAATGATCGCCTCGGGCGACTTCCCGCCGGCCGTCGAGGTTCGCTACCACACGGTGCCCGCTGGGCACGCTGATTCCTACGCCCTCGACATGCTCGCTGAGATATTGAACGAGCGAACCGGTCGGCTCTACGCGGGCCTTGTGGAGGGCCGTGGCATCGCGGCGGGTGCCGGTGCTTATTCCGACACTCGGAAATACGCGGGCCTCTTTTCCGTGTCGGCCCAGGCTCGCGGCGACGCGACTCCCGAAGACCTGGAGCAGGCCTGGTACGAGGAGCTCGCGAAGCTCCAGGCCGAAGAGGTGCCGCAGCGCGAACTACGGAAAGTAAAAAACCGCGTCGCGGCAGGCAACTTTCGTAAGCTCGAAAGCAATATGAATCTCTTTATCCAGTTGGCCTTTAATGAGGCCCTGCTCAACTGGCAGGAGATCAACGAGGGGCCCGCGAAGTATGAGGCCGTCACCGCCGGCGACATCCGCCGCGTAGCCAAGAAGTATTTCGATTCAACCAACCGCAGCGTGGCGATCTACCGCCGCAAGGAGGCCCGATGAAAAAAGGTGTCAGGAACCTTTTTGGGGTAATACCTCGGTGTTTAACCTGTCGGGGGCGAAAAAGGTTCCTGACACTTTTTTTGGTGCTTGCCCCATTCGTCGTGCAGGGAGCCGATCTCCCGGCGATCCCGGTGAGACCCGAGCAGCTCGAGTTTGCCCCGCTTGCCTTCGAGCCCCCCGCGGCGGCTGACTACCGACATGTGCTGCCCGACGGCACGGTCGTATTCCTGGCGCCCTCCCAGGAGCTGCCACTCATCAAGCTCTCGATCACGTTCAAGGGAGGCAGTTCGCTCGACCCTGCGAACTCTCCGGGCCTGGCCGCCTTCACGGCAAAGCTCATCCGCGAGGGGGGCACGGCCGCGATGAAGCCTATCGAGTTTGACGAGTCGCTCGACTTTCTGGCGACCGAGATTGCGGTGTCGGCCGGTGACACGTTCACCACGGCGAAGATGGACTGCTTGAAGAGTAATTTTGATGAGAGTTTGAAACTCTTTCTCGCGATGCTTCGCACTCCCGGCTTCGACGCGGGCCGTCTCGAAACAACACAAGCCCAGCGGCTGGCGAAGCTTGCCGAGCGAAATGACGACGCCTCGGCGATCCTGGCCCGCGAATGGAAGCGGCTCGCTTTTGGCCCCGACCATTTCGAGGCGGCGGAGCCGACCGCCGAAGAGGTGAAGGCCATTTCTCGTGACGCCCTTGTGGCCATGCACAAGAAGATTTTTCATCCGGGCAACTGCATCATCGCGGTGTCGGGCGATTTTGAACCGAGAGCCATGCTCGCCAAGCTCGAAGAGGCTTTTGCTGGTTGGGGTCGCGGGCCAATCGCAGCCGATCCCGTGGCTCCCACTACAAAGCTCGCGCCGGGCCTCTACCACATCCCGAAGGACATCCCGCAGGGCAAAGTCGTCATCGGGCAGCGGTCGATCGAACGTGACGATCCCGACGCAATTCCGCTAGCGCTCATGAATGAGATTCTGGGGGCGGGGGGCTTCACGAGCCGGCTCATGCAGAAAGTACGGAGTAACGAGGGCTTGGCCTATTCGGTGCGATCGACGATCCAGCCACGCGTGACCTACCCGGGGCTCTTCGTGGCGAGCTTCGAGAGCAAGAATGCAACCGTCGCGCTCGCGACCAAGATCGTGATGGACGAGATCCGACGAATGCGGGAGGAACCGGTGCCCGCGGAAGAGCTCGAGACGGCCAAGCGGGGCCTCATCGAGACATTCCCGAGACAGTTCGAGAGCAAGCCGGCCATGCTTCAGGTGTTCGTGAACGACGAATGGACAAAGCGGCCGAAGGACTTCTGGAAGACCTATCGTGAGAAGCTCGAGGCCGTCGCCGCGGCCGATCTCCAGCGAGTCGCGAAGCAACATCTCGATCCCGATGCGATGGCGATCTTGGTCGTGGGCGACTGGGATGCGATTGCCCCGGGCGATCTCGAAAAGCGGGCGAACATGAAGGAGTTTTTCGGAGGCAAGGTGACCCACCTCCCCCTCCGCGATCCTCTCACGCTCGAACCCCTGCCGTAATCCTCTTTACGACCGGCGGGGCATCCATGCCCCCGGCGGTCTTTGCGGCCCTCCGGCCGCCGGTCGCACCTCCGGGCTCCCGTGCACGAAACCGCTACGGTGTGGTGCGCCGCAGCAACCGGGGCGCACTGCTTCACGCTCGGCGGGCCATCCTTGGCCCCGGCGAGCTTGCCGGGCCTCCGCCCGGTGGCCGCGCTTCCTGGCGGCCGGCTCCGTGCCGACTCCAAAACGCTTCCAGCTCGGGGTTGCCCGTGCCGCGGAGCCGGCGTTGTAGGCCGAGCGTAGCCAGTATGGCGAAGCTCGATTTTCTCCGAGCGCAGCGACGGGCACGAGGCCCGTCGTAAGCGTCCGGCCGACGTGACACGGGCCACCCCGAGCCACGCAGGACGTAACGTTCACCCTCCGCCGAGTACGCGCATGGCGGCGCTTCGGCCGGGGATGCCGCTGACGGCGCCGCCTCGGAGCGCCGATGAGCCAGCCCTGAGGATGCGCGGGTGGTGGGTTTCCACGCCCCACGTGCCGACGAGCGAATCATCGTCGGTGAAAAACCACGACAGAGCATTGTGAAAAATGTTGCCCTGATCGAGACCGACCTCGTTTTCGAGATCCCGCGGTGTCATCACCTCGATGCACGGCCGCCCATCGCGATCCCGCGCGAGGCAGTTGAGAACTGGCTCGGCGCAGAGCCGGTCGAGGCCTGCGAGGACGAGACGAGCGACGTCCTCGCGACGGCCGTCATGGAGCTCCTCGGGAAAAAGCCGCCAGGGCAGGTCGAGGCCGAAAAGCGTGAGCGTATGAAAACCCCGTGCCTGAAGCTCGGGCGACAGGATCGAGTTGTCGGTGAGCGTGTGGCAGTAAATTTCGCACGGCGCCGGGTCGGGCAGCCGGCCAGCCTTCGCGGTGGCAAACGACGCCTCCATCTGGGCATAGCCCTCGTCGATGTGGAACGAACCGGCAAAGGCATCCTGTGGTGAAATACCCTCGGCCTTCAGCCGCGGCAGCCGTTGCAGAAGCATGTTGATCTTCACGACCGAGCCCTCGTCTTCGGGCCCCGGTTGCCAGGGCTCGTTGAGGAGCCTCGCCAAGGTCTTGGGCGCGGCATTCACGAGCACATGCGTGGCCGCAACGGCCTGCTCACGGCCATCGGCATCGAAGAATACAGTGTGCCGCTTTGGCCCCGGCTCGATGCGTACGGCCGGTGACTCGGCGGCGAGCGTTACCCCCAGGTTGCCGCACCGATGCAGAAGCGAATCCGTGAGGCTCCGCATCCCTCCCACGGGCACCCGCCATTCGCCTGTTTCATTCCCGATCACGTGATAGAGGAAGCAGCGGTTCTGGAGCAGGCTCGCATCGTGGGCGCTCGTGAAGACGCCGATCTTGCCGTCGGTGAGCAGGAGCCCGCGAAGGGCGTCGTGATCAGCGTAGTGCTCGATCACTTCGCCCAGGGGCCGCTCGACGAACGCCCGCCAGGCGGCCTTTTCATCAGCCGTGCGAAGCTGTGCCCGAAACGACTCGCGCGAACGCAGCGGCTCGAGAAGCGAGGGCCATGCGATCCTGGCGATGGCCTGTTCGAGCGAGAGCAGTTCCTGGTAGCGGTGCCATGCGGCATCACCGCCGGTCATCTCCCGCATGGAATCGCGGGATTGGCCCTCATCGACATTTGAGAGCACAAGGCCACGATGAATGCCGGCCGCATCCGTCCATGGTGTGAACGACGCGATCCGTCTGCGTCGGGCTTGGAAGTCGAGTCCTAGGTCGCGGGTGATGACCTCCGGAAAAAGCGACACGAGATAGGAATACCGTGAAAGCATCGCGTCGTAGTCGGGAAAGATCCGCGTCGATACCGTGGCTCCGCCAAAGGCGGCCGACTTCTCGAGCACAAGCACCGACCGACCGGCCCGGGCGAGATACCCAGCGGCCACGAGGCCGTTGTGGCCGCTACCGATGACCACAGCGTCGTAAAAGGCCGCCAGGTGATGCGATGGGTGGTGTGCATGAGACAAGGGCATCATCCAGAGCAGGATACGGGGCCCTGTGAAACGAGATGCCCGACCAGAAGTTTCTGGGGCTCATGAATTTCTCACACAAGGCTCGTGATGGCCTAACGCGGGCCATGCATGCTTCCGCCCAACGAGCGTAAGAGCACATCGCTCTCACCTCCTCCCGGAGCTGTCGCAGGATGCCCAATCAGCAACCACCCGAGTCGAACGACGTGCCCGTCGCGAAGAAGAAAGCTGGGGATTCCATGGGTGAGATCATCGGCATGCAGAAATGGCTGCAGCGGACCGCCCGCAAGCAATCCCGCTCAAAACAGGGGCAGGGCGACAACGACGCTGCCAAGGCGGCCGCTGATGCGATCGCCGAAATACTCGGTGGAACCCGGAGGCTTGGCTAAAAAACGCGACTACGGACGGCCCGTGGTCGCCTCACAAAAATCTAACAAAATCCGATGGTCGGGCTTTGTTAGCGTGTTTCGGAGTTCGGGGCGGTGGAAGTGAGTCCACCCCCGCACTCTCCCTTCTGAAGGAAAAAGGATTTATCTCGATATGCATCATCATTCGTCATCCAGTTCGGCTCGTCGTGGGTTTACCCTCGTTGAGCTTCTTGTTGTCATCGCCATCATTGGTTTGCTCGTGGCGATTCTCCTCCCGGCTCTCTCCTCGGCCCGTAACTCGGCCCAGGCGGCTGGCAGTGGTTCCAATCTGAGTGCCTTCGGCCGTGGGTTCATGATCCATTCCACGGAAGACAAGCAGTCGCGTCTCTGCACCGGTGCCTTCGACCATCTCCGCGACGGCGACGTCCGCAAGGTGGGCTGGGTGGCCGACGTCATCAAGATCAAGGTCTCCAACCCTGGCAAGGCGCTTGACCCTGCCAATCCGTCGACCGTGAACGAGAAGGTGCTCGACTATGTCGGTGCTACCAACGTCGGCAAGGGCAACCCGATTCGTTGGGGCGGTCAAAAGACCGTCCACTACGGATCGGCCACTGGCCCTGCGGACATGGCGACACCGACCCAAGAGCAGAAGAACAATCTCTGGGAAACCGGCTACAACTCGAATTACGCCACAACGTGGCACTTCGTTCGCGGTGACTGCGTGTTGGACAGCACCACCGGGAACCTCAGTCCCTCCATGAATCCCGTAGCCTCCGACCCGGGCAAGTGCCCACTCGACGGCGACGGCCCGCTGACGGAAAAGAAGTTGATCGGCGGTGGCGTGAGCCGTGACCGGATTGCCCTCATGGGTGCATCTCGAAACGGTGACGGTGCCGATGCACTGGTCACCGACGCGATCTTCACGACATTCAACACCTTCTTCGGACCCGATCAGAAGATCGTGACTACGGGCTCCATCGCGGTGGAGTCGTTCTGCGACGGCATGACCTGCCCATTCGACCTCACGGCCCAAGGCATGGGCGGTGGCACCGGACCGAACGATCGCATCCACGAGATGAACGATATCGTTCCGATTCACAACGCTCGCAAGACGCTTGTGACGAATGGCGGAAACAGCGTCAATCTTCTCGCCGGCGGCTATGCTCAGGTGCTCTTTGCCGATGGCCACGTTGCCAAGATCGAAGACGTTGCTGGTTTCCAGGACAATCCGGATGGTTGGCTCGGTGCCTACAAGGCCGACCCGACGGTCCTGACGAGCAGTACCTTCGGCATCAACAAGAGCGGCTATGACGAAGTCCGCGAGCTCATCTGGCTCCACCAGATCGGGAATGCTGGCGGCGGCGTTGGCGGCGGCTCGGTCGAATGATGACCGGCCCACGGGCCTGAATCATGCAAAAGCTGCGGCCGCCTTCGGGCGGCCGCAGCCGTTTTGCGACGATGCTATGCTCGAAACGAGTGTTCCTCGATCTCTCGGAATATGCCCTTGTCCACTGCCACGCTCACTTCCCCTTCGCCCGGCGGCTCACTCAGCGACACAGCCGCAGCCCGAGCGATCGATGCCAACCGTGATGTGAAGCTCGCCTGGACGCTGCGTGCCCAGATCGCGGCCACGCTCCTCGGCGGCACGCTCCTGATCTGCTCTATCATCGCCGGCTGGCTTTGGGATCAGCCGTTTTTCTCGGCGGTGCCCGCGGCGATGGCTGTGCTCCTGCTCGGCGGCCCGCTTGTGGTGACGGCGGCCCGCGAACTTCTTCGGGGCAAGGCGGGCCTGGATGCCCTCGTGGCCCTGGCGGTTTTGGGAGCGCTCTCCTCGGGGCAGTACCTCGAAAGTGCCGCGGTGGCGTTTTTTATGATCGTCTCGTCGCTCATCGAAAAGCGGACGGCGGCTGGGGCGGAGGCGAGCATCGAGTCGCTCGTGCGGCTCGCGCCCACAAAGGCCAGCAAGCTCGTCACGGCTTCGGCAGAGGGCGAGGCTACCGAGGTCATGGTCGAGGCAACGGCGCTTCGGCCAGGCGATATTGTGCGGGTGCGGCCGGGTGACACAGTTCCCGCCGACGGCCAGGTCGTCCGCGGCGCGAGCACGGTCAACCAGGCGAGCGTGACGGGCGAATCGGTGCCGGCCGACAAGGCCCTCGGTGACGACGTCTACGGCGGCACGATCAATGTCACCGGCGTGCTCGACGTGGCCGTGACCAAGGCGGGTGCCGACACGCTCCTTGGCCGCGTCAAGGATCTCATCCTCCAGGCCGAACGCACCCGCACGCCGATCATGCGGCTCATCGATCAATATGCCGCCTGGTACACCCCGACGGTGCTCATGATCGTGGGCGTGGTCCTTTTCTTTGCCTTGAAGAATCAGCCCGACACCGCGTTCAACCGCGCGATCGCCATGCTCGTGATCGCCTGCCCGAGCGCCCTGATTCTGGCAACGCCCACGGCCATGGTCGCCGGGCTTTCCGCTGCCGCCCGGCTCGGCGTGCTCATCAAGAGCGTGGCCACGCTCGAAGCAGCCCGGGACCTCTCGGCGATCGTGTTCGACAAGACGGGCACACTCACCACTGGCATCCTGGCGGTCACGCGGCTCGCCCCGGCCGAGGGCGTGGAGCCTGCCGAACTGCTGGCGGCGGCCGCCGCCGCCGAGCAGAACAGTCGCCATCCGGTGGCCCGCGCCGTCATGGAGATGGCCCGCCAGGCTCGCGTGCCGCTTCCTGATACGGTGCGATTCGAGGAGGTGGCTGGCAAGGGCGTGGTCGCAGCGTTTGCCGAGGGCTCGGTGGTGATGGTCGGCCGGGCCTCGTGGCTTGCCGACACGATCGAACACATCGACCGCGAAGCGCTCGAGACGGTTCAGTCATCCAGCGAGGCCGACGGCCTTTCGGTGCTCCATGTGGTGCGGGACGGACGGCCGCTCGGCTGGATCGGTCTCGAAGACAACGCCCGGCCCGAGGCAGCGGGCGCCGTCGACCGGCTGCGGGGCATGGGCATTTCCAGGCTCGTGCTCCTCACGGGTGACCGCACGAGCGTGGCCCGTCGTGTGGCCGGGCAGATGCACTTCAGCGAGTTCAAGGCGGAAGTCTTGCCGCATGAGAAGCTCGAAATGGTGGATGCCTTGAAGGCAGCCGGCCACCGCGTGGCAGTGATTGGTGACGGCGTGAATGACGCGCCTGCTCTCGCCGCGGGTGATGTGTCCATCGCGATGGGCGCCGCGGGCAGCGACGTGGCGATTCACTCCGCGAGCATCGCGCTGCTCAATAGCAACCTTGACCGCATTCCGTTCCTCATTGACCTCTCGCGGCGAACGATCTCCGTGATCCGTCAAAACATGATCATCGGCGGCCTCTTCATCGTCGTGTTCATGTCACTCGCGGGAGCCGGTCTCGTGTCGCCGGTGCTGGCAGCGCTCCTCCACGTGGTGAGTGGTCTTGCGGTCGTCTTCAATTCCGCCAGGCTCATCCGCTGCGGCGAAGACATCGAGCAGGCCGAAGCCGCCCGCGTATCACCCCACGTCGCGTGACTGAAAGAGGATTACGGCGAGGGAGAGTGCGATGGTCACCATCGCCATCGCGTAGGCCGCGACGAGGCCAAGATGGGAGATGGGAATGATGTGCCCCTGGGTGAGGGCATCGGCCGGCCAGAAGAGCTGGAGGTTTGGAATGACTGCCGAGAGTGGCGCCGAAAGATGCGAGCTGCCAAGCGAGAGGAGGTAGTCGCCCACGAGCCCGAAGAGGAAGGTGCCGCTACAGATCAAGAGCGTGGCGACTCGACCCACGCGAGTCGATGCCGCAATTGCCACCGCCGCCAGCACGAGCACGGCCAGCAGGACCATCGCGAGACCAATCATAAGCTGTGAGTTCTGATCGGTCGCCGGATGCTGGAGCCGCCACGATCGACTCACACACGAGATAAGGCCCCAGGCCACTGTCGCCGCCACCGCCGCGACCACTGCGAAGGTAGAAGGAAACGGCCAGCGGGAGAGATAGTTCAAAGCGGCCGAGACGAGGAGTGTCACCAGGATGGCCACGATCCCAAACGTGAGCACCGGGCCGTCGTACGTGTCTTCGACGCGGATCGATGACTGCACACGATGCCGCACGGTGATCAAGAACACGACTGAAAGAAGCCAGTAGGCCAGTCCGATCGACGCCGCCACCCCGAGAAACTTTCCCACGACAACGGTCCATCGCGGCACGGGTTTGCTGACGGTTGTGAGCACGGTCTTCGACTCGATCTCACGGGAGAGCGTGCCGGTGGCGGTGAACGTGGCCAGGAGCATGCCGACGACCAGGAGCGTGCTGAGCCCCATGTCGACCAAAAGTTTGTTGTCGTCTTCGAGCGTGTAGGCCGCGACGTTGACGTTGAGCAGGAGGGCGAGCAAGCCCACCACGATCAGCACGGCATGCACCGGCTGGCGGATCGATTCACGGAAAGCGTTCGCGGCAATCGGAATAATCGGCATTTTTTGCATCGTACCACGGTGCAGGTGAGAATCGTGTGAGGAGGGGGCTGCAGTCGCTTCGATGCAGCTTGTCTCAACGTATACTCGAAAGTCTCTTGGCAGACCCTCGGCCGCACGTCTTCCGCGAACCTATGGCCGATACCTCTCACTCCTCTTCCGCCCCGCCATCGACGGCTGCCGATCCGCGGGTGTTTCAGCGAGCCACGAACGTGGCCCTGATCGGGCTTGCCATCCAGGCGGTTCTCACGATGGCCACTGGCCTCGTGGGCTTGTGGAGTGAGAGTCAGGCGGTCTATGCCGCTGGCTGGCACATGCTTGGTGGCCTGCCGATTGGGATCATGCTGGCCATTCTCTATAGCCAGCACGAAGCGGAGCGGGCCGAGCGCCTCGCCGCCGATAAACTCGCCGCCGACCCAGCCGCGTCGGCCGCCATCTTCAATAACCTCGGCGACGATCTCGATGCCGCCCGCCGTCGGCTCGAGAATCTTTATCGCTACGGCCTTCCGGCGGTGAGCCTCCTCATCGCTAGCTATCTCATCATCGCGGGGGGCAGCCTGGTCTGGGTCCAGTTTCGTGCGATGAGCCACATGGCCGCGGGTGGACACACGGTGCTGGCTGGCCGCTGTGATCCGGTCGGGCTGCTCTTCGCCCTGGCGGGCATCGCGTTTGTGGCCTTCGTGGGCGGTCGCTGGATTGCCGGCTATGCCCGCCAGCGTGACTGGCAGCTCCTTCGCGGATGCGCCAGCTACTTGATGAGCTGCTTCGTCGTGGCGCTGCTGTTGCTCGCCGGTGCAGCGGTGATCGCCGTCACGGGAGGGAACTGGCCGTTTGACGAGATGGCCCTCGTGATCCCTTGTCTCATGATCGGCATCGGGCTTGAGATCCTCCTCACGACGCTCCTCGAGTCGTATCGGCCGCGGGTGCCTGGAGCGATTCCACGCCCGGCGTTTGATAGCCGTGTGCTTGGCCTGCTCACGGCGCCCGAGTCGCTCGGCAGCGTGCTCGCGGAGCTCATCAGCTACCAGTTTGGCGTCGAGGTGTCGGGGAGCTGGCTCTATCGCCTGCTTGGCAGTGCTATGACCCCGCTGACGCTTTTCGGAGTGGCGTTTCTGATCGCGATGAGTTCGTTCACGATCGTGGGGCCAGATCAGCGGGGCGTGCTCCTGCGGTTTGGGGCGCTTGAGGGCGACCCACTCCCGCCGGGCATCCACGTGAAGCTGCCTTGGCCGATCGAAACAGTCGAGATGCATCCCGTTGGCGAGGTGCAGCAGCTTGTGGTCACGAGCGATCTCACGGGCCGCTCCCAAGAGTCGCCCGCGATGCTCTGGACCAACGACAGCGATCGTGATTCGCAGATCGGCCAAGAGGATTTTCTCGCGGCGTCGGCTGACGACGGTGCCGGCGTGTCGCTCGTGTCGGCCGATGTGACGGTCCAATTTACCGTGGCCAACCTCGAGACATTCCTTCTCGGGTCGACCGATCCTCGGCAGGCGATCAAGGCCGTGGCCCAGAGGGAGGCCACGCAGTTCTTTGCCACGCACGACATCGACATGCTGCTGGCGACCGGACGCACCGAAGGGGGCCCCGTGCTCCGCGAGGCGATCCAAAAACGGGCCGATCAGGCAGGTCTCGGCGTCACGATCGTCGGCGTGGCGATCACGTCGATCCATCCGCCGATTGGCATCGTGTCGCGGGCCTTCCACGCCCAGATTGGGGCGATGCAGCAGCGGGAGACATGGATCCAGCGGGCCCACAAGGACGCGGTGGAGCAGCTCGCGCGGGTCGCTGGCTCGGTGGCGTTAAGCAAACGGATCGATGCCGAAATCCGCGGGCTCGATGCCATGCGAACGGCCGGCACAGCCGACCCGACAGCCGTCGCGGCCGCGGAACAGCGGATCGATGGCATGCTCGCCGAGGCGCGGGGCGAGGCGGCGGAGCTCCTCCATTCCGCCTGGGCGTATCGCTGGCGACGGGCCGTGGGCGAGCGGGCCGATGGCGAGCGATTCGCCGGCGAGCTCTTGGCCTACGAAGCCTCGCCCAACTACTACCGCACCCGTCGCTTCCTCGAAGTGCTCGCCGAAGGACTCTCCGACCGTCGCAAGTTCATCATCGCCGCCGAGGCAGGCGACACACCGGTCTTCCGGATGGATTTCAGCGACCCGGCATCCGCCATCGACATGCTTTTGAACGAGTGAACTGCCTTACCACGGATGGTCCAACCCTACTCCTGATCCATCAACCTACGGATCCGTCAACTCTGCTCTGGCTCCTTCACGCAGTTTCCAACCATGAAAAACTCTTTCGTCGTCCTCATCGGTCTCGTGATCGTCGGTGTGCTGCTCTCGCACATGTTCCTCTATCAGGTTCGTTACGACGAGGTAGCCGTTCGCACCACGTTCGACAAAGCCGACGAGTCGAGCGTTCAGGAAACGCCGGGCCTCAAGTGGCGGCTCCCCTGGCCGATCCACAAAGTCACGCTCTACCCGCGACGGCTCCAACTGCTCGAAGACAAGATCGAGGAGCTCCAGACCGCCGACGGGAAGAGCGTGATCGTGCGGACCTATCTCACATGGCGGATCGAGGATCCGCTGAAGTTTTATGTGACGCTCAAAGATCCTTCAGAGGCGGCCCGGCAGCTATCGTCGCGGCTTCGTGAAATCCGTGGCCTCATCAGCAACCACCGCTTCGACCAGCTCGTGAACCTCGACCGCTCGAAGCTGCGGCTCGGAGCGATCGAGGCCGATGCCGCGAAGATGATCGATGCCGCCCTCACTCAGGCGGGCTACGGCATCAAGGTGGAGAGCGTGGGCATCCACAAGATCATCCTTCCCGAGTCGACCACGTCGAAGGTTTTCGAGACCATGATCGCATCACGGGAGCGGCTCGCGGAGAACGCCCTTCAGGAGGGCCAGGCCCAGGCATCGGCGATTCGCAGCGAGGCGTCGAGCGCCCGCGAACGGATCCTCGCCTTTGCGGAACGGCGGGCCCAGTCGATTCGCGCCCAGGGCGACCGCGATGCTTCGAGCCAGTACCACAGCTTTGCGAAGAACGAGGAGTTCGCGATCTTCCTGCGGAAGGTCGATGCCCTCAAGAAGATGCTTGACCACAACACGACGTTTGTCCTCTCCGCCGACTCGCTCGGCATCCTCGACTGGTTCAACAAGGACCCGAACCAGCGGGATCCGAGCCAGCGAGAACAGAGCCCAAGCGAGCCTGGCCAGCCCCGTCCGGCAGCGGCCCCCGCGCCCCTGAGACCATGAACGACATCAATCCCAAGCCCGCCGAGCCACGGCCCTATGCGCCGACTATCGACCCGGCCCAGCAGTCGCTGGCCGAGGCGCTGCGGGTGAGTTTCACAATCCTCAAGCTCGCCATGCTCGCGTTGCTCGTGGCCTACGCCTTCAGCGGCACATTCAGCGTCGGCTCCAACGAGGTGGCGCTGCGGCTCCGGTTTGGTGATTACGTCGGCGCCCCCGGGCGGCGTGTGCTCGAGCTGGGCACCTATCTGGCGGCTCCCTTTCCGATCGAAGAGATCGTGAAGGTCGATACCAGGCCCGCGACGCTGGTCTTGGACAAGGAGTTTTGGTACGAAACCACCGCTCAGGAAAGCGGCCTGACCCGTAGCCAGTTGCAGGCCCAGAAGGCCCGGCCGCTGCACCCGCTGCGAGATGGCTCGCTCATCACCGGTGATTCCAACATCGCCCACGCGAAGTGGACGATCACCTGGCGCATCGCGGATCCGGTCGCCTATCTCACCAACGTCGGCACCCCGAACCTGGCTGCCGACCTGGTGCGGCTGGTGGCCCAGCAGGGGATCGTCCATGCGGCAGCGGGAATTGCTGCGGAGGATCTCCTGAGAGGCGTTGTCGATCGGGAGGTGGCGGTCGGCGCGATTCAGGACAAGCTCGACGACATGCGGACCGGGATCGTCATCGACCAGCTCGCCCTCGATAAAGTCTCGGCACCCATGCGGGTGGCCGCGAGCTTCGACGCTGTTACAAGCGCCGAAAGTGATCGCGCCGGAAGAATCGTCGCGGCCCAGCAGGAGCGGTCGCGAATCCTCGGTGAGACTGCCGGCGAGGCGAGCGCCGCCCTCGTGCAGCTCATCGTGGCCTTCGAGCAGGCCTCCGACCGCGGTGACACCGCCGAGGCCGCCGCCGCGGAGGACCGCATCGAAAAGGCGCTTGCCGACCTTTCGGTAGACGGCATCCGCATCGGCGGCGAGGTGGCTCGCATGGTGAATGCGGCAACCACGTACCGCACGCAGATCGTGGAAAAGGTTGCGGGTGAGGCGCAGACGTTTGAGCAGCTCTTGCCGCAGTACGAGCGGAATCCGCGGCTCGTGCTCGCCCGCATCTGGGAAGATGCCCGCGAGGCGATCCTCACGAGCAAGGATGTCGAGACCTTCTATACCGTGCCGGGCAGGCTCGAGCTTCAGCTCAACCGCGATCCACAACTCCAGAAGGAACGTCAGAAGGAGCAGCTCAAGACGATGCGGCAGGACCAGAAGCGGGCCGAGGAAAGCCGGTAGGGCGACGCTGCCCAAACGGGCTGAAGGGTGCAAGGAGGATACGGGGCATGGTGGCTACGGCGGATGGCGGCGAGGTGGTGGATATCGCCTGCGTTGGCGTCACAAAGACGTTTCGTGATTTCTGGATGCGGCCCCGCGTGCGTGCGGTTGATGCCGTGTCTTTGGAGGTTCGTCGCGGACAGGTCTATGGCCTGCTGGGCCCCAACGGCTCTGGGAAGAGCACGACGATCAAGATGCTGCTGGGGCTTCTTCAGCCGACGGCGGGGCGGATCGCGATCCTCGGCAAGCGGCCCACGGATGTGGCCACCAAGCGGCTCATCGGCTACCTGCCAGAGGAATCGTATCTCTACCGGTTTCTCTCGGGCCGCGAGACGCTCGAATATTTTGGCCGGCTCTTCGGCCTCGACGCACGAGCCCGCCGCGAGCGGATCGACATGCTGCTGGAGATGGTGGGCCTCGAGGCGGCGCAAAACCGCCCCGTGGGCGAGTATTCCAAGGGCATGCAGCGACGCATTGGCCTGGCCCAGAGCCTCATCAATGACCCGCAGCTTTTGATCCTCGACGAACCCACCAGCGGCATGGACCCGGTCGGCGCCCGCCAGATCAAGGACTTGATTGCCACCCTCGCCCGGCGTGGAAAAACCGTGCTCCTCTGCTCACATCTGCTTGGCGATGTGGAAGATCTCTGCGACCGTGTCGCGGTCATGTATGGCGGCCGCATCCGGGCCGAGGGCACCTGCGCCGAACTCCTCACGCAGGAGCACGCCACGATCCTTGAGACCTCCGACATGCCCGACGGCGTGGTGGCTGAGGTCAGGGAACTGCTCGCGAGGCATCATCTCGCCGTCAACCGTGTCGAGCATCCGCGACGATCGCTCGAAAGCCTCTTTCTCGAGATCGTGGAGAAGGCCCAGGCCGAGGGGCTTGTGACCACCGGCGCGTCGTCGGGTGGCCCCGTGGCCGGGTTTTTGTCGGCTGACGGTGCCGGGGCTGCGCCGCCCGTTGGCCATGCCGCGGTCGATGCCGGCCTGCTCGAGAGTCTTACCCGCGGCCAGCCACGCCCATGACTCAGTCGGCCGTCATTCCCACGCTCACGC
>JBGTGN010000029.1:0-12417 GCA_041746715.1 Pirellulales bacterium | reverse complement strand
TCTCGCCCTGAGGTCTTCTTGTTTTGCGATCCGGCAGCGCTTCGGCCATGACAGCACTGCTATCGCCAGCACGAAACATGCTGGCATGCGCATCACGTGGCCACGCCAAGACTTGCGGCTATCTTCATGGCATTCGGGTCATGCTCGATTCTCCCTCATCAATTGAAGCGACTTATCGCGAGGCGATGGATCGGCTCACGCCGGCTGAGAAGGTGGCCCGAGGCATGGCGATGCTTGACTGGAGCCGCCGGTGGCTTAGCCGTCAGATCGTGGCAGAAAAAGGTCCGATACCTGCGAACCGCCTTCGACTGGAAGTGGCACGCCGTCTCTACCGCGGCGAGCCCGCGACCTGTCGCCTGATCGATGCTGCCATCGCCGAACTGAGCAACGATGTTTCCGGTTGAGGTCTTCCGCGGAACACTCATCCGCCTCACGGATGTCCTCAAGGGGCTTTCGATTCGATTTCATCTCACCGGAGGGGTGACCACTCTTGCCTACGGTGAGCCGCGAATGACCCAAGGCTTCGATGTTGTGATCGACCCTCTCACAACAGCGAAACACCTTGATGCGCTGCTGGCCGGGCTTCGGACAGCGGGCTTTCTGGTAGATCCAGCAACGGCGCGACGTTCCGTACAGGAAGCCGGCATGTTCCAAGCACTTGACCTCGCCGAGTCGCTCAAGGTTGATCTCTACCCGAGGCAGATGATCCCTGGAGAACTTGACCGTTCGGTACGGCTGGAGATTTTTGAGGGTATCACTCTCCCAGTGGCATCTCGGGTCGATGCCGTTCTCTCAAAGCTCGTATGGATTTCGAAGGGGGCCCACAAGAGCCGTCGCGATCTTCGGCAGATCATGCGGGCAGCCAATGACACTGAGCGAATGATCGTCGAGCGAGGAGCAACAGAAATGGGCCTGAAAACGCTGCTCGTGGAGGTCCTCGCAGAATCTGATGAGATTCCTTCCTGACCAGCACTGGCCGGCGGTAGCCGCAGTGCGTGTGGATCACTCGCCGCTGGTCCACTGACGCCATTTGCGGGTGAGGCGGCGGCGGATGCTTGCGGCGGCGTCGGGGACGCGATCGAGGCCGAGGAGCCGCGCGGGTCCACGGCGGCGAGACACGCGGTCGATCGGCGTGGTGAAGATTTCTGCGAACCGGGCAAGGAGGGTTTCGGCGCGGGCGCAGGCCGGCACGCGATTGGCGTGATACCAGGGTCGCGTGAGCATCGCCGCGTAGATACCGGGATTGCGGTCGGCTTCGATCACGCGGTCCACGAGGATGTCGAGGGCCGCTGAATTCGAGAGGCCGGGCCCCGGGGGCGTATCGTGAAACGACAGGAAGCTGCGGGAATCGAAATCGCGGCCGATGAGCGGGTCGCCCCAGTAGACAGGAACGGAGTGCACGAGCATCGGCTCGGCGATCTTCTCGGTCGTGTAGCCGGGATACGATTCGTTTTCAAACGCGATCGTGAAGCGACACTCCGAGAGGAACGCCTGCTTGTCGGCCACGCGACCGCCCACATTGTTGAAGAGCTTGCCGCCTGAATCGACCTGCTTGTATTTCGAGAGCCGCTGGAAGAATTCGTTTCGCACCCGACAGCGTGGATTCGAGACCACGAACCCGCAAAACCGGGGCTTGGCGGCGATGATCGCTTCGACGTCGGGCGGCTCGGCAGGCTTCACGAGCCGCGAAGGCTCCACATAGAAGGGCCAGTGTGGAAGTCGAAAATGCCGCGGGTGCTCGGAGTATTCAAACGTGAACGCCCAGTCGGTGCTGCACCAGTCGGGCCACACATTTTCGCCGGTATAGAAAATCCGCACGCAGTCGTAGCGGCGGTGCAGGTTTCGACCGCGGCCGATGCAGGAATGAATGAGGAAGTCTGGCTCGTCGGTCAGTTCGATCCGCCAGCGGGTCTCGAGGAGCCGCGTGAGAAAATTGTTTCGCGGATCGAAGCTGTCCCAGAATCCAACAAATCCGAGTCGTATCGACTCGCGAGGGTTGCCGTCGGTTTGCCCATTGGGCCCGCGAGGCTTACCATCTGCAAAGCATTCCAAACCCACGGGAGACGCCATGCAAAAACTCATCTCCGGTATTCATCAGTTTCGCGAAAAGGATTTCCGGCCGCTCAAGACTCTATTTGAACAGCTTTCCAAAGGACAAAACCCGGAGACGCTTTTCATCACCTGTTCGGATTCGCGGATTGATCCCAACCTGCTCACACGTTCCCAGCCTGGCGAGCTTTTCATCCTCCGCAATGCCGGCAATATCGTCCCCCCGCATGGGGCCGCGAATGGGGGCGAGGCAGCCACGATCGAGTTCGCCGTGTCGGGCCTGGGCGTGAAAGACATCATCATCTGCGGCCATTCCCATTGCGGGGCGATGAAGGGCCTCCTCGCGCCTGAGGCCGTTTCGTCGATGCCGTCCCTGGCGTCCTGGCTCTCGCACGCCGAGACGACCCGTCGCATCGTAAACGACAACTACCAGCATCTCGACGGCGAGCGTCTCGTGACGGCGGCTGTCGAGGAAAACGTGCTCGTGCAATTGGAAAATCTCCGCACGCTCCCGGCCGTCGCTTCGCGGCTCGTGAAGGGAGACCTCTTCCTGCACGGGTGGGTCTACAAGATCGAGACGGGCGAGGTGTTTGCCTACGACTTCAACGACGGGCAGTTCGTTCCCATCGCGCAGTACGAACAGTCGGCTTCTGCGGGCACCCGGCGCACGCTGGAAACCATCTGATCGTGTGGCACCCATGTTGAACGACTCATCCAGCGCTCGCTCGCCGTTCGATCCCCGTCATCTCCCAAACGATCTCATGGCGGGCCTCGTGACGTTTCTCGTCGCGTTGCCACTCTGCCTGGGCATCGCCGGAGCGTCGGGCGTTCCGCCTGTGGCTGGCATTCTTGCGGGCATCGTGGCGGGGCTCGTCGTCGGCTGGTTCAGCGGGGCGCAGCTCATGGTGTCGGGCCCCGCGGCGGGGTTCATTGTGGTTGTCGCCCTTCAGATCGAGGCGCTCGGCACGTTCGAGGCGGTGCTCGTAGCCACGATCCTTGCTGGCCTCATGCAGATCGGGATGGGCGTGGCCCAGGGGGGCTTTTTCAAGGCGTTCGTGCCGACGAGTGTCGTTCGCGGGCTGCTGTCGGCGATTGGCGTGATCCTCGTGCTCAAGCAGATTCCGCATCTCTTTGGCTACGACAAGGATTTTGAAGGCGAGATGTCGTTCTTCCAGGAGGCCGACAAGGAAAACACGTTTACCGAGCTTGTTCACTTCGTCGATGCCTGCGACATCGGTGCGTCAGCCGTCGGGATTGCATGCTTCGCGCTGATCATGCTGTGGGGTCGCTGGTCGGTGACCAAGCAGAGCGGCATCCCGGCGGCACTCGTCGTGGTGGCAGTGGGCGTTGCTGCCTATTTTGGGCTCGACGCCCTTGTCGCCTCTGGGCAGCTCGGGGAGGCCTGGCGGATCGAGGCCACCCATCGCGTGAACGTGCCGGTCACGGCGAGCATCGGCGAGCTCATCGATGGATTTCCGAAGCCCGATTTCGCCGTGCTCTCGAATCCCGCGGTCTACGGGGCGGCGCTCATGATTGCCGTCGTGGGATCGATTCAGGCCTTGCTCACGTCTGAGGCGATCGACCGGCTCGACCGTCAGCGGCGAACCACGCCCCCGAATCGCGAGCTCATTGCCCAGGGCATTGGCAACTGCGTGTCGGGGCTCATCGGCGGCCTGCCCCTCACCGGCGAGATCGTGCGATCGAGCGTGAATATCGATGCCGGTGGCCGCACGAAACGCGCGTGCATCATTCATGGCGTGCTGCTCGTGGTGGCGTTGGTCGCGTTTCCGTGGGCCATCAATCTGATTCCGCTGTCGTGTCTCGCTGCCATTCTGATCGCGACCGGCTTGCGGCTGGCGAGTCCTGCGATCGTGCAGGAAATGTGGAAGGCGGGTCGCTATCAGTTCGTTCCGTATGTCATCACGCTCGTGGCGATCGTGCTTTCCGATCCGCTCATCGGGATTGTGGTGGGGCTGGTCGTGAGCGCGGGATTCATTCTCTGGAGCAATCTCAAGCGACCGATGAAGCTCTTTGTGGAGCATCATCTCGCGGGCGACGTCACGCGAATCGAGCTCGCCAACCAGGTGAGCTTCCTGAATCGCGCGGCGCTGCGGCGATCGCTTGATTCCGTTCCTCGGGGCAGGCATGTGCTCATCGATGCCCATGACACGGCCTACATCGACCCCGATATTCTCGCGACGATCCGCGAGTACCGCGACGAGATTGGGCCGGCCCGTGGCGTGCAGGTGAGCACTCGTGGCTTCCGTGAGAAGTACGACATCGCCGACAGCATCCAGTTTATCGATTTCACATCGCGGGAGATGCAGGAGGGGCTCTCTCCTGGCGACGCCTTCGAGTTTCTGCTCAAGGGCAACGCTCGCTTCGTGAATGGCGTGCGGATGAAGCGCGACCTGGGCCGTCAGATCAGTGCCACGGCCAAGGGTCAGCATCCGATCGCTGCGATCCTCCACTGCATCGATTCACGCTCACCGGCCGAGCTCCTTTTTGACCTCGGGCTCGGCGACATTTTCAGCATTCGCGTGGCGGGCAACATTGCCACCGACGAGGTGCTCGGCAGCATGGAGTTTGCGACGGCGGTGGCCGGAGCGAAGCTTGTCGTGGTACTCGGCCACACGCGATGTGGCGCCGTGGGCGCGGCGCTTCAGGCCGCCTGTCATCCCGATGTGCCGGTGGCGCCGGAGTGTACGCACCTGGCGTCGATCGTGAATTCGATTGGCCGGATGGTGGATCAGTCAATGTGCTCGCTTCCTGCCGATGCGCCGTTGGGGCGGCAGGAAGCGGTGGCTGATGAACTGGGCCGCCGCAACGTGATGCAGGTGGTGCGAGAGATTCGACGCAGGAGCAGCGTGATCGAGCGGCTCGTGGCGGAGGGCCGCGTGGGCATCGTGGGGATGATGTACGACGTCGCGACGGGCGAGGTGCATGTCGTGTCGGGCACCACGGCCGGCATTCCAGACAAGGTCGTCGACAAAGCCGTTCGCCGCGGTGTCGCCGCGTTTGCGTAACGGGCGGAGCACCCGGCGCGAAGAATGAGCCGGCGGAGACCGATCGGGGCGTTGCACGACATGATAAAACGCAGTAGTCTTGCGTATTATCATGATAATCCGCACCATTGATGCCGCTCGGCTGGCCGCGGACTCCTGCTTTCTGTGGGGTCCGCGCCAAACAGGCAAGAGTACGCTCCTGCGATCGCTCTTCCCCGATGCTCATGCCTACGACCTCCTTTCGGCCCGTGAATTCCGCAGGCTGGCGGCCGACCCTGGCCTATTGGCTGAGGAGTGCGTGGCGATACCCCGCTCACAGCAGCCAATCATCATCGATGAGATTCAGAAGCTCCCCGCCCTTCTTGACGAAGTCCACTCGCTCATCAGCCGCCATGGGCTGATGTTCATCCTCACTGGATCGAGCCCGCGGAAGCTCCTGCGAGGTGGCGGCAATCTGCTCGGGGGCCGTGCGGTGCGGCACGAGCTTTTTCCTCTGACATCGGCGGAAGTGCCCGGCATCTCCCTAGAGCATGCCCTCAACCGGGGCCTTCTTCCGCCACACTATCTTTCCGATCGGGCTGCATCGCGGCTCGAGTCCTACGTGGGCGACTATCTCCGGGAAGAGGTTCTCGCCGAGGCGCTTACCCGCAACCTGCCGGCGTTCCAGCGGTTCCTCGAGGCTGCCGCTTTGTCGAATGGTCAGATTGTCAATTCAGCCACCATCGCACGGGAGATCGGCGTCGCCGCCAACACGGTCCGCGGCTATTTCGAGATTCTTACCGACACGCTCGTTGCCACGTGGGTGCCGGCCTGGACAAAGCGAGTCAAACGCCGTGTGATTCAGGCGCCACGGTTCTATTTTTTCGACCTTGGCCTTGTGAACGAGCTCACCCACCGCGGGCCGATCGCGCCGGGATCGACCGACTTCGGCGCCGCGTTCGAGCATTTCATGTTCATGGAACTGCGGGCCCACGCCGGCTATGCGCCGAAGGGGAGCGGGCTCCCCGTGGCGTATTGGCGAACCGCCTCCGGCATCGAGGTCGATTTCATTCTCGGGAATGCGGAGGTCGCGATCGAGGTGAAGTCCACGGATCGCCCCACAAGCGATCAGCTCAAGGGTCTTCGGGCGTGGCGCGAGGAACATTCGAAGAGCCGTTGCATCCTCGTCTGCCGCAGCCCACGCCCCCGCCGCACGGAAGACGGCATCGAAATCCTCCCGTGGCGCGACTTCCTCCACCAGCTCTGGCAACATGAGATCCGCGGGGCGTGACAGGGTGCATGCCTGCTGGAGTGCAAGCCGGTTTCACACGGCCCGGGAGTGGCGAGTGGCGGGCGGAGGCCCGCAAAGGCCGCCGGGGCATAGATGGCCGCCGGCCGAAAAAACAGCCCCTCCGGGGCAGGACAATGCGGATCGAAATGCAAACCGGTTTCACCCAGTCCCGGAGGTCCTGGGCCCCAGGGTCGGCTCGCCCTACAAGCAGCTTCCGCCGCCGGGGAGCCTTCGGCGGAGGAAGTTCATCCGATCCTCGAGCGGCAGCGCCAGCCGGCGTCGGATGAGCTCCTGAAGCTGCCGCCGCGATTCGGCAGGAAGCGCGGCAAGCGTCTCTGCCCTACTCGGTGGCCGCTTGGCTTGCCCTTTGGCAGGGCCCTTACGAGCTTTGGCTGGTGATCGTTTTTTCATGGCCGGCGCCTCTTGCGAGGTGTTTTCTTTCGCGGCGCCTCATCGCTCGCCCCGAGCGACTCGCGAAGCTCCTCGAGCACCGGGAGCACGGCGAGATCGTGGCTTCGTCCGGCCGCTCGCTTGCTCGCAATGATATCGTCGAGGCTCGCGATGAGCATGGTGTGGCCGTGCAAGTCCCGCACAGCAGCCCGAGCCTTCAGGCCCTCGAAGGATCGCACGCCATGAATGACGGGCATGAAGTCGGCCTGAAGCCCCGAGGCATCGTGAGCCATTCGGTAGAGCCGTGACACGGGGTAGTACGGTCGCAGGATTGTGGCGTCGAGTGCGGCGGCCACGCGCTTGAGCTTTCGCATGTTTGCCGGGGTCTCGCGAAACATGAAGTCGAAGTCGAGCGTGGTCACCGGTGCCCCGTGGATCGCGGCCGCGGCGTTGCCGATCAGCACCGCCTCGAGATGTTCCGTCGCGAGCGCGGCAAGCAGTCTCGACAGAAGCGGTGCGGCGTTCACGAATCACTCACTCGTTCCCATGGCAGCCAGCCGCGATTAGTTCGTCTGCAGGGCTTCGACGGCGTTGATGTGGATCAGGGCGCAGTAGACGATGCGGTCGAGGCTCGGGTGGTACACCACCACGCGATTCGATGCCACTATCGCACATTCCGGATGCCGCACCTCGTGCGATTCCCCGTTCGACATCCGGATCACGAAGGGCTCAAAGGGCTTCCGTCGAAGATGTTCCCGAACGGTATCGGCGTTCATGGCATAGCCTCCCGGTGAGTGTACGGTGGTACATCGTAGCCGCGGTCGCGGCGCCCCGCAAGCACCTGGAGTCTTAAACCTCCGGGGCAGGACAATGCGGGCCGAGTGCCACGCGGGTTCGCCCAGTCCCGGCGGCCCTGCGCTCCGGGGGGTGCATGGGCATTGCCCACCCCACGGGCGTCGCCATTTTCGACCGCCGTCAACACAAGGAGACCTGCTTCGCGTACGTGGCCCGGGACACGCACAAAGGTTTCGAGGTCTTCATCGAATTCAATCATGGCAGCGGCCTCCACGGGAGCGTACGGTGGTGGTTGCTCACGAGGCTCAGGTGGTTTGGAGGCCTTCGATCGCGTTGATGTGAATCAGGGAGCACATCACGCTTCGGTCATCGTTGGGGTAGTAGACGTGGACCTTTGTTTTCATGAGCAGGGCACATTCCGGGTGCCGCACCTCGTGCGACTCGCCATGTGGAGACCAATGTACCCGTGACTGAGTTCACCCGCCGCTGAGGACCGTTTCGATCCAATCGGCAAACGCGGCAAACGTCTTCTCGCGATCAGCCAACACGGCTCGGGGTTTCCCTGCTCTGGCTTGGGCTCTGGCCTTCATGGCAGAACGAAAAAGTTGAGCAGCTCGCAGCCAACAACCTCACCATACCGCAGGATGCTATCGCGAGCCTGCTTCAACGCCTGGTGCTGCCTGCCTTTTGGCTGGATTGGGGTATATTGGCTTTATGAGCAACATCAGCCTGCAAGAACTTGCCCACAACCCCGCCGCTTTGATCGACCGAGTAGAGGCTGGGGAATGCATTGTTGTCGTCCGCGGCGGCCGCCCCGTTGCCGAACTTCGACCAGTCGCAACTCCGCAATCGGCGCAGCGACCGTTTGGACTTGCCGCCGGATTATTCACTGTTCCGGACGACTTCGACAGCCCACTTCCTGACGATGGATACCCATGTTTTCCTTTGGTACATCACCGCCGACCCGAAGCTCCCGGCGACGTTCAAGGCGGCGATCCAGGATCTGTCGAACGAGGTATTCCTGAGCGCCGCATCGGTCTGGGAGGCGGTCATCAAGCACCACTCGGGTAAGCTCTCGCTCCCTGCCGCTCCAGCTGGCTACCTACCTCAACTGCGGGTTGCTCACGGGATATTCCCGCTGCCGGTGGATGAGGGGGCGATGCCCCATCTGGCCACTCTCTCGCGACTCCACCACGACCCATTCGATCGATTGTTGGTTGCTCAGGCGATGCAACACGGGATGACGATTGCCACTGTCGATACGGAACTCGCCGCGTATCCAGTGCGGTTGCTACCACGCGTCTAACTGATCGCTCTGCATTCATTGGCAGAAAGAAAAAGTTGAGCAGCTCGCAGCCAACAACCTCCCCCCTCCCCGCAACGCTTCCGCGAACCGTCACCCGCCGCCGTGGACCGTTTCGATCCAGTCGGCAAACGCGGCGTAGGTCTTCTCGCGGTCAAACTCGCGTTCGGCGAGCCGGCGCGAGTTCCCTCGCATTGCCACGAGCTTCTTGCGATCCGCGGCAACGTCGGAATTAGTCGCCGCGGAGAGTGCGTCGGCATCGCTCACGAGCTTGTCGCGGAGGCCGCCCTCGGGGCTTCCGAGGGCGGACCACCAGGTTACTCGTCGCTTCGGCCTTCCTGCGGAGGACGAGCTTCAGACTCTTCAGTCACGATCGGAGGCCGAGGAAACCGCGTCGTTGACCGAGAACTCGCCGCGAGGTTCCCCTGCCGCCATTGCGGCATCGCCGCCACACGCTGGCTTGATTCAGTAAGGAATGCAAGGAACGCCGCGTCAGGCTCCAGGCGCACTATTTTTGGCTGGTCCATCATTGCCTCCTCGTGGGGGAAAAGTTTTTCTTGAACATCGACGCAGCCTGGCGCTCCAGGTCAAGGTATGTCGAGGGCACTAATTGAAGCCGTAACCGCGACGACTCGTGATCCCAGGTTCTAGCCTTTCCGGTCTCGCGGTCTTTTCGAACGACATCGTATCCATTCGACAGGTTGATCGAGAACAGATCAAAGAATCGGCGGGGTCCAATGCCGAAAAATGGCTCAAACAGCACCCGTTGGTCCGCCTCAGTACGTGAATCAAACACGATTGCATCGGGGTGAAAGTCGAGAGCCTTGCTCTTGGGATACGGCTCGATGAACACAACGCGATCGATCCCCGCAGCGATGATGTGTTTGGCGCAGTTGTGGCACGGGAAGGTCGTACAGTACAGCGTTCCTCCGGCTATCGATATGCCGAGCCGGGAGCAGGAGGTGATGGCATCCATCTCTGCGTGAACGACACGGCCGTACTCCGTCAGGTCGCCGATCGGCGATGCTGGAGCGCTCAGCACACTCCGAAGCGTCGCCTCATCCAGGCCTCGCTGAGCTCCAAGATCGACGAGAACTTTGATCATCTTCTGCTGCTCGGCTGCGTTTGAATCGACACCGCACAAGTAATCGCGGCCGGATGGTTCATCCATGATTCGACCGCTCGTGTCTTCCGATGGCCAGTAAAGTCCACCGGTCGCTCTCGGGCAGTCATTGGCTCCCGTGGCCAAAATGACATGATCGCGCGCGATCACCGCGCCAACCTGCCGCGACAGGTCAGCCGATCGGAGAGCCGCGGCAAACGCGAAGAACATCGCGTACTCATCGAACGTCGGCGTTCGGTTCGGGTGGCCAAAGAGCAACTCTACGATGCGAGCGACCTCGCTTCGGGTCTTTTCTTCTCCCTTGTCGAGCCGAACAAAGAAGTCGGACAAGTAGAAAGTCTTGTTGAGTCGCTGCCCGTGTGGCTCCTGTCGCTCGTCTGCGTCTCGGGCAATGAGATCGTCGGCTTGGTCCTCTGTCATTCCCCGCCTGACAAGCGCCTGCCGTCGGAAGGTTGCGCCGGCGTAAACCCCCAAGAGCACGAACCCGTTTTGGTAGATCTGCCGAAGCCGCTCGACCTCTTCAGGCCGCTTCAGGGAGTTCACGATCACGGCGCGTCGCCACACCGGCGCATCCGCAATGCTTCTGTTCTCAGCAATCCGAGCTGCGACCCCAAGGGCAAGGACGGAATCATCACCCGCGGTTTCCCGAGCCTGATTTCCGGCAGTCATGAGCTTTGCAATGCGGTCGAATGGGCTCCCCGCGTCAAACGCAACAGTGCCAAAAAGCGGAATCACCTGTTCGGAGACCTTGATTGTTTCGACGGCATATCCCGTCTGATTCAACAGGATCCGCAGGAGTTCGCTCAGGCGATTGAGATCGGTCCCGGTCGCGCCCACAAGCCCGATCACGAGTTCGCAATCGGCGTCGTGCGACTGGTTGATTTGGTCCAGGTTGGCGGCAATTGGCTCTGGCATGGCTGCTTGGAAGGGGCGTACAGAGACGTGAGGAATTGGTAACGCGGATAACGTCGCTCGCAAGCGTAGCGGACATGTATACGCACGTCCACAACACAGTCTGAGTGAGCCGCCCCGTCACCCGCCGCCGTGGACGGTTTCGATCCAGTCGGCAAACGCGGCGTACGTCTTCTCGCGGTCAAACTCGCGTTCGGCGAGCCGGCGCGAGTTCCCTCGCATTGCCACGAGCTTCTTGCGATCCGCGGCAACGCTCGCGATCGCTTCGGCCAACGATCGGGCATCCCCCGCCGTATACGACACGCCCGCCTCATATTGCTGCACAAGCCCTTCGAGCTCGCCGGGCAGCGAGTTGACGATCGCGAGACCGGCCGCGGCGTAGTCAAACGCCTTGTAGGGAATCGCCACCATGCTTTCGGGTTTCACGCACACAAGCCCGATGTGGCATCGTGCGACGAGTCGCACATACTCCTGCCGATCGAGTAATCCGTGAACCACGAGGCGGCATGAGCCGTTCGTCGCGTCGGCCGCCCGTCTCAGGCTCGCTTCGAGTTTCCCGGTGCCGGCCACGTGGATCGTGGCGGTGATGCCCTTGGCGGAGAGGTGCCGGGCCACGGCGGGGGGAGGATGAACGTGGCATCGAGCATTCCCGAGAGGCGGAGAACGGCCTCGGGGCTTTCGAGGGGTGGGAGGCTGGCAACGATGATGTCGGGCCGGCCGAGCTGGCCCGATGCCACGCCTTCGGCGGCGAGTCGTTGAAACGTGTTTCCGAAGTCGCGGTGGCTGGCGATGCGTCGGAGCGACACGTTTCGGTGGTAGGGCCGCACGCCCACGAGTCGCACGGCGAACCCTTCGTCTTCTCGGATGCCGAGGGGGGCGGTGCGGTAGGCCGTGGCAACGTCAAACGGCCACACCGACTCCTGGGTGAGGAGGGCGTTCAGAACGTCCGCCAGCTTGTGGCTGGCGTTGTCGATGGCGAATTCATGACTGGCCCTTCGTGGTCGTCAGCTCCGCCAACCGCGTCTGACCTTTCGCCGTCAGCTTGAGTCTCTGGATTTTGCTCTGCGGTTTATCAGGGACGGTCAGCTCGAGGAGGCCGAGCTCGCGGAGTCGGGAAATCGCCTTGTACAAGTGACCGCTTCGTGACTTCAGACCCAGCGCGTCAGCAACGTCGGGTCGGCTTACCGGGCCGGGAGCAAGAAAGGCCAAAATCTGCCGTTCTGTGTCCGTCAGTGGCTCATGCGCCTCGTCATGCGCCTCGTCATGCGACGCAGGAACGCCAGGCATGGCAGGTTGGACGGGCAGCTCCACCAGGAAGTGCGTTCGCTGATCGTCGGTTGAGAACCTGGGCGGCGGCGAGCCGTTTTCATGCATCGCCGCAAGGATCGTCGGTAGTCCCGTGCTCCGTCCCTCGGTCAGATCGAGCTCGTTTAAGAAGTCACCAATCCGGCGGTTCCGGTAACGCCGGGCGATGACGTTCCCTGCATTTAACGCTTCGAGCCGAATCGACGGATCCCCGGCGTTAGCCGAGCAAAGCAGACCCGGTTTCGGAGAAACCGGGCTACAGCGG
>JBGTGN010000028.1:0-14974 GCA_041746715.1 Pirellulales bacterium | reverse complement strand
GGGGAAAGGCGTGCCGTGCCACGCCGGTCTCAGCCCAGGTCGAGCGAAAGACCTCGTTTGCACAGAGGTCACAGTTCTCCATGCCAGGCGCGAGTCGCGGGTCGGTGAAGCCCCATTTGTGTTTGAGGTCGAGAATTTCCCGCGTCTGCTGGGGCGTGAGATAAGAGACCGGACCGAGAGTCTTGGCCAGCAGGAGCATCCGGCAGTACGCGTCGAGAATCTCGGTCCACCAGTAGGCTCGCTCGACCGAGTCACCAAAGCTGACGGTCCCGTGGTTGGCCAGGATCACAACGCTTGCCTTCTTCGCGAAGGCCGCGACCGTATTGGCAAACTTCTGACTGCCGGGCGTCTCGTAGCGGGCGATCGGTACCTCGCCGAGGAAGAGCTCCACCTCGGGAAGCACGCACTGCGGGATCGGCTCACGGGCGATTCCAAAGGCCGTGGCATGGGGTGGATGGCAGTGAACAACCGACCGGATGTCGGGGCGCTCTTTCATGATCGCCAGATGGAGCAGAATCTCGCTCGACCGCTCTCTCACTCCCGCAAGCTGGTGGCCCTCCATATCCACGATGCAGAGATCCGAAGGCTTCATGAAGCCCTTTGAAACCATCGTCGGTGTGCAGAGCACCTCCCTCTCATTGAGGCGGCATGAGATATTGCCATCATTTCCGGCAGCAAAACCCTTGGCATAGATTCGGCGACCGATGTCGCAGATCTCTTCCTCGACCTGGGCGAGGGATGGGGTGGCCGGCGAGAGCTGGGGGGCCATGCGGGGTTCCCTAGGGGGCATCGGGGTGGACGGGGAAATGGTGATTCAGGCGATGACTGGATCCATGCGATCGGGAGGCATCGTATCCCATCAGGCCCATGGCTCGTGTGGTATCGTCTGGCGAGCGATCGTGGTTTCGCGGCTTGGTGAGGTGATAGCGAGTGGTCGTTCAGCTTGCACGAGGATGCCGCGATGGGCCTGTGGACGAACTGGCTGAACCGTTGAATGGTATTGCCACCAGGATGTGTGATGCCCAACTCGATCATGCCCTGGTGAGCCGACTGGCCGAAGAGGCTTCAAAGATTGTGTGCGCGGGCCCATGCCCGTCTCCGCGGGGTCTCGTGGCGGAGCTTACGAGCCGGCCTGGCCGAACCGTCGAGGCATGGCTGGCCCTCGACATCCTCGCTGCCATCCCGGAACCGCGTGGGATTGTCGTTCTCGTGAGGGGATCGGGTGGGGCGGCCCTTCGACATTCCATCTCGTGGCTGCTTGTTCATCCAGCAGCCAGGCGTCGCGGTGTGGGCCGCTGGCTGGCCGCCAAGGCGTGTCGGCGAGCCTGCACGCTCGGGGCAACCGAGGTGTTCATCGAATGCCATGCCGCGTGGCACCATGCGATTGCGTTCTGGCGGTCCGTCGGCTTTGACGTGTCGTCGCGGTGACCGCTGCCTACGCGGCTCGGCGAGCCAGCGTCCGGTTGAGCCACACGCCCGCCCCGAGCAGCATTGCGCCGCTGGCAACGAGGTGAATGCCGATGATCACGCCGAGATAGACCGCTGCCTGGGCAGGACCGGCGGCGACGAGAATCGCGCCCAGGGCCGCCGTGATCACGCCATCGAGGAGCAACCAGCCCCACGGATAGTCCCGTGGCACTGAAAAGGCTGCCGCGAGCTTGCCACCAGCCTCGAAGAGGAGCAGGACGCCAAGAAACACGACTAAGGCCTCGATCCCGAGGCCTGGAATCGTGAGCATCGCAGTGCCGGACACAAGCGAGAGCGATCCGCACAGGAGCGTGAGCCAAAACCCCTTCCAGGTGTAGGTGCCGAACGCGGCGACGATGCGCATGGCACCCGCCGCTACGAGGAGCCCACCGATAAAAAAGGTGATCGTGAGCGACGGAATATAGGGATGGGCAAAGGCACCAATGCCGAGCAGCACGAGGAGTGCCCCGACGCCAAACGACCAATTCCGAAGGGAGGCCAGTGGACTCGGCTGGTCGCGATGGGCAAGTTCTGACATGGAAAGATTCCTCATGGTGCCGGAAAACCACCAAGCATACCCGACATGGTTACGATGCGGGAGGCTCGAGGGAGCGTTCGCCAGGAGGAATGGCCGCGTTCAGCCACGCCGGCTCACTCGCGGCCGACGGCTTCGCCGTTCGCTCGCGTCGTGAGCGCCTGCCAGATCGCCAGGTCAATCGAGCTCGACGCCTCGTGAACACTCCCATCAAGAAAGGTGTAGTTCACGACATCGGGATGGTGACTGCGGGCCGTCACCGCTGCGGCGGTGGGGGACGTGAGCGACTTGGCTTCCTGTTGGTTTGTCCAGTCGATGTCGTAGGACCCAGACGGCCGCGAGCAGGAAGCCTCAGCCTGGGGGGCAAAGGTCGAGGTGAACCCGGTTTGATGCGAGCGGCCATCGACCCACTCGGTGTGGCCCGAACCAAGACTCGGCAGGTCGTTCTTGAAGTCTCCGCCGAGACCACACAGTGAAGTCGGATCGGTAGGCATCACGGGGTTTGCCGTGGCGGCGTTGCGGAAGTACGGCGTGTAGGTCTTCACCTCAGCCAGGGCGATCGTCTTCGACAGCCCATCCGAGATTTGACCTGCTGTCACTTTGCTGTTGGGAAAAAAGACGCCGTCCCCGCCGATCATGCCTTGAGGGCGAAACACCATCCAGGTGCCCAGGTTGACCGCATAGTTGAGCGGCGCATGTTCCGGAGCGCCGTTCTTGAGCCTGATCTGGGTATTCGGCTCGGAGGGACAGATCAGCGAGGAAATCCGAATGCCGGCGATGAGTGTCCCGTTCGAAAGCGACGCATTGCTATAGGGCACGCTGAGTTGTTTCTGGATTTCGGCGCCGATAGCCACCTCCTCGAGATAGGGCATCAGCCTTGCTTGGGCCGACCAAACGGAGTTCGCCGTATCGTCTGTGGTGCTTGCGCCGGACCAGACCAGGCTTGGTGGAAAACGCCGATTGGCGCTCTCGTAGACGAGATTGGCTAGCGCCAACTGGCGGATGTTGTTCATGCACGACGTTCGCCGGGCTGACTCCCGCGCCGATTGCACCGCGGGAAGCAGGAGGCCGATGAGTGCCGCGATGATCGCGATCACCACAAGCAGTTCGACGAGCGTAAAACCGTGAAGCGGGCGAGCCGCTCGAGCAGGAAAAAGAGAATCAGAATCAGGGTCCATCAAAACTGAGTCCACCCAAACGGGGATCACTGAATACATCGTCACGAGGCTCCCGTGCAAGGCTGATATTGAGACGCACTCTCACGTTCGAGATGCTATTCACCCATCCGCTATTCGTCAATCCCACGGCCCTGTGGTCGGTATCGTGGGCGGCAGTCCGTTGGCCCAGAACGGCATTTTGTGAGGGCGTTTGGGGCCTCTCATGTGCGGCCGCCTCGGCTCCGGCCCCGCATCGACGCTACGCCGCTGAAAGGCCTTCCATCCGCCGCCAGGCGCTCAGTTGGCCAAGATGCATCATCATGTGGCCACCGCAGTAGAACCCATGCATCGATCCGATCGTGGGAAAGGCCGCTCGCATCGGGCCCTCGGCGGGATTCGGTCGATCAAAGACATCGTCTGGTGCGTTCCGCAGTGCCCCGATGGCCATGCGATATCCCTCTCGGAAGAAGGCCACGACGTCGTCCATGGGGGGGTAGAGATCGCCATCGGGATCGTCACGACAAACGGCATTTTTCGAGAACGCCAGCTCGAAGGAGTCGGGCACGGCAGGAGCAGGATGATCGACATGCTGGAGGACTCGCGGCGCGTAGAGCGACAGGTGGCCGTAAATGAACGCCGGGTGGTTCGACACCACAACCACGCCACCGGGGGTCGCAAATCGGGCAAACCGCTCGGCGGGAATTCCGTTCAGGAGTCGCTCGGCGTAGGAAAGAGACGCCGTGAGTGAATCAGCGATGAGATTGCCAAGTGAGCGTGTCATGGGATTCTTCCGTGCCTCGCGAGGGAAAATGCCTTCCTCGAAGAATAGCGACGGCGTCGCCCTCACCGCAATGAGCTCGACCACGCGGCTGCCACGCACGAACGTGCCGGGGAGTTCCGGCTCGAGCGAAGGTGGTAGGATGTCGCGACTCGTCTCCCCAGGACCGGCCGATCCGCTGCCCCGCGCCACGTTCGAGAACCGCACCATGAAGACGCTCCTCTTCGACTCACCACGAAATGTTGTGCTGACCCAGACGCCCGAGCCAGCCCCTCCCGCGGCAGGCGAGGCTCAGGTGCGCACGCATCGCGTCGGCGTCTGTGGGACCGATATCGGTGGCTATCTCGGGAAGTTTCCGTTTTTCAGCTATCCGCGAATCCCCGGCCACGAGCTTGGCGTCGAGGTCGTGGCTGTTGGAGAGGGAGTGGCTACGGTGAAGGTGGGTGATCGATGTTCGATTGAACCCTACATGAACTGCGGTTCGTGCTTCGCGTGCCGGCAGGGCAACAGCAACTGCTGTGTCCGCCTCGAGGTGATTGGCGTGATGTGCGACGGCGGCCTTCGCGAACGCTTCAACATTCGCGCCGACAAGCTCCACGTGAGCATTCAACTCACGTTCGAACAACTCGCCCTCGTGGAGACCCTGGCGATTGGCTGCCACGCGGTTGACCGCGGCGGGGCCAAGCCGGGCGAAGCCGTGCTCGTCATCGGTGCCGGGCCGATTGGCCTCTCGGTGATTGAGTTTGCCCGCATCAGGGGAGCTCGGCTGGCCGTCATGGACCTCAGCCAGGGCCGGCTGGATTTCTGCCAGAAGACCTACGGCATCGAATGTGGTCTTGTGCCGCGCGGGGATGGCTCCGAGCTCGAACAGGCCAGAGCGTTCACCGACGGCGATGGCTTTCCGCTGGTCATCGACGCGACCGGGCATCCGGGCTCGATGACCGGGGCGCTCCAGTATCTCGCACCGACCGGACGCCTTGTCTACGTTGGCATCACGTCGCAGCCACTCACGCTCATGCATGTTGCGATGCACAAGCCCGAGGCGACGATTCTGGCCAGCCGAAATGCCCTGCCGAAGGATTTTCCTTTCATCATCGAACTGATCGAGCGCGGCACGATCGACACCGCGCCGTGGATCACGAGGCGAATGCCGATCGACGAGGTTCCAACAGGTTTCGCTGAGCTGGTGACACCGGCCCCCGGCGCCATCAAGACGATCATCGACATGGACGCCTGACATGCCCGCGATGGTCCATGACACACATGACACGCATGACACGATCGATCCTCCGCACACGATCCTCGGCATCGCCCGCCAGCTTGGGCCCGGTCTCATTGTCGCGGGGTCGATCGTGGGCTCAGGCGAGCTGATCGCAACGACCCTCGTGGGTGCCGAAGCGGGCTTCGTGCTCATGTGGCTGATTATCATCGGCTGCATCATCAAGGTCTTTGTGCAGATCGAATTTGGCCGGTACACGATCATCAATGGCAGGACGGCCTTGGACGCCATGAACCAGGTGCCTGGGCCCCGCCTTGGCATCTCAGGCTCTGGCCAGCCCAACTGGGTCTGTTGGTTTTGGCTTGCCTTCACCGCGGTGGCGCTGGCCCAGGTCGGCGGATTGATCGGGGGTGTTGGCCAGGCGATGTCGATTCAGTTTCCGCTCACCGATTCCGGCCGCGAAGTCAACGCCTTTCAAAACGAACACATCCGCGCTCGCCTTGCCAATCCGGATCACGTGTCACCCGTGGGGCCGACGTCGCACGACGCTGCGATCTGGGCCGCTTTGATCACAGCCGTGTCGATCGTGCTGCTCGTGGTCGGCCGATACCAGTTGATTCAGGTTGTCTCGACGGCGCTCGTTGCATCCTTCACGCTCGTCACGATCATCAACCTGGCGATGCTTCAGGCGATGCCAGCGTGGCGCATAAGCTGGAGCGAACTTGCATCGGGCTTTCGCTTCCAGGTTCCTCCGGGCAACGGCCTGGCAACCGCGCTTGCGGCGTTCGGGATCATCGGCGTTGGTGCCACGGAGCTGATCCAGTATCCCTATTGGTGCTTGGAAAAGGGGTACGCACGGTGGACGGGCCCGCGTGAGGAGTCGGATGCCTGGGCCCAGCGGGCGGCCGGGTGGATCCGGGTGCTCCAGTGCGATGCATGGTGCTCGATGGTCGTCTACACCTTCACGACGATCGCGTTTTACCTCGTGGGCGCTGCCATCCTTGGGCGTACGGGGCTGAACCCGCAAGGCGACGATCTCGTGCGAACGCTTGGGGAGATGTACGCGCCGGTCTTCGGCCCGTGGGCACAGACGGTGTTTTTATGTGGGGCATTCGCGGTGCTGTATTCGACGTTCTTTGTCGCTGCCGCGAGCCATGCCCGCGTGCTCGCCGACGGACTTCGTGTGTTCGGGCTGTCTCGGGCTGAAGAGCGGTCGTATCGCTTGTGGGTGCGGATACTCAGTGGCACCCTCCCCCTGCTCTTTCTGGGCAGCTTCCTTTTTGTGAGCTCAAATCCCCGCACGCTCGTCCTCGCAGGAGGGTTCACGGCCTCCCTCATGCTCCCGCTGTTGGGCATCACCGCGATCTACACCCGGTACCGTCGGTGTGACCATCGCCTGGCGCCGAGCCTCGCCTGGGACGCCTGTTTATGGCTGAGCGTTGTAGGACTGTTTCTGGCCGGTGGCTGGGCACTGTACGACAAGGTGATCGGGGCGGTACTCGGAGGCTGATGGGATGAAACCAACGCGTCGACTTTTCCTTCGAGCAGGGGCTTTGTCCCTTGCGGCTGCCCCCTTGGCGAGTGGCCAGCCCGCTCGTGCCCATGCAGATGCTCCGTTCCCTGGAGACATCGACGCACACTGCCATATCTGGTCGGATGATCTCGATCGCTACCCGCTCGGAAGCTGGGCCACGAAAGCCGACATGCAGCCGGCCATTTTTACGGCGGAGCAGCTTTTAGCGATCACCCGCCCAAGCGGTGTTGACCGCGTCGTGCTGATTCAGCATGCGCCGCTACACGGATACGACAACTCCTACATCCTCGACTGTGCCCGCACGTTCCCCGGCGTCTTCAGTGTCGTCGCCATGATCGACGAACGCACTCCGCGACTTCGCCAGCGGCTTCGGGACCTCCGCGAACAGGGAGCCCGCGGCATCCGTATCGGCCCGACCGTCCACGCCGACCGAACGCCCAACGCCGATCCGCCCAAGTGGCTCGAGGCCCCCGGCATGGTCAGCCTCTGGGAGCACGCGACCGAGCTTGGCGTGGCCATCTGCCCGCTGGTGTCCGCCGACTTCCTGCCCACCCTCGACTCGATGTGCGCGAAACACCCCGACACGACCTGTGTCGTCGATCACTTTGGGCACATCGAGATCGACAAGCCGGAGAGCGTGGTGGCGCTTACCCGACTGGCCCGGCACCGGAACGTCTTCGTCAAGGTTTCGGCTTTCTACAAGTTTGCCGACAAGAAACCGCCGTACGACGACCTTGGGCCGATGATCCGGAAGGTTCTCGACGCCTTTGGTCCAAAACGGCTCATGTGGGCCAGCGACTGTCCGTATCAGCTCAATGCGGGCAACACCTACGCCGATGCCATCGAGCTTCTTCGCAGCGGCCTCGACGACCTTTCCGACAACGACCGCCGCGACATCCTCCGCGATACCGCGGCGAATGTGTTTTTCTGACCAGGCCCCCGGGGCTCGCGGGCTATGGCAGAATCCCCGTAGCGATACGGGTGATCGCGTCTGGGAGGGCCTCACACTCCGCGGCAAAAACTCTCGCGGCGAGGGATTCGGGGCTGTCGTCGGGGAGCACGGGGACAGCCCGCTGGACGAGAACGCGACCGTGGTCGTACTCGTCGTCTACCAAGTGAACGGTGCAACCCGAGATCGTGCAGCCACGGTCGAGCACCGCGCGATGCACCGACATTCCATGAAAACCCTTGCCGCCGAAGGCGGGCAGGAGCGACGGATGGATGTTGATCACGCGGCCGGCAAAATCGGACGGGATTCGCACGAGGTGAAGGAACCCCGCCATGACGACGATGTCGGCACGGACCTCGCGGCATGCGGCAAAGATCGACTCGCTCCACTGGTCGAGTGCCTGACTGCCTGGCGGAAGAATCCGCACGGGAATTCCGGCCCGCTCGGCAATCCGCACGCCCCGCACATCCCCGCGGCTTGCCACGACGACGCCGATCGATGCTGGAAGCAGGCCAGCATCGATCCGCTCAATGAGGTTCTCGAGGGTGCGGCCCGATCCGGAGAGGAGCACTGCCAGTCGAAGGTGCCGTGGCTCAGCCATGCGTGGCATTCTTTGGAGTCACGGGCTTCACGTCGATCGTGAGAGGATGACCGTCGAGGTCGATCGGCTCACCTGACAGGCCGTCTGCGGATACGGTAACCGATTCGGCGAGCGTCTGGGCGGCCACGAATTCCAGGTGCGCTTCGAGCGCGGCACGAAGCTCTTCCGAAGGGCTCGCGAAGGCGAGAACGATGTGGTCGGTGAACTCCAAATCGAGATCCTTCCGGATGGTTTGGATGGCATGCACCGCCTCACGAACAAGCCCCTCGGCCACGAGCTCGGGCGTGAGCTCGCTCGCCACCACCACGACTGCACGCGGCCCTTCCGCCGCGGCCCAACCCGGCTTGGCGGTCGTGCGAACCAACACATCGCCCTCTTCGAGAACGGCCTCGCCCCCTCCGTGTAGCGGGAGCACCGCGCGACCGTCCCGGTGAAGGGCACTCAGGATCGCCGAGGCATCGGCGGTGCCAAGGGCCTGACGCACCTTCGGGAGATCCTTCCCAAGTCGTGGTCCAAGTTTCTTGAGGTCCGGCAGAATGCTCCGCTCGATATAGCGGTCGGGTTCACGGCAGATCTCAAACTGTTTGACGTTGAGCTCGTCGCACACGAGATCGGCATGCGCGGCGAGCCACTCGTCGTCGCCAGGCGTCGTGTCAGCCAGGATCACCTCCACCTTCGAGAGCGGCTGACGCACCTTGAGTTTCTCAGCGGCACGTGCTGCGCGACCGAGCGAGGCCACGTCACGGACAAGCGCCATCCGCCGGACCAAGTCGGCATTCACGAGCGACGCCTCGTCACCGGGGAAATCGGTCAGGTGAACGCTTTGCGGAACTTTTTTGGCTCCGAAGCAGGAGACGGCGAGATTTTTCCACATCGCCTCGGCTGTAAACGGAACGAACGGCGCCGCGAGTCGCGTGACAACGAGGAGCGTCTCGTAGAGCGTCCAGTAGGCGTCGAGCTTTTCGGCGTTTGTCTCGGGGCCGTTGTCGGCTCGTCCCGACGCCCAAAACCGATCGCGGCTCCGGCGGACGAACCAGTTGCTCACGGCATCCACGAGCCGCGAGAGCGCCCCGGCAGCAGCGAAATGGTCATACGCATCGAGTCGCTCTCGCATGGTGGCAGCGGTCGCATACAACTCCGACAGCATCCAGCGGTCAAGTTCATTGCGTGCGGAAGTAGCCCTCCAGCCACGGGCACTCGCGAGGTCGGCATGATCGAGCTGACCAGGGGCATCGAGCACGGCCGCGGGGTCAAAGCCGTCGATCCGAGCGTAGATCACAAAGAACGAATAGACGTTCCAGAGCCGCAACAGAAATTCGGGAACGCTCTCGCGGATCGACCGCTCACTGTACCGAATGCTCGTCCACGGCGGCTGGCCTGCCAGGAAGAACCACCGAAGGGCGTCGGCGCCATACGCATCAAAAATCTCGGCCGGCTCGCGGTAGTTCCGCCGGCTCTTGCTCATCTTCTGGCCGTCCTCGCCGAGCATGTGGCCAAGCACGATGCACGTCTTGAACGGATGCGGATATTCTTGAGTTGGCGTGGAGACCAAATGGGTCGAATTCCCGTCCGCCCCTGCACCAAACAAAAGCGTGCTGATCGCGAGCTGGCTATAAAACCAGCCGCGTGTCTGGTCGATGGCCTCGGAAATAAAATCGGCTGGAAACTGGGCGGCAAAGTCCTCGTGGCCTTGGTGCGGCCAGCCCCATTGGGCAAACGGCATACAGCCCGAGTCGAACCAGCAGTCGATCACTTCCGATACCCGCTGCATCCTCGCCCCTGCCGCAAACGGTGAGTCGTAGGTGACGGCGTCTATATACGGCTTGTGAACGCGGAGATCGTCGGAGAGATCGGGCTTGGCTCGCTTGGCCGCATCAAAAACCTCGGTACCACGGATACCCGGCTTGGCAAGCAGCGCGTCGTACGACGGCACCGCTTCGGACGTGCCGGTCTGCTCACACACCCAGATCGGCAGGGGCGTGCCCCAGTACCGCTCGCGGGAGAGGGCCCAATCGACATTGGACTCCAGGAAATTGCCGAAGCGGCCGTTCTTGATGTGCTCAGGCAACCAGGTGATCTGCTCGTTGTTGGCCAGCATTTCGTCACGAAACCGACTCGTGCGAATGAACCAGCTCTCTCGGGGATACTGGATGAGCGGGTCGCTTTCGGCCCGCCAGCAGAACGGGTAGTCGTGGACGTATTGCTCCTGGTGGATGAGCAGGCCGCGGTTCTTGATGTCGCGGGTGATGTCGCGGTCGCAGTCTTTCACGAACCGGCCGCTCCCCATTGGGAAGTCATTGGTAAACGTGCCGTCCGATGCAACCGCATTGAGCAGCCTCGGCCCAGCACCAGGCGCGAACCGAGCCTGCTCGGCGACAAGGATCCCGTAGTCCACTTCACCGAACGCAGGCGCGATGTGGACTACACCCGTGCCCGAGTCGGTCGTTACGAAGTCGGCAGCGATCACTCGCCAGGCCGCGGGCTCGGCTCCGCCGTCGGCAAGCGGAGCGGGCTTCGGTGGACCGTCGGGCCGATAGGTATCGAACGGCGGACGATACGACCGGCCCACGAGCGCGGCCCCAGGCATCCGCGCCACAACATCCAACTGCTTCTTGAGTTTCTCACCGAGCGATGTCGCAAGCGGCTCGGCGACGATGTATTCAGGTGCCCCCGCCTCCGCACCGCCCTCCCGGAGCACGACATACCCGAGATCGGTCTTCACCGCGGCGAACTGATTCGACGGGAGCGTCCAGGGCGTTGTAGTCCAGGCCACGAGATTTTGGTGCGTGGCATTGCCTGCCGCATCAAGCAGCGGAAAGGCGACATACACGCTCGGGTCGGCAACTTCACGATACCCCTGCCCTACTTCGCCGCTGGAAAGTGCTGTGCCCCCTTGGGCCCACCACCAGACGATTTTGTGGCCCTTGTAGAGCAGGCCTCGCTCGAAGAGCGTGGCGAGCGCCCACCAGACGCTCTCGACATACGACTTGTGGTAGGTGACATACGCCTTGGACAGATCGATCCAGAATCCGATCCGCTCGGTGAGCGTTTCCCATTCCTTGGTGTATCGCCAGACGCTCTCCTGGCACTTGTGGATGAAAGGCTCGACGCCATACGCCTCGATCTCGGCCTTCGAGTGGATGCCGAGCTCTTTACAGACCTCGACCTCGACGGGCAGTCCGTGCGTGTCCCAGCCAGCCTTCCGTTCGCAATACTCTCCTCGCATCGTCCGGTAGCGCGGATAGAAATCCTTGATTGTGCGAGTGAGGCAGTGGCCTGGGTGGGGCATTCCGTTGGCCGTCGGCGGTCCTTCAAAGAAGACAAACCGGGGTTTTCCGCGGCGGGCTTCGAGCGATTTCTCATAGATGCCCGCCGACTGCCACCAGGCAGCGATCTCGGCTTCGAGCGACGGAAAATCAGGTTTGCCGCGGACAGGTTGGAACATCATGAAAGGCGAGTGAAAACGAAGGTTTCAGGGAAGGGAATCGTACCGTGTAGGCCTTGCCGGCCACAGGGGGCAACGTCAGTGGGCCCATGATGAAGCCAGCCAACGCCCCGCCTGGCCAGTGGTCCGGGGCGGCAGTAGAAGGCGACGACTCCTGATTCTCAGGGCATGATCAATCCCACGGGCAGGGTTTTCGGTCGCCTCATCGTAGGAGGCCATGATGAGTCTCCCGTCGCTGCAATAGGCAGCGTGGCATGATTCCCGTATCATGCGAGCCTTCTTGGTTTTGCCTCAACGCCAATGGGTCGTTTGGTGGTGTTGTTCGCGTATGGTCTTGTCGGTTCCAGGCGGGGCTGACGCCAGGTGGGCTCGACGGAATGAATCCCTTCGCAACGCCGTACTCGGCGGAACACGTCAGTCACACTCCATGCTTATTCGCGCCGGCTTCGCAGCCGATTTTGACTTTGCCCAGCCCACCGCCGTCCTGCTGGTGGCCTACGTCCATCCTTCGAGGGCGGTCACGATCCGCTGGCTCGAACCGCTCTCCGCCAAAGGGCTATCTTCCCTGTCGCTTGCAGATTCCTCGTCGGTGATCATTCATCAGTATGGGGACACCTACGGCAATCTCTGCGGGCGTGCGGTGGTACCAGCCGGCCGCGTCACATTTCGCACCGATGCCATTCTCTATGACGATGGACTCCCCGACGTGCTCGCGGTGTCTGCGGTGCAGCACCCGGTGGAGGAACTGCCGCACGACGTGATGCTCTTTCTGCTCGCCAGCCGGTACTGCGAGGTTGACAGCGAGCTGCGAGACATTGCTTGGTCGCTTTTCGGTCAACTCCCTCCGGGCTGGTCGCTCGTCCAAGCGGTGTGCGACTATGTCCACCAGCATATTCGATTTGACTACATGCAGGCCAGGGCCAACCGTACCGCCCTGGACGTGTATCGCGAGCAGGTCGGTGTGTGTCGCGACTACATGCACCTCGCGATCACGTTTTGCCGATCGCTGAATATTCCGGCTCGCTACTGCACGGGCTACCTGGGCGATATCGGGGTCCCGCAAGAGCCTTCTCCTATGGATTTCAGCGCGTGGTTTGAGGTGTACCTGGGCGGCGCATGGCATGCTTTTGACGCCCGGAACAACACGCCGCGGATTGGCCGCATCCTGATGGCTCGCGGCCGGGACGCCGCCGACGTTGCTCTCACGACGACGTTCGGAGCCAACACGCTCAGATCATTTGAAGTCTGGGCGGCCGAAGTTTCAGCCATGAGTTGATGAATCGGCCGCTACGATGGCCGCGGCACGGGTCGCTGGAGGCCGTGTAGGACCGTCCTGGGCACGACTCCAAGTGTTGACCCTGTGACGCTAGCTTCGCAGGACGGCCAATCGCCACGCCGGCAGGAGGTCTGATGTCTGCGGTACTTCGGAGGCGACGCTACTCGACGGCGACGTGTGCTTGCGAATTCCCGAGGTGCTACCACCGATTCCCTCGACAGCAAAAATATTGTCAGCGTTGATAGCGGCCACCGAGACTGCCGCGTGCGTACCGCCGAAGGCCGCAAATGCAGCCGCGAGGGCAAATCCGTTTCCACTGCGTGCCCAGGTTTCAACCTGGCCTTCGTTTCGTTGTCCGCCGGAGACGAGGATCTGGTCCGCCGCCCCGTTGGCTCCTGGCAGCCGCGATACCGTCGCTCCGCGAGGTGAACCGCCGAGGACCCTGAACGCACTAATGAGCGCGGGGGTCGCTGGACGCGCGTTGTAGACCCGTACCTCCGCGGGAATGCCCGCCCTGCTGCCCACGATGATTTCGGAAACATCGTCGATCAAAGCAGACGCCAAGGTTGCACCGCCGTACGTCCCAAAATTCGCCGTTGCCACGGTCACGCCACCAGCGAAATTTTTTCCAAAGGGCTGGAATTCGCGGATCGGCGTCGGGTTCACGCTGGATGAATTGACCCTGAATACGCGGACAAGACTTGACCCACTGCTCTGGGCCGCCACGATCTCGAACACCCCAGGCGCGGTCACGGCACCGGCTGTGATCTCGATACCACCTTGGTACGACTCACCGAAGGGGAAGAAATTGTACTGGGGCAAGGGATTGAGATCGCGGTCAAAGACCCGGACATGGCCGGCCCTACCAGACCCTGGTGCGACCAGGACCTCAGGGATCCCATCGCCGGTGATGTCGGCCCCGTAAACACGGACACCACCCCGGAAGTTAGGCCCGTAGACGTACCGTTCGGCACGGACGGCACCGCTGCCAGGGTCGATAATCCGCACGAGCGAGCCTTCTTCGCATCCGAAATCGGCGCCGACAATCAATCCCGCGTTGCCGAAGCCGAAGTCGACATCGGTGCGATTCTGCCCCGCCCCGAGCGTGACCGCAGGCGACGTGTTGGGGCTCAGCGTGCCGTCATCGATCGAGTCGATGAGAACGAAATCACCTGGCACGCCGCCGGTGCCGGCGCCCGGCGCAGTGACCCGATAGGTGCCCGCGGGCAGATTCGGGAAGAGGTAATTGCCGCTGGCATTCGTTTCCGTCGTAAGGGTGATGTCGTCGCTGCCACCGAAGGCACCGTCGAATCCGCTCCAGACCAACGTGACCGTAATGCCCGCGAGGCCCGGCTCGCCGGGGTCCTGCACGCCGTCGGAGTCTTGGTCGAAGTAAACCCGATCACCCAGGCTCGCCGTGCCACGAAATCCGAAATCGATGTCGGTGCGATCGACGCCGGAGGTGGTGCTCACCGTCACGGGGTTTGCCGTGCTGGCCAAGCCACCGTTGTCGATGCTGTCCGCGATCGTCCAGCCAGGCCCGGCGGGCGGCGTGGCGGTCACCTGGTAGCTGCCGGGCGGCAGGTTGCCGATCGTCCAGGTGCCATCAACGCCGGTCGTCGTGTTAAATGTCTGATCGTCGCCACCGCCGAACACGCCATCGGGGCCGAGCCAGACCACCTCAATGGCCGCGTCCTGGATGCCGGGCTCATTGGTGTCCTGCACGCCATCGGCGTCGATATCGAAGAACACTCGGTTGCCGAGGCTCACCGGAATGTAAAGACCCTGATCGAGGGTCTGGTTACTTTCCCCGTTTGCGAGCGTGGTCAAGACCGTCAGGCCGGTGCCGGTGGCCGCGTTGCCGTCGCTATTGGTTGCGTCGGTGGCGACGGCCGAATCTCGCACCGTAAGGGTGTATGTCGTGGCACCGACGGTGTTGCCGAATTGGACGCGATAGCTCCCCGCGGCGAGGTTCGGGAACTGGTACAGGCCGCCACCGGCCGTCGTGGTCGT
>JBGTGN010000027.1:0-13002 GCA_041746715.1 Pirellulales bacterium | reverse complement strand
GCCGGCGGCACCGGCTCCCGGCTTCACCCCACGGCGCTTGTGGCCCGCGGCGACGCGTTGCTTTCGCACCGCGGCGATGACCTCCAGGCGGCCTGTCGTCCCTTTGATCGAGACCGTGACGGGATGGTCAATGGCGAGGGTGCTGGTGTGATCGTGCTGGAGTCACGCGAGCACGCTGAGCGTCGTGGAGCCACGATCAAATGTGTTCTCACCGCGACAGCAGCTCGGTGCGAGCCACGGGCGCGTCGCATTGGCGTAACTGGCTCATCCCTTCGTCAGGCGATCCGGTCTGTCTGCGACGCGGCCGGAATGAAGGCGTGCGATGTCGGCCATATAAACGCCCACGGCGTGAGCACGGTCGAGATGGACCGAGCCGAGGCCCGTGCGATTGCGGCCGAACTCGGCGACGTACCCGTCACCGCGCCGAAGAGTTTCTTCGGGAACATGGGGGCCGGCGGGGGTGTCGTCGAGCTCGCCGCAAGTGTTCTCGGCCTCGAGCGGGGGCTCGTGCCGTTGACGCTCAACTACCACACACCCGACCCGGAGTGTCCGGTGAACGTGGTTCACGGAGCCCCGCTGGCTGGCCGCCCGGCAACGGCCGTGAAGGTCAATCTCTGCTCGACCGGTCAGACCGTCGCGGTCGCGATCCGACGCTGAGCGTCACCAGCTTCCGTTGAAGCCGAACGATACGCCGTTGTAGAAGGTCTGGCCGCCGACATCGATCGCGTCGTTGTCCCGATTGTCGAGATTGAACTGACGCGTGGCGGTGGCCATGCCGGCGACCCAGAGGAAATCATAGCCCACCTGAAACGAGAAGTTGGGCGTGATCTGCCACCCGGCGAAGAGCGTGAGGTCACCGATAAATCCTGCGGCGGTCTTCGTTTCCTCGTCGGTGAACGAGACAAACTGTGGATTATCAGGCCCCACACCCGTCGAGTTCACACCGGCTGCCGCCTGGGATGTGCTCGCAAACGACAGGGCCGGAGCGGCGCGGCCACGAAGTCCCCAGTAGTAAAACTCGTTTTGGCTAATGAGCTCGCCGCCGACGTTGAGTCCGAGGAGCCAGTTCTCGGTGTTGATGTTGTAGACGCCACCGAAATCCGAAAGCGGAACGCCAGGCCGGGAACTCGTGAATGAGAAGCGTTCATTCACATTGGCCAGCCGTGGACCGACGATCAAGGCCGGAAGCCAGCCTCGCTCGGCATGCTTCGTCCAGCTCCCGTCGGGCGACATGACGAGCTTGTCTCGGCCAAGCCGGCGGCGAAGCTTGTAGTTCCACTCCCAACTATTGAAGTCGGAATTGAACGAGGTGGTAAACGTCCCGGCTTCGTTGAATCCTGGAAAAAGGGGATCAAGCGGTGTGAAGAGTGTATTTCCCAGGCCACCATTCCAGCCGGCGACGTCGTCGTAGACCATGCCGCCGTAGTAGACAAACTCAATGGCTCGGTCACGTTCGAGGTAGTCTCGACCAAGAGACTTGCCGATCGTCGCCCGAGCACCCGGGGCCACATTGAAAGGCTGGGCGAAAGAGGTGTAGGTCACGTCAGGGTACGAAATGTCTACGGCCAACTCCCGCCGGTTGTTGATGCTTCGGCCCATCCAGAGACTCTCGGCGCCGGCGTACCAGCCGCCGTTCCAGAACCAACGGCCCGAGGAGGCCTCGAAGGGCATCTCATCGAAGCCTTCGTCGATGAACATGCCGTCCAGTGGGCTTGCCATGACATCGACGATCCCCGCCGGGGGCATGCCCTCTGCGTCTCGCATCACGCTCCGCGGGGGCACGATCGATGGATTCGCGGCGGGCGTTGGAACAGACTCCGCTTCCCGCATGGGTTCGAGCACGAGTTCACCATCGAAGGCCACCGGCTTCACAACGGCGAGATCGGGCGGGTCTGGCGCAAGGTCGGCCGCGACGCTCCTGGCACTGGATGCCACGACCGCCAGCAGCATGAGCATCCAGGCGAACAGGGAAGTCTGTGAGGCGTTCACGAGAGCAGCTCTTGGCAGGAGGCAGGCGCGGAACACTCCGCGCTCGTGGCACGTTCATCGTCATCGGAGCAATCGCTTCGACAGGAATTTTCGTCAGGATCGCGTGCCGTCCCCGTAGATCCCCTGAATTACCGGGCCGGTGCGTGAGATTGGTCCAGCCCTACGCCTGGCACACCCGCAACAACCGGACGCCGAGCGGCCCTGCTGAAGAGAAACCCCTCGATGTTTCGATTTCTCCGAGACGAGGACGGCGGTGCCAACCGTCCTGGGGTGCATGCATGATGGTTCTCAATCGAAATCGAATCCTGCTGGCCGGCCTGCTCCTCTTCCTCGTAGGCGTGCAGTTCCGCGTCGTGTCGTCGTTCACGCTCAGCGAGCGTTCGAGCCAATTTGTGGCGGCCCGGCTCGGTGGTGGAGCTGCCACGATGGCCTCCTGGCAGGCGGCCCCGCCACTTCGCAAGGTCATCGAGCCGCCCCGCTGGCTGGGGCTGGCCATGATGAGCCTGGGCGCGGTCCTGACCGTGAAGGGCCTCTCCCTCAAGGGAGGCTGAGACGAGCGGCGGGTGTTTTCGCCGCTTTTCACGCAATTCTCACGGGTTTCGGCGCTGCCGACAACGATGCCCCCGGAGTAGCCTCGACGTCATTGGTGGTGGCGCCCAGCCTTCACCCTTGCCTCTCGGGAGCTTTCGTGATGAGGGTCCGCTCGCTCTTTATCTCCGATGTTCATCTCGGATGCAGCTTCTCGCGAGCCGCGGAGCTGTTTGAGTTCCTCGGCCGCTACGAGCCCGACAGGCTTTATCTCGTCGGTGACATCATCGACGGCTGGAAAATGAAGCGGAGCCTCGTCTGGACCGACACGGCAAGCTTCGTCGTCCGCCGCATTCTCGGCATGCTCAAGCGGGGCACGCAGGTCTTCTACGCCACGGGCAATCACGACGAGTTTCTCAGACCATTCGCGCCGCACGCCTTTGGCCACATGGAGCTTGCCGACCAGTTCATCCACGAGACGCCTTCGGGCGAGCGACTCCTCGTGATCCATGGCGATGTGTTTGACCATCTCACGAAGCACGCCGCCTGGGTCTACAAACTCGGCGACCGCGCCTACACCGCCGCCCTCCACATGAACGCCTGGATGAACGCCGGTCGTCGGGCCCTGGGCTATCCCTATTGGTCCTTCAGCGCGATGCTCAAAACCAGGGTGAAGACAGCCGTCAACTTCATCAACGATTTTGAGCACTTCGTAGCCCGCTACACACGGCAGCAGGGCTGCACCGGTGTGATCTGCGGCCACATCCACGTGCCGGCTATTCGCACGATCGATGGCATCGCCTACTACAACTGCGGCGACTGGATGGAAAACTGCACGGCGCTGGTCGAGCACCTCGACGGCAGGATCGAGCTCGTCACGTATGATCTCGCTGCCCCCCGCGCAACCGGCAGCGACCAGAGCGATGACGGGCCACTCTACCGGCGGCCTGACGGGACCGACCTCTTGCAGGACCGGGTATTCAGCGGACTTGTCCGTCGTTCGTAGGGACTTCCTCGGTCGGCACAACCACAATCTGGGTTGGGATCTCGACCACGATCTGGGGCTCGCCTCTTCGCTCGGTGATCCGGCCGCTGACCCGGATCTTCTTGTCGAGAAACTCACTCGCTGGGTCGGCGATGCTGTTCGCCTCGAACTGCGCCAGTGTTTCCCGGAAAATGACTGCCGTGAAGTTCCCCTTGTCGCGGTGGTCAGGTTTCGAATTGAGAAAACAGATCGACTTGTCATCAAATAAGCGGGACGATTTCACGACGAACTCCACGGTGCATTCTTGGCCGATGTTGGCGGCGGTCTCGTCGGCGGAGATCACCGGCCGTTCGACTGTGGTCGTGCCACCTCCCTGGGCGGCGAATAGCGATCCAGTGGGTGCCGGAAGCATCGAGCCCACGGCAAGAATCAACAAAAATCTGAAGAGCCGCATCACGGAGACTCCGAGGGTGAGAGTCGGGATCATACTCCACCCCATCGACTGGATTTCAGTCACCCCGTGCTCGCTCATCGTCTTCACACAATATGCGACCCCCATGTGCGACCGGACTCAGCCCCGGAGGTCTTGGGCTCGGGGAGGAACACCTGGAAACTTCCGCGAGGGGTGCCCCATGTCATAGAGCCGGCGAGGAAGTCGTGGAGAATAGACGGCGGACCCGAGTGAGCGGAGGCCATGGATGGCCGAAGCGAACGTCCGGCGAAATGACATGGGGTGCCCCTCGCAGCCCCTACGCCGCGGTCACGCCGTGGCTTTCGCCGAAGTAATACTTCTTGGCGTCTGGATTATTGAGCACTTCCTCGGCCGTGCCGTGGCACAGCACCTGGCCGGCACGGATCACATAGCTGCGGTCGGTGATCGCGAGCGTCTCGCGTTCACGGTGATCGGTAATCAAGATCGAGATGCCGTCGTCCCGCAGTCCTTGGATGATCTTCTGGATCGAATGGATGGTCACCGGGTCGATGCCGGTAAATGGCTCGTCCAAGAGAATGATCCGCGGCTCGGTGACAAGGCAGCGGGCGATCTCAAGGCGACGCTTCTCACCACCGGAGATGTAGTGGGCCTTCGATCGGCGAATGCGTGCGATGTCGAACTGTTCGAGCAGCTCTTCGCATCGCCGCCGTCGCTCTTTGGGAGCCATCCCCACCAGCTCCATGATCGCCATGAGGTTCTGCTCGACAGTGAGTTTGCGGAACACACTCTGTTCCTGGGCGAGATAGCCCATGCCGCCGTCACGGGCTCGCTTGTACATCGGCCAGTCGGTGATGTCTGCGTCGTCGAGGAGCACGGTCCCGGCATCAGGGATCACCATGCCGCAGGTCATCCGGAAGCTCGTTGTCTTCCCGGCGCCATTGGGGCCGAGCAAACCGACGATCTCACCGACTTCAACATGAAAATCGACACCATCGACCACGCGCTTTCGGCTGTAGCTTTTGACGAGCCCTTCGACCGATAATAGCGCCATCCCTGCACCTTCTCGATGGTTAAATGTGTTCGTTCATGGGATTTGACCCGCCGATCGCCATCGCGCTGCGACGGAGGACACGTGCTTGGATTATCAAAGCCCACTCGCGAGCCCGCTCCGGCCTCCGGCGGCCGCGTCACTTCACGAACCGCATCCTCGCGAAGTTGGGAAGGAAGGGCAATCGCAGTTCCCAGCCGCACCGCTCGGTAATTTTCACGTTCCACGAGGTCGGCACGCCATGCGGCCAGAAGACCACGAGCGCCCGGCCGACGAGTAGCCGACGGTCCACATGGTGGAGTGGCTTCTCCCGGTTGCCCCATGCCCGCCCGTCCTTGCTGGCAGACGAGTTGTCGCCGAGCACGAAAAACTGATCCTCGACGAGTGGAAACTCGAGGAATGCTTCCTCGGCCTCGCGGCCAACGAGCCCCGCCTGGGTATCAGACGCGATGTAATAGATGTCTCGCAGTACTGCGAGGTCGGTGACCGTCGCGCTGCCTCCGGCCACGGTAATCCCTACCGGCGCCAGATCATCGGGCTCGGTTTCACCTGGCCGACCCCCTCGCACGACTGGCCTCGCTTCAGCGGCTTCTGGGAAGTTTCGCGTCCATGTCGTGCTGGCATCGGCCGAGACCCGCCAACCATCGACGGCGAGCGAGAGCTCATCGTCTACGTTTGCGACGAGAACTTGCCAGCGGCCCTTGCCTCGGACAGGTGTCGTGGCTGTCGCGAGGACGACTCCTTCTCGTGAGAACGTGGCGGTGCCCGTGGCAAGGTCGATCCCACAGCTATGACGCTTTCCCGCCTCCACGAGGTCAACCGTGACGACACCTACGCCGTCGGCACTCTCGAGCATGCACTCGACGGCGAGGTCGCCCACCCAATGGCCACCGTCAAGCAGCGCGCCAAAGGTGCGGCTCCGGTGAAGACCGACAAACTCGGGGTCTTGGTTGTAGGGCTGGAAGTCGCCCACAAGCACGGGCTCGGGCTTGGGCGGTGGTGTTCCCGGCTCCCAGTCGTCTGGCACGAAATGACGCCAGCGAAGAGTCGCCGGCTCACCGGCCGCGACCGTGAACGAACGGCCGCCATCGTCCGTGGTCCACCGAGGCTTCGTGGCGTCGCTCGCCCAGTCAGTCCAGGCGTCTGGCCAGCCGGCCTTCCGCAGGGGCTCGGCCACATGCCGGCTGTCAGACACGGTCTGGAGCATCGCTCGCATCCGATCGGGGGGCTTTCGGGCAATCGCGGGCTCCTCCATGCCGAGGCTCGTCCAAATATCACCCCCCGAAATGAACACCGTTTCACCTGGCAGCCCCACGAGCCGCTTGATGTAGTGCGTTCGAGCGTCTTCGGGATACTTGAAGACAATGACGTCCCACCGCGATGGGTCGACAAAGTCGTAGGCAAACTTCTCGACGATGATCCGATCGCCGGCGAACGGTGGATAGGCATGCTTGTACTCCCCTGCGGCATCGGTGAGCCGCATGACCGCGCCGCAGCCGGGGCATCGGGCACTGTCCACAAACGCCCGCGGGTTAAGCTGACAGGTGGCGTCGCTGAGCTCCTTGCTCGCCCCCACGCGGAACGATGTGCCGCAGGTCTCGCATACAAGATCACGGTGACGGCCCATAAGCGTGTTGGCCATCGAGCCGGTCGGGATGACAAAAGCCTCGGCCTCGAACGTGCGAAAGAGCAGCGCGAGAACAAATGCCACGACAATCGACTCGACCGTCTCGCGACCGCCACCGAGCGGATTCTGTTCGATTTCGGAGGCGCGACGGATGCCATTCGCGGAACCGCTGGGTTGACTCGCCATGAGGGTCTTCATTCTGAGGGTCTTCACTCCGTGGGTATCCTGCTGCACCACCCGAGCGAGTGTAGCCCTCACCGCAGGCGAGCCGAAAGACCTGATGCGCTACGGGGCAGAATCGCCCTCGACCATGAGATTCGCGACGGTAGCCTCGATGTCAGCGTACGAAAACGGTCGCCCGAGCGTGCGGGATGCCATGTCGTCGTCATAACGGATCGCGAGCGATCCGTCGCGGTTCCAGATAGAGACCGCCGGCACACTCGCGAGATCGAGCTTGCGATAGAGCACATCGGCTTCCTCGGAACCCACGAAGTTCTTGATGGACCCAGCACCAACCTTTTCGAGAAACACCTTGACAGGTGGCATGACATCTTCCGGCGTGCCGATGCCGTCATACTCGACCGCCAGCGACAGGCACGCGACGGCTTCACCATGCTTGGCGGCGAGTGCCACGAGCCCCGGAAACTCTTTGACGCATGGTGGACACGACGTGCTCCAGCAGTCGAGCACGACGACCTTCCCACGATGCTTTCCCACCTCGGCCATGAGGCCATCATGGTCCACAAGCCCCAGGCTCACCGCCGGGGCAGCGGCAGCGGGAGGAGCCGGTGGCGACGAGGCCGTGCCACATCCCAACGTCAAAACCGCCGCCGCCACGACGAGGGCCATTCCATGACTACCCGAGCGGGAGCAGACTGTTTCACGATCCCGCCTCAAGTTCACGATGCCACGCTTCGAGCACATTCGCCACAAACCTCCGGAGGCTCTCACGGAACCCCGTGAGCTCGTCGTGGTCTGCGCGCCGATGCGAAGCCACGTGAATCTCTCCCACATCGTACGCACCTGCGGCTGCTTCGGCATCCGTCGTGTGATCGCATGCGGTGCCGCCGGCATTCATGGGCGAATCGCTCGTGACGGCGCCGAGGCTGTCACCGTGGATGTGCATCGCAGCGTGCCGCCCGTGCTCGACAGGCTCCGCGGCGACGGTTTTGAGATCGTGGGCCTCGAGCAGACGACCAACTCCGAATCGCTCTTCACATTCGCGTTCGCGTCCCGCACGGCGGTCGTCATCGGCAACGAACGCACGGGGCTCACGCCCGAGGAGCTCTCGCGGCTCGATCGCGTCGCCGAGATTCCAATGGCCGGCATGCCCCACAGCCTCAATGCCGCCACGTCAACGGCCTTGGCTGTCTATGAATACTGCCGCCAGTGGCCACCTGGTGGATATGGAGTGGCCCCGTGACGCTCATCATCGGCACCGACGAGGCCGGCTATGGCCCGAACCTCGGGCCGCTCGTCATCGCCGCGACCGCATGGCGAACAACGCAAGACCTGGCATCGGCCGAGGAGCACCTCGCGTCGGCCATCGCGACAGCCGCGCCCGGTCTTTGGGGCGACTCCAAGAAAATCTATCGAGGCGGCGCGGGATTGGGTGCACTCGAACATGGTGCCCTGGTCGCCGCGACGCTCACGGTCACCGATCGCACGCCGCCGACGCTCTGGCACACGCTCGCGGCAACACTTCATGCCGATGGAATGGTCGAGCCCCCCGAGGCGGAGGTTTTGGCAGGGCTGCCCTTCCCGCGATGCGACCACGAGCCGTCGTGCCACGACCACGCGACAGCGCTCGCGGCGGTGCTCGAGACCGTGGGCATTTCGCTTCTGGCGGTGCGGTGCCGTGTCGTCCAGCCGGCTGAGTTCAACGCGATGCTCGCCACCGGCCTCAACAAGAGCGACATCCTCTCGCAGGTCACGCTCGACCTGGCGGCGGCCCTCGCCACGCTCGCCGCACCCGACGAGCCACGCCTTATCTGGTGCGACCGTCACGGCGGCCGTCGCCGCTACGCCCCACTTGTCGGCCGAGCCTTCGGCCTCCCACTCGTGCGGCCGCTCGAGGAGACCCCCAGCCGCAGCAGTTACGTCGTACCACCAGCCGGTCGAATCGAGTTTTGCGTCGGCGGTGAGGCCCGCATGCCGGTGGCAGTGGCCAGTATGACGGCCAAGTATGTTCGCGAGCTCTCGATGCTCGCGTTCAATGCGTATTGGGGCGGACGGGTGCCGGGCCTCGTGCCAACAGCCGGCTATCCGGTCGATGCCACCCGCTGGAAGCAGGATGCCGCCGCCGCGGTCGAGGCCGCCGGCATTTCCTGGGACGCGATCTGGCGGCGGGCCTGAGGCAACTCTCGCTCGGGCCCCTTTTTCTGCTTGCCCGCTGAGGCCGGGTGAATCACACTCACGCCATGGCCACACTCACGACCCAACTCTTTATCGTTCGTCATGCTGTGGCCGAAGACGTCGCCGACGACGGCCACGACAAAAGCCGCTGCCTTACGCCGAAGGGCCGCAAGCGGTTCGCGAGGATGGTGCGTCGGCTTGTCGCGGCTGGCCTCGAGATCGACCTCATCGCCACGAGCCCGCTGGTTCGCTGCCACGAGACGGCCCACATCCTGGCCGACGGGGTTCCTGGCACGCCTGCCGTTGTCACGCTCGATGCGCTTGCGCCATCAGCCGACTTCAGTGCCATCGTCGAGTGGACCGTGCAGCAAGACGCCGCCCGCGTGGCCTGGGTTGGTCACTCCCCCTGCGTCGGAAGACTCGTGGCCGAGGCAATCGGTGACGGCTCAGCCGCCTTGCGATTCGCCAAGGGTGCGATCGCATCAATCATGCTTGGCGATGGCCTCGGCCAGCCTGGAGACCTCGAGTGGCTTGTCACGCCCGACCTCCTCGGCCGCCGCGACTGAGAGCCTGTATCACCAGCGGTGCGATGGGACGTCGAGAATCTCTCGCACGATCACGAGGCGGCGAAGGTCTTCTGGTGATCGCAAGGCCGCGATGAGATCAATCGGCGGTGACGTCGGGGCAGCCGCGGCGGCAAGCCGCGCCGTGCCCGAAGGCGACTCGTGTGCGAGATCATGAGCAAATGCCTCTTGGACATGCCTCGCAACGTCGCCGCTCGACGAGTCACGAAGGCCCTGACGGGAGGCCTGTGACACCGCGGGAAGCTTCTTTGTTTTCTGTTGCCGCTGCTTGGACTGCCGCTTGACCGGCGGCGGTGGCGGCGTGGATTCGCCGCGCAGCGTGCGTCGCAAAAGCTCCTCGATCTCGCGGTCAAGCTCCGGCGGCCGACCCTGACCCTGCTGGGGCCGTGGCGGGCGAACGGCTGGCCGAGGTCCTGCCGGCTTGGCTGCCTTCCGGACCGCGCCGAGCACGTTCGAGACGATCCAGATGAGCACGAACAGGAAGGGAATGAGACCTTCGAGCCAACCAAGCCCCGCGGCCAGAAGTACTCCATCGGCACCGTACATGGCGAGCCTCCTTTGCCCGAAGATCAAAACATCTCAGGATGCCGCAGCGGCGGCGCCGGTCAACGGCGGCGAGCCTACTGCGATGGTCCGTCGCATGTCGGTGTCGGCCTGCATGTTCCGCAGCCGGTAATAGTCGAAGATACCAAGCCGCCCAGCGGCCAATGACTCGGCAACAGCCTTGGGCACTTCGGCCTCAGCCGCCACGAGATTGGCACGACTCTCCTCGATGCCCGCGATCATTTCTTGTTCGCTCGCCACGGCCATCGCACGGCGACCTTCAGCATTGGCGCGGGCCACGCGGGTGTCGGCCTCGGCCTGATCGGCCTGAAGCCGGGCGCCAATGTTGGCCCCCACGTCGATATCAGCGATGTCGATCGAGACAATCTCAAAGGCCGTGTTGGCATCGAGCCTCCGGGCGAGCACTGTCTTCGAGATGACGTCGGGGTTCTCGAGCACGTCGCTATGCCGCTCGGATGAGCCGATCGCCGACACGATACCCTCACCGACGCGTGCAATGATCGTCTCTTCTGTCGCACCACCAATGAGCTGGTAGAGATTCGTGCGGACGGTCACGCGAGCCTTCACCTTGAGCTGGATGCCGTTCTTGGCCACGGCATCGAGTGACTCGCGGCCACTGTTTCGCCCCGGGCAGTCGATCACCTTCGGGTACACCGACGTCTGCACCGCCTCACGCACGTTGCGACCCGCGAGGTCAATCGCAGCCGCTCGCTTGAAATCGAGCTCCATGATCTTCGCCTTGTTGGCAGCGATGAGCGCCTGCACCACGAGTGGCACACGGCCGCCAGCGAGGTAGTGAGCCTCGAGCGCCTGGAGGGTGATGCCGCTGGAGTCACCAAGGCCAGCCTGCACCGCCATGATCTTGCTCCGAACAATGATCGCGGGGCTGATCTTCTTGAAGCTCATGGCCACCATGTCAAAGAGACCGATGCCGGCACTCGACGCATACGACTGCACCCACAGCCTGAGATAGCGGGCTACGAGCCCGAAGAAGACGAGCACCACGAGGATCGCGGCGACAAGAAGAATGACTGGCAGGGCGTTCATGCAGGTGCCTCAGGATGGCTGCCCCGATGGAGGGCAGAATTATTCAAGCCTGGTTCGCGAATGGGGGCCAGTCAAGCAGTGAGGATTCGAGCGACCGGCAGCGGGCCACGACATCATGACGGTGTCCCGGCCTGCCCCCCCTCTTTCCCGCGAAATTCCTCGAAATCGAACTCCTCGAGGACGCTCGAGAGCCTTGGAACCTCCGGCTTCTCCGCCGGCTCATCCGGGGTGTGTGATTCGGGTGGTTGGTCCTCGACAAACGCCCGCTTGCCCTGCTCCACGGCCCGCACAACCAGTGCCCTGCCCTGCACCGCGATGGCCTCCACGGCCGTGCCCAGGGCGATCGCCCCCCCTTCGCTGACGGCATCGACCCTCCCACCGTCAATCTCGATCGTGCCCCACGGCACAAGCTCGCTGGTCACCGTGCCGAATCGGCCCACGAGTCCTCGGAGCTTTGAACGGCTCGCGGCATCGGGGACCACATCGTCAGGACCAGGCGGCGGAGGCAGCACCCGTCGGCCGAGCGGCGTGAGTGGAAACCACCGAAACGCCGCCACGAGGACCAGCGGCACGGCGACAAACACGCCGGCCAAAACAGCGACGCCCGCGAGTGGCCCATGCTCCATGAATGCGGTGACGACACCCGCAATGAGGGCCACGACTGCAAGCAGCCCGAGCACACCTCCCGATGGCACGAACACTTCCAGCAGAATCAGGCCAAGCCCGACCGCCAACAACAAAAATATCCAGAGCGCCGGGTTCATGCGTGTGTCACCGGCCGGACGATAAGCCGCCCCCCACGAATTTCGACCACTCGCACCGCCACGCCCGTTTCGATGAGCATGCCATCACTCGACACATCCCGTACCTCACCGGCAATCCGCGCCTTGCCAGCCATCGCGAGCCGCGTCGTGGTAAGTCCTTCGGCGCCGAGCAGTGCCTCGATCTCGGCATCGTCGTTGACTTCGGGTGCTGGTGGTTCGAGGAGCATCAGCCGGAGGCCGGGTGTCGATGGGAGCCACCGGTGGATCACCGCCGCGAGCCCCGCGACGCCCGCGACGGCGGCCAGGATTCCGAAGAGTGACCATTGCATCTGCCGAAGCTGGTAGTCATTCGCCGGAACGATGAATGACTGGCTGGCAAGCACGAGTGATGCGATCACGAGAAGCCCACCGCCGAGCCCAAGCACCCCGAAGCCCGGCAACACAAAGATCTCGGCGAGCACACAGACAAGACCGGCGAGGAAGAGCATCACCTCGAGCCAGCCGGCGGTGCCGTTCAAATACTGACTCCAGAAATAGATGATGAACGCCACCATCGCAACGAACCCGCCGAATCCCATGCCCGGCGTCTTGAGCTCGATGTAGAGCCCGGTGCCACCGATGAGGAGAAGCAGCCAGGCGAGGCTCGGGCTGGCGAGTGCGGCCAGGAATTCGTCGGCCCAGCCGGGTTCCACGATGCCCATGCCCTCGTCGAGCCCGTAGGCCCTACGGAGCCCCGCCAGGTCATCGACCACATGCGCGGTCAGCCCCAGCTCCTCGGCTCGGCGGCCCGTGAGCAAAAGCGGGCTCGTTCCGACTTCACCGCCGAGCTTCCATTCGTCGCGGTCTTTCCTCGCGGCAAGTTCTTCCGCTGAAAAATACTCAACCCGACCCGTGCCCTGTTGCTGGGCCCGCCGCACGGTGATCCCGGGGAGGATGGTCGCCAGGGGCAGCGACCACGAACGATCTCGCAGCGTGGCCACCCCAGCCCGCCAGGCCACGGCAATCGCATCAGCACGACGCTCATCGATGGCCGCGGCGCCTTCGCCGCCGAGGACCGCGGTGGGCCGCATGACGAGGT
>JBGTGN010000026.1:0-16167 GCA_041746715.1 Pirellulales bacterium | reverse complement strand
TGTATCATCAAAACCAAAGCCCACATGCTCCTGCCGACAGGAATTCTATTAAATGCGATCGTTAACGCGATCGGCAGCCGATCAGTAGCCACCGCCGCCACCACCGCCTGGACGAGGCGTTCGCTCACGGGCTTCGTTCACGGTCAAGGGGCGACCGTTCATCTCATGCCCATTGAGTGCCGCGATCGCGGCCTGCAAACCTTCGTCGGTCTCCATCTCCACGAATCCGAAGCCGCGAGACCTGCCGGTCTCACGATCCGAAATCACTTCGGCACTGCGGACGGCGCCGTGCGCCGCGAACATTGCCTCTAAATCCTGTGACGTGGTGGACCAGGGAAGGTTTCCCACATAGATCTTCCGGGACATAAACCATCAACCTCGAGGAACACGGGAACTGGAACACAAAACAACCGACATAAACGACCTTCGCCAATGCACGGGCCCAATTCCCGACGTGCCGGAAGTGCGGACGAGAGTCTGTCGACGCCCGAGTTGTAGCATTTCACGGGCCCGTCAACAACACCGTGAGGGAATGGCAGACGCCACACCGGAGACGGGTCGGCTGCTGGGCCGGTCGTCAGCTTACGGAGAAAACAGGCTTTTGTGGGGCTCTCGCTTCGCTTTCATCGGATGGCACTCAGTCATCGATTTCGGGGCTGATCGTCAGGGAATGGCCTCAGGGCCGTTGTTTCGGTGGACTGCCATTCGCCGCACCAGTCGCCTCCGGCGGTGTGCGGCCAGATGCCAACGTGGAGCAGTTTGTCTTCTTCGATCGGTGGGAGGCTTGGCGGCATCCGTCGGCATTCCCCCCATTCCCCTCGTTGCCGGGTGTCGTGGTCCTGCCGCCAGAATCGGCACCATCCGCAACTCGGAAGCCGTATCGTATCGGTAAGCTCTTTCATGCTCTCTGTTATAGCTACCGTGGTGGCGGCGCGCGCCACGGCCCCTGAGACGATTCCCGTCGCCCACCCAAACGGTGTTCCATGAGTCGTCGTCGCCGCCGGAAGCCGTCCCAGCGGGACCTGAAAATCCACCGTCGCACCCAGCCAGGAGCGTCACCGGGGCAGGTCATCCCCGATCCATCGCATCCTCAGCCGACGATCCAGGTCATGGCGAGCCGCGCGGGCAGAATGCTCGAAGTCGAGGTTCCGACGATCGAGAGTGCCCACGCCATGATCGGGCAGGACGACCTTGTGTGGATCAATGTCGAGGGGCTTGGAGACGCGAGAACGATCGAGCAGGCGGGCACGCTGTTCGGTCTCCATCGTCTCGCTCTGGAAGACACGGTCAATGTCCACCAACGGGCCAAAGTCGAGGACTTCGGCGAGGTGCTCTTCATCGTGCTTCGGCTCGTGAGCTGCCCCGACCGCTGCCTCACCGAGCAGCTCAGCATGTTCATCGGCCCCACATGGGTCTTGACGTTTCAGGAGGGCACGGCTGGCGATCCGTTTGAAAGGATTCGCATGCGGCTTCGCGACGGCGGTCGCATCTGTCGGCTCGGCTCCGGATACTTGGGCTACGCCTTGATGGATGCAGCCATCGACGCGTACTACCCCGTCCTTGAGATCTACGCTGATCGCCTCGATGAGCTCGAGGACAGCGTTGTTGATCCTCGCAACCGCCACGTGATGGACCGATTGCATGATGTGAAAGCCGACCTCCTCATTCTCCGGCGGGCCATCTGGCCGCTCCGCGACGCGATGGCCCTCCTTGCCCGCGAAGACACCGCGAGGTTCCCGCCTGAGGTGCGGCCCTATCTTCGCGACTGCTACGATCACATCGTGCAAGTCGTCGAACTCACCGAGACCTACCGCGAACTGACGGCTGACCTTCGCGACCTCCACACGTCGTCACTGAGCAACCGCATTAACGAAACGATGCGAGTCCTCACGATCATCTCGACGATCTTCATCCCGCTTACCTTCATCGCCGGTATCTACGGGATGAATTTCGATTACAGGGGCGGAGACTTACCGCTGAACATGCCCGAGCTGCACTGGTACTGGGGCTACCCAATCTGCCTGGCCGCGATGGCCGTGACGGTGGCAGGAATGGTCACCTATTTCTACCGCCAGGGCTGGGTCGGAAGCCGGCGTCAACCGAGCGAGCCACCGCGCGACGCGGGAGAAAGCATCGCTCGTTGACGTCAGGCCCCGCGCTCACGCCGCAGCACCGTTTCTTGCTGGTACCACCAGGCCTGGGTACTCTCAGGGGAGCGGGGGGAAGGTCCTCCAAACGACCCGACCACGAACTCGTCAGAGAAGTCATGGAAAGCACAATCCCCAGAACCCGCTCGTGGCTCACTCGCATCCTTGGGAGTGGACAAGACCGAGGCAGAACTCGAGTTCGCCGTCCGATTCGTTCCCGATCTTCGCTCTGGATGGAGATGCTCGAAGATCGCGTGCTCATGGCGTTGCCGAGCGTGGCCAGCCCGACGGTGACGGGCGTCACGCCATACCAGGCAACCCTGGGCGGCAACGTGACAAGCGACGGGGGCTCTCCGCTGAACTTTCGCGGCATTGTTTACTCCCTTACGAGCGTGAATCCCAACCCGACCCGCGGTGGTGCAGGGGTCGCCGAAGTAGACATCCTCGGCGTGCCCACTCCCGGAGTGTTCACCACCCTCGTGAGTCCTCTCACGCCGAACACGAAGTATTCCTTCCGCGCCTTCGCGTCGAATGCCGAAGGCACCGCGTACAGCCCGATCACGACGCTCGACGCATCGACGTTCATGACGCTGCCCCCGAATCTCGCGATCCCGAAAGACAGCTTCACGCCCGACCCGACCGACCCCAACAAGCTCCTGAACACAGTGCTCTATTTCGGGCCGACGAAGAACGACACCAACCCCCGGCATTTCGAGATTCCCACCAAGACCATCACGTTCACGAATAATGCCGACTTCACCGTCTTTCCGATTCTCGTCAACACCAACGCGACCAAGGATGATCTTGATCCGAGTCAGTCGCTCTACGACCCACTCGATCCGATCTACAACGAGTACCGCGGGTACATCGGCCACAAGAATTCCAATGGAAGCTACGTTGGCCTGCTCCCGGGTACGGCCATCACGGTGGCGGTGCCGCTCGTTTTCTGGGACGGGGCGAGAGTCTTCATCGCCTACGACTCGACCTACTTGGACATGACCAACAACGCTCCGCAAGTGGCGAAGTTGTCCACGATCCCCAATCCTTTCCAGTACTACGGCAAGAACAGTGACGGCTCCAAAACCCTCAACGTGACGCTGCCGGCGGAAGGCCTCAGCGGGGCACCCGCCGGGACCACCGGAGTGGTCATGTGGTATCGGCAGGGCTTGGACATCAAAGATCCTGAGCAACCGATTGGCCCGTCCAGCGATGCGCCAGCGCAGCTCGCCGAATTCACTATTCGCGATCCGATCCTCAGCAAGATCAATCCCAACATCGACAAGCTCAAGCCGAACTTCGGCGAGACGCACGCGCTCATCAACTACGATGTCTCATACGTAGACAACATGGCGCTTCCGGTTGCCATGGCCGCGCTCGACGTCCCCATTCCGATCACCGACCCTCCGCTTCCGGTTCAAACGCCATTTCCGGGGCCGCGACTGCCCTTTGGCTGGGTTGGCTCCTCTCTCACGGTTGATCAGTTTCAGAAGTCGATGGCCGAGTTTTTGGCCGTGGGCCCGGGCAATGGTCTTGGGCAATACTTCGGCCTCGCTCCTGGAGCGGAGGCCCCGAACTATCGAGGTTGGACACAATACAACTTCGATGTGACCAACGGCGTGAGCCCAGCGTTTGGCGCGACGCCCCTCATCAAGATACCGTCTGGCCAGGATGCCATCGCGAACTCGCCGCTGGGCGATGTCAGCTCGAGTTTCGACGTTCTTGCCAATGCCTACATGCTCACGAGCGGTGGTACGGATGCGAAGCAGGTGCTTGGCGCCGGTGCCGCGTTTTCGAACGGCACGAAGAGCCTCTACATCGTGGCGAACACGCCAGGTCTTCAGAACATTCTGAAGACCCAGTTGCAGAAGGGGATGGTCGTCAAGCTCCCCAACGGCGGCCCCGGGGCCCCCGTGGTTCCGCCGGGAACGGTCGTTGAGCGGATCGGTCCCGTTGGAAACCCCGGGTTCCACTTCACCGATTTCACGCCGACCCAAGGCGGGAAGACGACGGTCCTTGAGATCGCATTGAACAACGTGATTGCCACGTCCGCCAAGAATGTCTTTTCGTACACACTGACACGGCCGGTCACAGACTACGTAACCAATGCACTTGTCAATCTGTGGTACACGTGGGCGAATTACTACGTAACCCATCTTCCGGCGACAGCGCAGAACCAGAACGGGCTTGCCGGGCAGGCGTTGCCCGATGCCGCCAAGCCGACGGCGGTGAACAACGTGATTCGGCTCAATGCCCCCAACACGCATCTCGTACCGGGCATGGTGGTGACCGGGTCGGCGAATGCGGGAATTTCGACAAACCCTGTCGATGGCCACACCACCATTGTCGCCATTGACAGTGACAATCGCACGATCCACCTGAGTCAAGGCGTGAAGGTCGGTGCCACGGGCACGTACAACTTCGTGTTGCCCGCGCTTCCACAGTTGGGGGGATTTAATGACCCTATTGTGAAGCTTCTTCAGCCCTTCACGCCGGTCGCGACACCATCGGTTCCGGATGTCATGCAATTCGCTCAGAATGCGTTTCAGTTGCTGAGCTTCATGAGTCAGGTTCCTGCGACGAAAGGGGATGCGGCACCGCGTTCGGCGCAGGTCATGCTCAACGTCATCGGTGGCAACGTGACGATGCCGACGAATCGCGATGCCCTCCATAAGATTGAGGTTTCGTTCCGCACCATGGTGAAGTCGCTTCTGCGGGGCATCAACGACTTCACAAAGCAGCTTGATCAAACACAGTGGTATCCCGACCCAAGCGTGCCAGTTGCCGGCACGGGGCAGCCATTCAATATCTATAACCTCGACCCTTTTGTGTGGTTCGTCCACCAGAGGCTTGGTTTTTCCGGGTACGGTTTTTCGTTGGATGACGATGCTGCAGACATCGGTGCAAACTACGCAACCAAACTCGGCATCAGTATTGGTGGCCTCAATGGGCTTCCGAATCAATTTCACTGGTCTGAGACGGCGCCGTTTGGTCCTGTATCGGGCATGGCGGAGGTGCTGTCACTTGGTCCGGATACGCTCAAGCCGCCAGGGATCACTTTCCCGTACGAGATTTCCGGTCTCCCGGAGAACGTCTGGTATTCCGTCAAGGCGCTCGACTTGATGAATTCTGTGCCCGGTGCTGACGTCATCGGCGATGGGGTGTCGCCCGGAACCTTCCTCGAGAGTGGTGCAGACGCCGCGCAGACGAAGTTTTCGTTCTCGCTCGGAAATTCCCAGGGGCACCCTCCTCTGACATCTGAAATTGGCAGCACGACGCAGTACACACTGTTTTACGGTGGCACGCCCAACACGGCGCCGCTCCAACTCCTCGGCGGCGAAGTTGTCGAGGCGGTCAGCCCGTTCAACAACAGTTCGACCGTGAGGATACCGATCGGCAACACGCTCAAGATCACGACGGAGGTCGGCACGGTCACCAACTACACCCAGCAGTTGCAGCAGTTCACGCGGGTCAATGGGCACCCCAGAGCCATCCCGTTCACCAATGTCCGCGGCACGCTGGACGCATCGCGAGTGACCATTGCCGATGGCCAACTTTCTGGAGTCGGCACGATCACCGGCTCACTCGACATGATGGGGCCGCTCGAGGGCTACTCATACACCAACTCCCTCGGCCAGATGGTGACCATAGATGGAACCGCCGGTGGGATTCTCCAGCCGGGTGGCCTCGACGGTACACCTGGGAAACTCACGATTGGCAGTTCGGACACGCCTAGGGACGTGCGGATGTATGGCGCCACGTTCGTCGTGAATACCAAGGGAGCAGCGACGGCAGGCACGGACTACAGCCAGTTGGCGGGTTTTGGGACGGTGGATCTCGGGAACAGCAAGCTCGAGTTGACGCTCGACGGGTATGTGCCAAAAGCCGGTGATTCGCTGACGATCGTATCGTCCGCAGGGGGCATCAAGGGGAAGTTCAGCCAGGGAACGAGCATTTCTGTAGGCGGCTTCACGTTCAAGATCACGTACAACGCGACGAGCGTGGTCCTCACGCTCGCTGCGACGCTCCGTGGCGTGGCCTTCCAGGATTATGACGCCGACGGTATTCGAGACGGGAACGATGCCGGGCTACGGAACCGCTCGGTCTTCCTCGACAATAACAACGACGGCAAGCTCGACGCTGGCGAGCAGTGGACGACAACGAATGCGGCTGGCCAGTATGTCTTCGACGACTTGGCTCCCGGGTCGTACCGAGTGCGGATGGCATTGCCGCCCGGTGCTGCCGCCACTCGCACCGTGGATGCGAGCGTTGTGGAAGGTGACAACCTGATCGGGCAAGACCTTGGCGTGCGAGTCAACGATGCGACGCGGTACTTTCCGCTGACGCCGCTCCTTTACTCCGTGCCTCGGACGGAAGCCACACTCAACGAGGGCGTGGTCGACAACCTCTATCAGGCGATCCTGGGGCGGCCAGGCCAAGAGCCCGGCAGAAGTGCCGTCCTGGCTCGACTTGACGCGGGCACACCGCTCCAGGACATCGTTCAATCGTTCCTTCAAAGCCGCGAATATCGCACCCGGCAGGTGCGGAATTTTTACGTCACGTTCCTCGGTCGCGAGGGGCAACCTGCTGAGGTCGATGCGTGGGTCGGTGTTCTCGAGCGGGGAGTGCCCGTCTCGTCCGTGATTGCTGGCTTCATGACGTCTCCCGAGTTTACGAACGCCGGCCGTACCGACGCCGCGTCGTTTGTGCGGGCCGCGTACCAGCTCCTGCTGGGCCGGGACCAAGGACCTGGCGACGGCACTGGCTGGGAAGCACGGCTCGATTCCGACGCCATGACCCGCGGTGAGGTGGTCAAGGCATTCCTGAACTCGCCTGAGGCAAGACGGCGGCTTCTCGCCGCGGTCTACTCTTCATGGCTGCACCGGCCGCTGGATCCTGAGAGCAGGGCGTTCTGGTCCGCGCGGCTCGCCGAAGGGATGACGTTCGAAGCGCTCGCCGGCTTTGTCTTCAGTTCGCCAGAAGTCCGCGGTCGCACGTTGGCCGGGCAAGGCTAGAACCCAGGCCTAAAGTCGAATGGGCGCACAGGAACGGAACAAACGCCGTTTCCTGCGAAAAAAGTAGGGGTCGCGGATGTCTGCGACGCGAAATGCGACGCGATTTTGACCAATCGCGTGGAATTGCTCGCGCGGGCGGTCATCTTGGTGTCCAGTTTATCGATCCCCGAGCGTGAACGGCAAGCGGTCCTCGCGCGAGTCGTGGCTGACCTGACCAACGCGCCGAACTCGTGACCTTTTAGGGTGTCGGTGCAGGTGGCCACTAGGGTTCCAAAAGCGCCAGATCCAGGTAGCCGCGATAGGCCGCGGGCCCCCACGGCCCCGGCACCGTTACGAAGGCTGCTCGATTAAACTGCGTCGAGCTCCGTCTGTGTCACCAATGGTCGTTTGATGGCTTGGCTCCTGCCCGGGGGGATGCGCCTTTGCTGTGCTACGCATGGCTCATCGGTTTGGAAAAGGAAAGCGCGTCGTGGACCACCAAGATGCCCTACATCTCCTTCGCACGATCAAGGGAGACGGACCACCGACGCCCGTCGGCTGGCTGTCACCGATCATCGTGACCATGCTTGCCGCTGAGGCCGCGAAAGAGTCTCAGCTCGGTGATCGATTGCGAGAACGTATCTCGCTCGCGCCGGCTCAAAAAACCTACGCGGCCAACTGCGGGCTTCAAGCCGTCCTTGACGGGCAATACGTTCCGCCGTCGTTGACCGGACGACAAGGCTGGACCTACACGCGGCTGACGCGGCTCACGAGTGCGGACGAGGTCGACGCCTGCAACACGGTCATCAACAACCTATTCTACGAGCAGCTTGGCGAGAACGGCAGCGAGTTCATCAGGGTCTTGAGCAAGGTCGTGGGGGAAATGCACGACAACGTGGCCTCGCACTCTCGGGGCGTCGGTTTTTCGAGTGCCCAGCGGTACCGAACGAACCGAGGCGACTTTATCCAGTTCGCTATCGTGGACTCAGGCGTTGGCATGCTTCGGAATGTGAAGGCGGCGGCGCAGGCCGTGAGCACGGATGAGCAGGCGATCGAGTGGTGCCTCCAGCGCGGTAACACCACGGCAGCGAGCGACGGCGACGGCTGGGAGCAGCGGATTCCCGAGGACAGCGTGGTGAGCCCGTATCCGCAGACAGTTCGCACCGTCACTGGCGACAACCATCACCAGGGGCTCGGTCTTTGGCACCTTCAGGAGGCCGTCCGGGCGGCTGGTGGCAGCTTTTGGGTGGCTTCCGGGGCCGGCCAATGCCGATATTTTGCGGGGGCCAACGGGCCGTCTTATGATTCGATGAGTCCCTCTTGGCAAGGGGTGGCAATCGAAGTTGAACTGCCGGTCCCGCGGGTGCCGGCCGCGAATGCGGCTCGGCGGGCTGCGCTCGAAGGCTTGGCAGAAAGGTTGGGACTGTGACACACACCGTTGAAATTGCGAAAAACTTCGGAACCGATCTCTCCAGTCGGCAGAGGGCGGCGACGCTCCGGCTCGATGTCACCGCGCAGACCGCCGCCGGTATCACGCCTGTGACGCTTGATTTTGCGGGCGTCAGGACCGTGAGCGAATCGTTTGTGGATGGCGCGATCGCCGTTCTTGTGGCGGAGCGCGGCGAAGAGTGGTTTCGGCAGAACGTGCGGCTTGTCAACCTCACGCCCTCTGTCCGCCTTTCGGTCCTCGAAGCGGTGGATGAGCGGTGTCGTACGACCGGAGTCGCCGGGGACTGACTCGCCTGCGGGGCCGTCAGTACATCCACCTGAGCGACCATGCGGCGCTGCTCGGCGACCTCGCCAGCCCGCCGAAGCGTGCCCTTTGAGTGAGGCGGGGCAGGGGGGCGATCACTGAGTTTCCAATTGCACCAGCTCCAGAAATGCGCGATAGACCCGCGAGAAAGCGCAGCCCCAGACTTCGTCGTGGCAGAGGTGACCCCCTCCCCAAAACCTGAGCGAGTTCTGTGGAAGGAGCCGAATGCCAGCCTCCGGGAAGGGCAGCGTCACGGTTCGCCAATAAGTAGAAGCCTCGGACCGGACAGCAGCGACCGCACGATAGGCGGGGTTTCGGGTGTCGAGAATCAGCTTCGATGCCGACAGGAGGTCTCGGTCAGCATGGAACGCTCTGGCCGCTGTGGTGCGTTGTTCTGGTGCGAGAGTCTTCCGGACGCCAAGCCACGTGAAGGCGAGTTTCACAGCGGCCATCGTCGTGCGGAGTCTGTTGGCAGCGTTAGGGGATGTTTGGGTTGTGGGTGAGGTGGTGGTTCGACGTGAGGTTTGTGGGGGTGTGGATTCGGTTGTGGTTGCTGTGGACATGAATTTGCGGTCTCCAGGTTGATGGATTGCGAATAGGGAAGGCGAGCGGGAACCTGATGAGCGAGAGTCAGGTTTCGTCCGGTCGCCAAGGGAATGCAGAAAAGACGATCCGAAGTGCCGTCGTCGTTCGTCCCAGGCAGCCGTTCGTGGATTGGCTTCGGTCAGTCGAGGAACTGGAAGTACCGACCATCACGCTTGAACAACTCGACAAGACGGTCTACCTCGTGCCGGATTACGAAGATCCGAACGATGCTGAGAAAGTTTTGAGACGGGTCAGCGACGACATCTTCTGTCGCGAACTCTATGGCTGGTACACGGACGAAAGCATGTGGCCAAAAGATCGTTCGTGGCGGGTCTTCAAGGCGTGGTTCGACATCGAGCACTTTGATGTCATTGAAGACCTTGTCGCCGCGCCGTTGGAATATGAGTGATGCCAGACCCGCCCGGAAGTCCTCGCCTCACCACAGTCACCGAGCATGAAATTCCCGTCGTGTGCACCCTTGCCGAAACCATCTGGCGACAGCACTACACGGGGATCATTTCACGCGAGCAGATCGACTACATGCTCAGAAGCCGATCACCGCCCGTTCCTCGTTTGCGGAAGTGCCGTTGACCGTTCTACCCTTCGGGCTAGCCGGTCAGGCCCCGATGGAGCCGTCTTCGTCGAGATCGACACCAAAGGTGACTTCGGCAGTAAAGAATTCGCTCGTTCCCGGAGCCACCCAACCGTCGCCTCCGACCTGATTCCAGTCCGCGTCCATCCGCCAGAAGTGGAGGTAGCCTGAGGCGATATGCTTCAGAAGCACGGTGTTTTTCCCCTCATAAACATCGGCCGCCATCACCCGCCAGCCCGCCTTGATGCCGCCGACGTAGTTGTAGGGAGCGCCCATGTAGGTGATGAACGCGCCAGAGGTGCCACTGAACGTTTCGCTGACTTCGCCAGTGGTGAGGTTGATCAAAACCGTCGCATTTGGAACGCGAAGTCGACCGGCGCGATCGACGGTAAGGAGTGAGTTCCCCCGTGCCTCAATCGTGCGAGCGCCGTCGCCGTTGAGGTCGGCACCGAAAGCTGCTTCCGCAGTAAAAAAATCGCGTGAGAAAAGCCGTGTCCAGCCGTCGCCGCTTACTTGATTCCAATTCGCGTCCATTCTCCAGAAGTGCAGATAGCCGGATTCGTGCCTGAGGACCACGGTATTGATTCCATTGTCCACATCGGCAGCCATGGGCGTCCAGCCGGCCGCCACCATGCTGAAGTAGTTCATCAGGCTCCCGTTGAATATCACGGGGGTGCCATTGGCTCGGACGTTTCCATCAGGGGCATAGTCGAGGGTCACACTCCCAGCATTTTCGATCGTTAGCCCACCGTCTTCGTCGAGATCGACACCAAAGGTGACCTCGGCAGTAAAGAATTCGCTCGTTCCCGGAGCCACCCAACCGTCGCCTCCGACCTGATTCCAGTCCGCGTCCATCCGCCAGAAGTGGAGGTAGCCGCTCGTGTGTCGCAGGACGACAGTATTCACGCCATCGACGAATTCCGCCGCAACGGGTGTCCAGCCACCCGCAACCAAGCTGGAATAGCTCACAGACTTGCCGTTGTAGGTAATCGCCCGGCTGTAGGGCATCGCCGGGCTTTTGACTCCGAGGGTGCCGTACTGAGCGACGCTGTCGTAGCGGCTGTTGTAGCGGATCGAAACATCACCCACCGCCTCAATCATGACCGAGCCGTCATGATTGAGATCAGCGCCGAATGTGAGCTCGGCGGCGTAGAAGGCTGTGAACTGTGGAGTCGCGATAGTGGAGGTAGGGCTTGGAACCGAAATGACTCCGGGCTGAGGCGGCGGCGGTAGGAGAGGCGGTCGCGGTGGTATGGGAATCCAGCCGTCACCGGAGACATGCCGCCATTCGCTGTCCATCCGCCAGAAGAGAAGGTGGCTTTGAGATGATGGAATGACCACGAGGCCCGAGGTGGGCTGGCTCTGGCCTGGCCAGTGCCTGAGGACCACGGTATTGACGCCATCGATCACATCGGCGGCCACAGCTTGCCAGTCCGTGTTGCCTTTGAAAGGCTGACCATTGATGGTGATGGGTTGTCCGTTCGCTCGATAACCACCACCGCTGCTGGTTGTATCGAAAGTAAGCGTGACGCTCCCGGATGTTTCGATGACATATGACGTCGGCGGCGGAGAAGGGATGATCACGCAAGAACACACTGGGCCGCCGAGGTCCGTGCTGTTGTTCGAGAGCCCCGCCATGGTCGTTGAAAGCGCGAGGCGCTGCTCGAGCCTCTCCGCGTGAAGGTGCGTGCGGTGACGGCGGCTGCGAGAGCGCCGGCTCGTGCAGAAGAATTCGCAAGAATTTCCGGCGGCCTGAGTCAGGGCGGAAACACGGCGACCAAGCGTTTCTCGGACGGACAAGAGACTCACGACATGTTCCTTGACTAAGAGGGAGGACCCTCTTGTTTGGATGCCTCGCGGGCAAGCTATCTCCAAGCACCCCCATTTTCGTGGGGTTATTGGGTATGTCAAGACGGATAGGACGGTCAACGCCCCTCTTGCACCCGTTGGCCCAGCGACGCTTTCCTCCTGAGCATAGCGGTTGGTGTGAGGGACTGTGTTTCGGTGCGCCGCGCGGGTTCGAATGCCCGTAAAATCCCCTGCCAAGTCGTCGATTTTCGCAAACGGCGCAGTCCGCCGGCTCAGTGCCCGATGGGGCACGCCAGAGAGAGTGGATGTCGAACACAGGGATCGCGTCGGGGGTGCCTGCATGACGTCACGATCGTCGTGGGCCTGGACAAGCTCGTCCCATTCAGTGGGCGATCCACGCGAGAGTGACATCGGTGGCGGTTCCACAGGCTCCCCGACATGCGTGAGAATCTTCCGAATCGGTACTGGATCGACGATGAAGGCGATGAGCCAAAAATCCTGACCGCCCGCGCCACCCACCTCGATCACGGCGCCATCGATCTCGACCAGCCCGACCTGCCCGTCCATTCAGTCGAGGCTCTGGTCGTGTCTCGGAAAACCCCCTGGCTGAGAGCGCTTTCGGCTCCTGGGAAGTCCGATCAGGCGTCCAGGCGACCTCGGATACCCCCAGACGCAATCGGCCGTCTTTGGGCGCCGAAATCCTGGACAAAATCCTGGCGCGTCGATCCCGGTCGCCTTCTCGACTCACGGCCCGGCTCTCTTCCCCTCCCGACAGCCATCCCGAAGGAGCGAGGGAGAGGGGCCCATATAGATATAGAAGAAGAATCTCTTAAAGGAATAATAGAAAGATAGGACCGGTTCAGCACTTTTGCGGATGTACATCAGCAAAATTGCGGATGTTGGGTCCGCACTTTTGCGGATGTCGGTTTTGGCCACCGGGAGCGCGAGCGAGAGGCCGCGGTGTGCCGGTGCCGCGTGGTGGATCGAGCCCTGGCCGCTGTCGTCAGAAACCCCCTGGCTGAAAGCGCCTACAGCGCGCTCTGACGGCCGATTGGCCCCCCGGGCGAATCTGGAGCCGCCTGATGCTGATCGCAGTTTCTGGTGCTCGGAAACGCAGGATGAATCGGAGGGAGGGCTGGTGGGTGTGTCCGAATCACACCCACTCCAGTCGGCCGAGGAAGGGGGCGTTCACCTACCCAGCTTTGGCCTTTGCTTTCGGCCTGGGTTGCCCGGTGGCCACTCTCTTAAATTTCGGATTGCGCACTGGCATGACGGCCTCGGTGTCTTCGAGAAATCCCGTGATGAGGCTGTTGAGAGCACTGACCACTTCAGGCTTGTCGCTGGCAAGATTCATCGTCTCGCCGGCGTCCCGCGCGAGGTCGTAGAGCTCGAATCGGTCGCTCCCGTCGTCGTTGTCGGCGAAAAACCGAATGAGCTTCCAGTCGCCCTGGCGCACCGAAGTGCTGGGCAGAAAGCCCGGGATCTGCACGGCCTGGTTGGGCGTTCCGTGCGGAAAATGGCAGAAGACGCGGTCGCGCGGTGACGGCTCGCCGAGCAGCGTACGGGACTGGTCGAAGCCGTCGAGCTTCATGCCCGCGCGGGCCTTGATTCCGCACATAGTCAGGAGCGTGGGGTAGAGATCCGTACTCTGAAACAGCGAGTCGTTCGTGGTGTCGGGCTTGGTGTTTCCGGGCCAAACGACGATCAGTGGCACGCGCGTGCCGCCTTCGTAGATCGAAGCCTTGCCGCTGCGCTGTGGGAGATTACTCGTGGCCGGGATGTCGGTGAAGCCCTCGGGGTCCGTCGCCTTCGGTGGATAGGCCCAGCCGCCATTGTCGGAAAAAAAGACGATGATGGTGTTGTCGGCGACGCCGGCATCGTCGATCGCCGCCAGCAGCTTCCCAACGCCATCGTCGAGGCTGCGGACCATCGCGGCGTAGAGTGGATTTCGCTGTGGATTGCTTGCATCCGCCGTTTTCCGAAACGCCTCGATGAAGTCGGGCCGTGCATTCCATGGCGAATGCACCGAGTATGCCCAGTAATTCACGAAGAACGGTTTGTCCTTCTTCGCGCGGATGAACTTGGCAGCCTCTTCTGACATGCGGTCTTCGATGTGCTGGCCGGGCCTTCCAACAATGCCGTGATCCTTGATGAATCTCCACGGTGCGAGGTATCCGTTGCCTGGGCCAGCGGCGGCGGGGGTATGAGGAAAATCCAGATCGAACCCCTGATCCTTCGGCTCGAAGCGATCGGCTGGGTCCTGGTTGAAACCGAGATGCCACTTTCCGAAATGCGCCGTCGCATACCCTCCTTCGCGGAGGGCCTCGGCAAGCGTGAAGTGTTCTGATGTCATCCGGGTCACGGTGTCGGCGTTGATCGCCCGCATCGCCGGAGTCGGCTGGCACAGTTTTTTCTCCAGTTGGATCTGTGGCAGGTGGCAGTGCGGCGTGGTGAGTCCCGAACGTGCCGGGGCCACGCCCGTGAGAATGCTGCTCCGCGTGGGCGAACACAGAGGACTGGCCGCATACGCGTTCGTGAACATCACGCCTCGTTTGGCGAGCGCATCGATGTTCGGCGTCTGGTGATAGGTGCTGCCGAAACAGGCCACGTCGTGGGCTCCGAGATCATCGGCGAGGATGAAGACAACGTTGGGCGCCTTGGCCGACGCGGCGATCACCTGGAGGCAAAAAATCGCGCCGGTTGCGAACGCGGTGAGTACCAATTTCATGGTGAAATCATGGCGTGATATTTGACCGCGCTCTCGCGTGATAAACCGGCGGTCCGGCCTGGGTTTTCTTGGCCTTCGACAAGGGTAGAACGGACAATGGCACGTCCGCCAGCGTTGGAAGGGTGCTGATCCACTCCTGAGCATAGCGGGGCGGGTGTGGTGCTGTCGTTCTGGGTTGCACGTGGCCTCTGAGTCGCCCGATGTATGAGGTGGACCCCAATTGTTGGACAGTCGGGGGCCTTGTTTAAGGTGTAGTGCCACTAGACGGTGGCCCGCGAGACCCCTACCAAGGGTCTCGCGCGGCCACGAGGCTGTTTACGGGTTCCATTCCTGTTGACGTAAGTAGTGAGTCCGCCTCAACGGAGATTTGAGCGCGAACGAGTTTGTCGCGTCAGCTCTCCGCATAGACCTCCGAAGGCGTGCGATACCCGAGGGCTTGGTGCGGTCGCTCGTGCCGGTAGAACTCGAAGTACTTCTTCAGTGACTTCTCGGCCTGCCAGCCGTTGGCATAGTCCCGCAGGTAGACCTCCTCGTACTTGACCGTGCGCCAGAGCCGCTCGACGAAGACGTTGTCGAGAGCCCGGCCGCGACCGTCCATCGAGATGGCCACGCCGCTCTCCTTCAATCGGCTTGTGAAGGCCGTCGCCGTGAACTGTGATCCCTGGTCGGTGTTGAAGATCTCTGGCCGCGCTTTCGCCAGCGCTGCCTCGAGGGCTTCGATGCAGAAGTCGCCCGTGAGCGTGTTCGACAGTCGCCACGACAAGACGTTGCGGCTGTAGAGGTCCATGACCGCCGTCAGATAGAGGAAGCCGTGCTGCAACGGGATGTATGTGATGTCGCTGGCCCATACCTGATTGGGTCTCGTGATCCTCAGATTCCGCAGCAAATACGGATAAATCTTGTGCCCAGGTGCCGGGCGGCTCGTTGATCGCTTCGGGCATACTGCCGCGAGACCGAGTAGCCGCATGAGGCGCTGAGCCCTCTTCCGATTGATGTGGAACCACTCTCGGACCTTTCTGGTACCCATGAACGGGTGCTTGGTGTACAGACGGTCGATCTCCCTCATGAACATAAGGTTCTCGGCCGACTCGCCTCGGGGTTCGTAGTACCAACTGCTCCTCGCCAGACCGAGGAGTTGGCACTGACGAGACAGGCTCAGATGCTCGTGGTCGGGATCCATGCATTGACGCTTGACCTCAGCCGACCTCGGTAGCTTTTTTTTTCAACCATTCGACCTCCATCTTCAGGCGGCCGATCTGCTCGTAGAGTTCCTGCTCGTCTGTGGCCTGGTCAGGCCGCCGCTGTCGCCCGTCGGCAAACAGCTCGGCCACTTGGGCCATGAGCTGCTTCTTCCAGGCCGTAACCTGACTCGTGTGGACGCCAAAATGGCTCGCTAGCTGGGCCGTTGTCCGGTCCCCCTTTGCCGCCGCCAGCGCCACCTTCGCCTTGAATACCGCCCCAAATACTCGTCGCTTCCCAGCCATCATCCTGCTCCTGATAGGGTGCCTCCCGCCAGGGAAACTACACCTTATCAAGGCGCCCGAAATCCGGGGTCCACCTCA
>JBGTGN010000025.1:0-17496 GCA_041746715.1 Pirellulales bacterium | reverse complement strand
GGCTGCGCCAGTCGGCGCCGGACCGCTTGAGGCGGGGTGGTGCGGGCGACGATACCGACCTGCGGTGGTGGTTGATTCGGCTGGCCGTTGCGGGGAGGATTTTCATGGCTGGTGGACAGTGTGGTGGCCTGATCGTGGTCTGTGGAACCGTGACGGCATCACCTCGGCAGCCTCGGCATGGGGGCCATACGCTCGGCCTTTCCACGCCGGTCCCCGTGACCTGGATCGCCAATGCCGAGCGGATCAGCGGCGCGGCCGAAGTCCTTGGCCCGAGCCAGGAGTTGGTCCTTCAGGTCGCTCCCGGAGCGTTTGCCTCACGGCACCGGCTGCGGGATGTGCTGGCCAGGGCTCGCGAGGCCGTGCCGACCCTCTCGGCGATCGCCGTACGCGGCGGCGGCGAGATCGAGCATCGGTCCCTGCTCGTGGAAGAAGGGATCCGTGTCGTGCTTGTAGACACGCTGCCGGCGGATGGCCGTGGGGCCCGCAGGCCAGCGCCCTCCGGCTGGCGGTGTCGCAACTCCTCGTGGGGACTCTGGGAGATCGAGATCGCTTCGGCATCCCGCCGTGGTCCGCTTTCGATCTTCGGGATCGAAACGCGGCCGTCAATCCGCCGCGGTAGCTTGGCTGTTCTCGCGACCGACGGCCAGGATGCTCAGGGCATGGTGCATAACAGGCTCGAGCGGCTTACCGCCTGGGCCGAAAAAATGGCCTCTCGTGGGGCTACCGAGGCTGTGACGCTTTCGACCCTTGTGGCCCGGCTCTCTGGTGACGACCAGCAGACACTCGCTGGTTCGGTTCTTCGGGCGGCGTAGCGCCTAGCGAAGGCCACCGGCTTTCGGAGCATCACGTGTTTTGGCACTCTGGTCCATGATCGACCAGCTTAGATAGCCCACGATCAATCCTGAAACGATGAAGGCCAGGTCAAGCATCCAGCTCGTGCGAGCGAACGGAAACGCAGCCGCAAGATCGGCGACAAACAAGACAACGATGATCCCAGACACCACGAGGCCGGCGATCGCGAGAGACTTCGACACGAGTGGAACATTCCCTGCGAGGTAGCGGACGCGTCAACTCCATACCATAATTCGGCCGTGGTGGGGAACCAGTCACCCCCCTCCACGCCGGTCGGAGCAGGCTCGACCGTGGTGTCCGGTCGATCCGACCCCTCCAGGAACCACTCATCCGTGCAGCCTTCTCCCAGGACCGCCGTCTACACAGGCTCCTTCGATCCCATCACGCTGGGCCATCTCGACGTGATCGAGCGGGCCGCTCGTATCTTTGATCGGATCGTCGTGGGGGTTGGCATCAACCCCGACAAGCAACCGTTATTCTCGCTCGAGGAGCGGGTGGGGTTGGTGCGGGCGTCGCTCGACGGACTGGCGAATGTACGGGTCGAACTCTTCAGTGGCCTCTCGGTGACCTTCGTGCGAGAGCAGGGTGCCCACGTCCTCCTCCGCGGCGTGCGTTCCCTCACCGACATCGATGCCGAATTCACGATGACCCTTGCCAACCGCAAACTCGACGCAGGCGTTGAGACGGTGTTCCTGATGGCCGACGCCGCCTATTCCCACATCTCCTCGTCGCTCCTCAAGCAGATCACGCCGCTGGCGAGCGACGAAGCTCTTCTCCGGTTCGTGCCAGCCCCCGTCGTCGCCGCCCTCCGCACCAAGCTCACGGCCGAGTGAGGCTGCGTTCGCAGCCTTATTGCCGTTCGAAGTGCTGGCGGAGGTAGCGGGCTCGCTCGATGTTGCGGTCCTTCGTGCCGAGCTCGGTTCCGCGAATCTTCTGGAGGTGGGCAGGCTGGGTTCGCACGAGGAGCGAATTGAGCTGGCCGATATCGACATCACCGAGGAGCCCCAGCAGCACCCCCATCCGCACGCGGGAGAGAAGCTGCATGGTCTCTTCGGCCGTGATCGTCTGCGCGGTGCGGAGGATGCCGAAGGCACGGCTCACCTGGTCATGCACATTCTGGTGGGTTTCGCGAACAAGAAATTCCCGCGCTCGCCGCTCGTAGTCGATGAGCACCGGCACAACATCACCGACCTGCTCACACAGCTCCTCTTCGGTTTTCCCAAGCGTGGTCTGGTTGGAGATTTGGTAGAAGTCTCCCATCGCCTGGCTGCCTTCGCCGTAGAGGCCTCGCACGGCCAGGGAGATTTTCTGAAGGCTCCGGAACACCTTGTCAATCTGGCGGGTGATCACAAGGGCCGGAAGGTGGAGCATCACGCTCACGCGAATCCCGGTGCCGACATTTGTCGGGCAGGCCGTGAGGTAGCCCCAGCGATCGTGGAAGGCGTAGGGCACAACGCGGCCGATCTGGTCATCGACGATCCGGATCTGATCCCAGGCGGCATGGAGGTCGAGGCCGCTGTGCATGCACTGGATGCGGAGATGGTCTTCCTCGTTGACCATGAGGCTCACCTGTTCGAACTGGTCGATTGCGACACCGCGGGCTCCTTGGGCCTCGGCGTGTTCGCGGCTGATGAGTTGCCGCTCCACGAGCAATTGCCGATCGAGCGCCTCGAGCTGGCCCACGTCGATGTAGTCGAGCGATTGCCCAACGGGTGCCGTCGCGATCCGCTCACGAAGGAGACGCTCGATCTCTGCCCGCTCAGGCTCGCTCGCTCGACCGACGAAAGGCTGGTGAGCCAGATTGCGGGCCAGCCGAACGCGGCTGCTCATGACGATGTCAGACTCCGGGCCCGTGCCCTTGAGCCATTCACCCGTGGTCTTGGTCAGCGCGTCGAGTTCCATGGATGGCCTGTGTGTCATGATTGGGTGGTCGGGTCGAGCCAACGGGATTCAATACCACGAATGGCATCCCGGATTTGCTTGGCGATCTCGTAGTCTTCCGCCACGATCGCATCCTGCATGGCCCGCCGAAGACCGATCACCGACGTGAGTTCTTCGGTGCTTTCTGGAAGATCCGTTCCTGTTCGGTCGGGCCGCCGGCCGGTATGCCGAGTGGCCCCGTGGACGTTGGCGATCAACGGTTCGAGCTCCTTCTCGAACTGTGTGTAGTCATGGGGGCAGCCAAGTCGGCCGAGATTGCGAAACTCGAAAAAAGTGATCCCGCACATTTCGCATGCTTTTTTGTCGAGCACAGCCAGTTCATCGGCCGTCTGGCCGACGGTGAGCGGGCCCGTGAGTGGACCGCCGGGCGCATCCTCGTCGTGCCCGTGGTCCCCCTCAGACTGATTGAGATAGGCCCGGGCATGGTCTTCGCAGAGATGAACCTCGCGAACCTCACCCGTCTCGAGCTCGGTGATGTGGAACACCGCCTGCTTTTCACACTGTTGGCAATTCATGGAACCTTCGTCCTGATGGGTACGGCATAGAAATCATAGCGGGTGGGGTGCCGGGGGTCGCCGGTGGCCTCGAGCACAGGTACGCTCGAAGGGCCCGTGTCACCCCGCCACACCCACGCATGCCTCACCTTCCGGCCAAGGCCCGATTCGCTGAATACGCCGCCATGAGCCGGCTGGTTCCGGTCTATCGGCGGCTCTTTGCAGACGCTCTCACGCCGCTGTCAGCCTTCGCACGGCTCGATGGAGGAGATGCGGCCTGCCTCTTTGAAAGCGTGGTGGGTGGTGAGAAGGTTGGTCGCTACAGCTTTCTGGCGGCCGATCCATTTCTCCGCATCGTGGCGAGGGGACGGGACGTGCAGGTCACCGCTGACGGGAAAACCGAGGTGTTCGAGACCGCCGATCCGCTGGCCGAGCTCGAGCGGCGGGTCGAAGCCTACCGCCCCACCAGGCTTCCGGAGCTTCCGCCGTTCACCAGCGGGGCGATCGGGTATGCCGCCTACGATGCCGTGCGGTATGTGGAGCGGCTTCCGAACGAGCCCGTGGACGACCTCGGACTCCCCGACCTCGACTTCGCCTTCTACGACCGAATTGTCGTGTTCGACAACGCGACGAAGACGATTGACATTGTCGTGCTCGCCCATGTCGAAGACGCATCCGCAGCGGGTATCGACAGGGCCTATGCCGACGCCTGTCACCGGATCGATGACACGATTGATCGGCTCGCAGCCCCGAGCGACTGGCCACCGCCGGCTGACATCGGGCCGCGGCACGAACCTCGATGCCTGGCCGATGGGTCAGCCACGTCGGCGTTCAGCCGCGAAGCCTTTCTCGAGGCTGTCGAACGGTCGAGCGAATACATCCGCGCCGGCGACATCTTCCAGGTGGTGTTGAGCCGTCGGCTCGAGCTCCCGTTCGCAGGCTCACCGCTCGAGATCTATCGCACGCTGCGGGTGGTCAATCCAAGCCCATTCATGTTCTACCTCCGGTCGCCGGCCTGCACGCTCGTGGGGAGCTCCCCCGAGATCATGGTGCGGGCGGTCGACGGCACGGTGACCGTTCGCCCTCTCGCCGGCACACGGCGACGGGGAGCCACGCCCGAAGAAGACCGCCAACTCGCTGACGATTTACTCGCTGACCCCAAGGAGCGGGCCGAGCATGTCATGCTCATTGACCTCGGACGAAACGACGTCGGGCGAGTGGCTGAGATCGGTTCGGTCGAGCTGTCTGACGTGATGACAATCGAGCGGTATAGCCATGTGATGCATCTCACGAGCAACGTCACGGGGCGGTTACGAAGCGGGCTCTCGGCCTTCGACGCTTTGCGGGCCTGCCTGCCGGCGGGCACGGTTTCCGGCGCACCGAAGATTCGCGCCATGGAGATCATTGACGAGCTCGAGCCTGTCCGCCGCGGGCCGTATGCTGGCGCGGTGGGATATTTCGACTTCGCCGGATCGATGGACACCTGCATCGCCCTCCGCACGATCGTCGTGAAGGATGGTCGTGCGTTCGTGCAGTCGGGAGCTGGGATCGTGGCCGACAGCGTGCCGGAGAAGGAATTCGAGGAGACGCTCAACAAGGCCCGCGGGCTGCTGGTGTCGATCGAGATGACCGCCGATCGCCTGGCCGACGCCTCCGGCTGAGGAGAGGGGCAACGGCACGCGGAGCGAAGCCGCCCATGATTGTTTTTGACCGGGCGAGTATTGCGCAGGGAGACCAGCTCGTCATCGAGGCGGTGTCGCTTCATGCGCGAGCCGGTGAGGCTTGGGCGATGGTCGGCCGAAGCGGTGCCGGCAAAAGTATGCTCGTGGCCGCGGCGGCGACGGCAGAGCCGCTCCATGCGGGAGATATTCTCGTCGATGGCCATTCGGTTCGCCGCGAGGCCGAGGCGGTGCGGATGGCAGCCGGCTACGCACCCGATCGGTTGCCCGATTGGCCTGGGCTTCGGGCGGGAGAATTCCTCGAGCTCTTTGCCGTGGCCGCGGGCCGACGTGGAACACTTTTGGGGCAGGCCATCGAGAAGGGACTTGCCCTTGCGGGGCTCTCTGGCCGCGGAATGGACCCTCTCGACTCGCTCGACGCCGGTCGTGCCAAGCGGCTCGTGATCGCGAGGGCCCTTCTCCACGACCCGCAGGTGCTTCTTCTCGATGATCCGCTCGGAGGTCTTGATCCTCGAGGCCGCCATGAGATCGAGCGGCTGGTTGGCGACGCGATTCTCATGGGGCGAACCGTCCTTGCGGCGATCGATGACGCCCGTGTGCCCGACGGCTTCACGCACCTGGCCGTCCTCGAGGAAGGGCGGCTGGTGGCGACCGGCACGAATGAACCGGCGAGTTTTGCCGAGGGCCGTCGCTGGCGTTTTGTGATGCGGTGTCCGGATCGAGCTGCGGATGCCGTGCGAGTGGTTCGTCCTCTCGTCGCCGAGCCGCAAGATCTCGACGGGGATACCGTTGTGGCCCGTCTTGATTTGGCTGCGATCTCGCCTTCCAAGGTCGTCGGGACCGCTGTTGCGGCGGGCATTCCGGTCGAGTTTGCCGGGTATGAACCACCCTGGCAGGCGCAGCTCATCGATGAATTGTCGACGGATTGAAACGGCGTAACAGGGATAGATTCGGCCTCCCTCAGCGTGCTTGGGATAGATTCGGCCTCCCTCAGGCGGCTTCGCCCCAGGCTCGGCGAACCTCCGTGAGGCCCTCGACGCAGAGGTCGTATTCCTCGGAGAGCCGTTCGAGGAGCGATCGCTCGAGTTCAGCATCGTCGGCCTCGAGGGCGGCCGCCAAGCGGTAGGCCTGCTTGCCGGCAGCCTTATACCCCACGAGGTCAGCGTGGGGGATGGGCATGCGATAGCGGGCCAGCGCCTCAGGGTAGAGGCCGCTCCAGAAGAGTGTTACGTCGCCGATGTGACGATATTCATCGCGGGCCGCGGCCGCGTTTCCATGCCGCTCTGCGGCGAGGAGCATCGCCGTGACATCGGCCGATTCCTCGCCGGCCCCCGGGAGAACGGCCAGCCGTTCATTCCGCATGAACCGCACGAGCATGATGGAGACGTAGTCCACCAGCGGCGGATCGACGACGCCAAGCCTGGTGTGGAAGGCGTACTCGGTCAGTCCGCGGAAGAACCGTTCGACGTCGGATGGGTCTCGGGCAGAGAACATCATGGAGGTTTCAGTCTCCGTGTGACATCTCTATTGTAAGTTCGGAAAGCATGCCGAATCCATGCCAATTCGCGACAATCAACTCGCTGCCTGGTTCGCGTCAGCCGCGGGCTGCGGCGGCGAGATCACCTGCAAATCGTTCCACGGCAGCGATGAGCGACTCACGACCGCCAGCCGATTGTTCGGCCACGAGTCGCACGAGCGCCGAGCCCACGATGGCTCCGTCGGCCACTTCACAGACGGCCCGCACCTGGTCAGGCGACGCGATGCCGAAGCCCACGAGCACAGGCACATCGGTTTGCGTGCGAAGCCACGTCACGCGATCGACGAGGCCGGGGGGCAGCTCCGTGCGGGCTCCGGTGACGCCGGCCACCGACACGCAGTAGAGGAAGCCCGTTGACTTCGCGGCGATGGCGGCGGCCCGCGCGGGGGGCGTGGTGGGTGTCACAAGCCGCACCAGTGCGAGGCCAGCCGCTCGGCAGGCCCCGTCGAGATCATCTGACTCCTCGACCGGCAGATCGGGCACGACAAAACCGGCCAATCCGGCCGCGACGGCATCGGCGACGAATCGATCGATGCCTCTTCGGAAGACGAGCGAGTAGCTTGCCATCGCGAGGAGCGGCATCTGAACGCGAGCGGTCGCAGCCTTCGCGATACCAAACACCTGTTCGAGTGTGATCCCGTGATCGAGGGCACTGGTGTATGAGGCCTGGATCACGGGGCCGTCGGCGATGGGGTCGCTGTAGGGCACGCCCATCTCGCAGATGGATGCGCCGGCGCGGTCGAGCGCCTCGAGGATTGCTACCGTCGTGGCGGTGTCAGGGTCGCCGGCTGTCACGAACGGTGCCACGACCTTGTGACCCGCCGCACGGGCAGCCTCGAAGACGGCTTCGAGGCGGGCGATCGGTGTGGAAGAAGTGGTGCTCATGGAGTGTCACGCCTGTGCGGCCGGCCCTCCGTCATCGGCGAGTCCGCGGAGTCGAGTGATCTCGGCCGCGTCTTTGTCGCCGCGGCCCGAAAGACAGACCACGATGATGTCATCGGCCGTTCGCTTGCCCGCCTCCACGGCCGCCCAGGCAAGTGCGTGCGATGTCTCGAGAGCCGGGAGGATGCCCTCGCTGCGGGCCACGAGATCAAAGGCCTCGAGGGCTTCAGCATCGGTGACGCTCGAATACACCACCCGTCCGAGGTCGTGCCAGTAGGAGTGCTCGGGACCAACGCCTGGGTAGTCGAGCCCTGCCGACACAGAGTGGACATCCGACGTCTGGCCGTCGCTATCTTGGAGCACGTAGCTGAGGCTGCCATGGAGGATGCCAGGCGATCCGAAGGAAAGGCTTGCCGCATGCTCTCCAGGCGTCGCCGATCGGCCACCAGCTTCGATACCAACGAGCCGGACCTCGGCGTGATCCACAAAGGGATAGAACATGCCCGCCGCGTTGCTCCCGCCGCCGACACAAGCGACAACCGTATCGGGGAGCCGTCCGAGATACTGGCGGCACTGCTCGACGGTTTCCCGTCCGATGACCGACTGGAAATCTCGGACGATCCGCGGAAATGGGTGCGGGCCAACGACCGATCCAATGATGTAGTGCGTCGTCTCGACAGAGGCCATCCAGTCTCGCATGGCCTCGTTGATCGCGTCACGAAGGGTTCGCGATCCGCTTTCGACAGGGCGAACCTCCGCACCCATAAGCCGCATCGCGCGGACATTGGGTGCCTGACGGCGCACGTCTTCGGAACCCATGTAGACCACGCATTCGAGTCCGAATCGCGCACAGGCCGTGGCGGTCGCCACGCCGTGCTGCCCCGCGCCGGTCTCGGCGATGATCCGCTTCTTCCCCATCCGCATCGCGAGGAGCGCCTGCCCGAGCGTGTTGTTGATCTTGTGGGCGCCGGTGTGGTTGAGATCCTCGCGTTTGAACCAGATCTGGCCGCCCCCTGCATGCCGTGTGAGACGGTCAGCGAAATGGAGCGGGGTCGGGCGGCCGACGAATGTTGAAAGCAGGGCATCGAGCTCGGCCGCAAAGGCCGGGTCGGCGATGGCTTCCGTGTAGGCTTGCTCGAGTTGGTCGAGCGCCGCCGAGAGGGTTTCCGGCACGTAACGCCCGCCGAATCGGCCGAATCGACCGAGACGATCGGGCACGCTGGACACTTGGGTTTGGATGCTCGCCATCGGGCGTTCACAGAGGGATGCGTGTTTGAACCGGCTCCATGCCGTTTCTGGTGCGTAGTGTACCCTGTAGGCTGGTCTGTTCGCGGGTCGGCCAGCCCGTGTTTTTCCAAGGAGCCATCGCCATGCTTGCCCGCCAATCCTCCTTGTCTCGCCGAACCCTTCTTGCCGGTGCTGCGGGTTCCGCCAGCCTGCTGGCCTGCCGCGGCCCGCTGCTCGGTGCGGAGGATGCCGCTCCCGCAAAGACCGCGGAATCCCTCGCCGGAATCCTCCATGAGTCGCTCACGCCTGAGCAGCGAAAAGTGATCTGCTTTCCGTGGAACTACAAGCATCCGAAGTTTGGGCTTCTCCGCACACGGGTAGGCAACAACTGGAACGCCACTGATCCCGAGGTGGCCAGCAAGTTCTTCACGGCCGATCAACGGCAACTCGTGCGGGAGATTTTCGAGAAGCTTACCGAACCCGAGTGGCATGCTAAGTTTGACAAGCAGATGGAGGACGACTGCGGTGGCTTCGGCCATGGTCACGCTGTCGCGCTCATCGGTGAGCCCGGCAGTGGAAAATTTCAGTTCCTTCTCACCGGCCGCCACATGACACTCCGATGTGACGGCGATGCGGCCGATCATGTCGCCTTCGGTGGGCCGATCTTCTACGGCCACGACGCCGGCGGCTTCAACGAAGAGAAGGACCACCCCGGCAACGTCTTCTGGCCGCAGGCCGTCGCGGCCAATCGGGTGTATGCCATGCTTGATGGGAAGCAGCGAGCGGCCTCACTCGTGAATCAGCTTCCGAAGGAAAACGCGATCCGCTTCCGCGGTCAGAAGGAGCCGATTCCCGGCATCCCGGTCTCCGAGCTGTCAGGTGACCAGCGCGAGGAGCTCGAGAAGGTCTTGGCGATTCTTCTCGAGCCATACCGCACCGTGGATCGCGAGGAGGTCCGCGGCTGCCTCGAGCGACAGGGGGGGCTCGACGAGGTTCGCCTGGCCTTTTATTCCAAAGGAGATATCGGGAACGACAAGGTGTGGGACAACTGGCGGCTCGAAGGGCCGGCGTTTGTCTGGCATTTCCGTGGGGCACCGCATGTCCATGTGTGGGTGAACGTGGCCGACTCGCCTGATGTTCCCACCAACGCCTGAGTCGTGAGCGCGCGATCCGCTGTGAGTCCAGACTGCTGTATCGTCGGTGGCGGCATCATTGGCCTGTCGATTGCCCGTGAGCTTGCCGGCCGAGGGCACACCGTGCGGGTGCTCGCACGCGATCCGCGACGAGACACGGCATCGTGGGCCGCAGTCGGCATTTTTCCACCGGCGCCCCCAGGAGGAATCAGTGATCCCAACGCCGTGCTCACAGCCATGAGCCATCGGCTGCACGGCGTGTGGGCTCAGGAATTGCGTGCTGAAACAGGTATCGACAATGGCCTTGTGGCCAGTGGCGGCGTTCATGTGGCCGCCGATGCGTCCCGGCTGCAGGCGCTGCGATCGGTCGCCGACTCGTGGCTCGCACGGGGAGCTGAATGCGAGTGGCTCTCCGCACATGGCGTCGCGGAGGTTGAGCCTGCCCTTGCCGATGCGGTCCATGCTGGCCGGATTGCTGGTGGGTTTTTTCTGCCCGGTGAGATACAGTTTCGATCCCCACGGCACCTCGAGGCGCTCGAGAAATCGTGTCGCGATCGTGGCGTCGTGATCGACGAAGGTCACTCCGTCGATCGCATCGATGTGACGGGGGGCCGCGTCCGAGGGCTGACGGTGAAGACACCACAGGGCACGTCCACGGTGTCTGCCGACTGCTTTATCTTCGCGGCCGGTGCCTGGACGGGAAGCCTTGTGGAGGTGTTGGGCCTCACGATCGACACGCGACCGATCCGTGGACAGATCGTGCTCATGCGATGCCCTCACAGGCGACTCTCCCGCATCGTCAATCGGGGGCTCGACTACCTCGTGCCCCGGGACGATGGGCTGATCCTGGCCGGCTCGACGCTCGAGGATGTCGGCTTCGACGCCACGACCGTGCCAGCGACGATCGATCGGCTCGTAGGAGTCGCGGAAGACCTGCTTGGAAATCTCACGGATGCGACGATCGAAAAGGCGTGGGCAGGCCTGCGGCCTGGTTCGGCCGATGGGCTTCCCTCGATCGGACGCGTGGCCGACGTCGAGAACGCTTTTGTCGCTGCCGGACACTTCCGCGCCGGGCTCCATCAATCGACCGGAACCGCTGTGCTCATCGCCGATCTTCTGGAACAGCGTGAGCCGTCGATCGATATCGCGGCCTTCAGGCCGGGGAGGTCACCACGGCCGGCAGGGCCCGACTCGATGGCCACGCTGCTCGCGCGAGCAGGGGCCAAAATGTGATCAGGCAGCGATCGGGGCGAGCCGCGAGTGTATCGCCTCGACATCGTGGGCCGTCACATGCCCGTTGTCGGTCGTGATGATCGCGGCCAGCTCCCGAAGCCTCACGACATCGGCAGGCATCCCAGCCGTGACCTCGTGAATGGCCGTGATCGAATGCTCGTCGAAGCGAGGGCCACCTTCCCGGGTGAGCAAGGACGCTGTGTCGGCCAAACTGCCCGGAAGGAGCGTGGCACGGAGTCGGATCGCGCGTTCCACTCGCAGGTCGCGTGCCACGAGCGTGAGGAGTCGTCCCTGACCGGCGAGCACGAGCGCTGCGGCCGGGCTTCGGGCCTGGCAGCGGGTCACGAGTCTTGCCAGATCGGCCTCACCTGCCGTGTGCGCGTCGTCGGCCATCACAACGTCTGGGAGATCATGCTCGGCGAGCCAGCCGGCAACATCGCGAATCATGCATGTCCGGCCGGTGAGCTGCATCTCGTTCACCAGATGTTCGAGGACCGTCGTCTTGCCGACGCCCGGAGGTCCGCCGAGCACGACGGCGCCGGCACCGTCTTCGATGCCGCAGGCTACCTTGGCGAGCGCGATGACTTGAGGCGCGGTGAGCGGAGCAGGGGAGGGGGGCATCAGGTATCTCCGGGGGAACGAGTGGAAGGGGCAAAGGTGACAACTTCGCCAAGCACGGTCACGCCCACGGCAGCCAGCGCCGCCACGCGTGAGGGAACCGGTTCACGGTCGGCACGGCGTACGAGAATCGCGGCGTCACAGCCGGCGCTTGCCATGCCGAGCCGCTCTCGGCGAATGAGGCCTGGCGGAAACCAGATGCCAGCATCGACGAGCACGATCCGCCGATCGTTGAGCTGCCCACCATCGGCAGGGTCGCTTCCATCCCGCCGTGCCAGATCGCCGGATGAGAGAACGACGACGTCTCGGCCACGATCACGGAGCGTGGTTTCGAGGCAGGCCACGAGCGTTGTCCGCCCTTCGTTCGGCTCGGCACCCACGATGGCAAGCACGCGATTGCCTGCCAGGCGGGCTGCCTCGACTTCATCAGCGAGGGTTTCCCATTGCTTGCGACCAGCGGCCAGCAGCCTCTCGGTGAAAGGGACGTCAGAAGTGGGCGGTTCGGCGGAGAGAACGTCGGCAGGCGTTGAGACGACGTCGGCAGGTGGGGCCTCGGGGTCGTTCGGCGTGGAAGCGACCTCGAGCGGTTCGACGGTGGCCACCTCATCCGGCTCGGGCTCGAGGGCGATGGTCACTGTGGCTTCGGGCTCGCAGGCCGCCACAGAAGAGCGAGGTTCAGCCATCAGCCGGCGTGCTTGCCAGCGGTTCACGAAGGCCCGGTCGATCGTGTCAAGCGTCATCGGAGCGTGGTCCCCTGGCCTGCCGATCCAGCCTCGGCCGCAATCCGTGGCTCAGCGTGTACGGTGTCTGGGCCGCGAATTTCGCGGATGGCCACGTACGACCAAATGACGGCAGCGACGACAGCGAGCGCCACGATCGACGACGTGGGAAACGCACTCCGTCTGCGGGATCGCCGTGGCCTGTGATTATCCCGTGACCGTGCCGCGATCGTGGGCCGCCTGTCAGTATCGCGAGTGGCAGAAGCCGTGGCCCCTGGCTGCACCACGGCCTCAGGAGGCATTGGCGAGATATCGGGAATCGTTGCAAGGACACGAATGGCCAACTCGACCTCCTCGACACACGTGGCTGCTGCAGCCGCTTGGGATTTCAAAATCGAAACCCTCGATCTCTGTCATCGTCCACAGCGGCTCAGGAATCCCGTCATCGGAAACTCGCCGTATGACGGTCTGGCCAAGTTGCCTATGATTCGGGGTCCGTTCATACCCCGGTTGACCAGGCCACGGAAAACACCCTTCTGTCCTGGTTTGCCAAACGCCCGCTGGGTTCCACACCGGCCTGAACCCCGACACGCTTCCTCGAGGTGCTACGGAAATCCATGACAACGAGAGCCAGCTCAGACACCGAAGGTGTTTTTCGTGAGGTGATGGAGCAGCGCATCCTGCTGCTCGACGGGTCGATGGGCGCCCTCATCTTTCAGAAGAAGCTTCCGGAATCGGCCATTCGCGGTGAGCGATTCGCGCATCATCCGGCAGACCTTTCGAAGGCAACGGACCTGCTTGTCTTGACGCAGCCAGCCATTATCCAGGACATCCACGCCGCCTATCTCGATGCCGGCTCGGACATCATTGAGACGAACACATTTAATGCCAGCGTCATCGGGCTCGCCGAAACGAGGCTGTCCGACTACGCCTATGAGATTTCCAAGACCGGGGCCGAGGTTGCCAGGGCAGCCGTTGAGGCCCATCTGAAGCGAGACTCATCCAAGCCGCGATTCGTCGCCGGAAGCATCGGGCCCACGGCCGTTCAGCTTTCGATGAATGCCAAGGGCGATCCGGCGACACGCCCTGTCAGCTTTGAGCAGATGGTGGCGAGTTATGAGGTCAATATCGATGGGCTTGTGGACGGCGGCGTCGATATCCTCCTTCCCGAGACCTCCTTCGACACGCTGAACTTCAAGGCCTGTTTGCTGGCGCTTGAAAACGTCTTTGCAAGGCGAGGGAGACGCTGGCCGGTCATGCTCTCGGCCACGGTCTTCGAAGGGGGCGTGACGCTCACCGGCCAACAACTCGAAGCATTTTGGACTGCCGTTTCGCACTTCCCCATGCTGAGCGTCGGGCTCAACTGCGGCCTTGGTGGTGATCGCATGCGGCCGTATCTCGAGCGGCTCGCGAACGTCTCGGATGCAGCGATCAGTTGTTATCCCAACGCCGGCCTGCCCAATGCCTTGGGGGAGTTCGACGAGACACCAGGAAGGATGGCCGGCTTCATTCGCGACTTTGCGGAGCAGGGCTGGGTCAACCTTGTGGGTGGCTGCTGCGGGAGCACGCCCGCTCATATCCAAGCAATTGGTGAGGCCGTTCGCGGCGTGAAGCCACGCCATGCGGCACGGCGGACTCGCATGTCGCAGTATGCGGGAAATGAACCGCTTGTTTTCCGCCACGACAATCCGTTCGTGATGATTGGAGAGCGGACGAACGTCACTGGATCCCGGAAGTTTGCACGGCTCATCAAGGAGCAGAAGTTCGAAGAGGCGATTCGAGTCGCCCGCGCCCAAGTTGAGGGCGGGGCGAACGTGATTGACGTGAACATGGACGAAGGCATGCTCGATGGAGCGGCCGCGATGAGCACGTTTCTCAATCTCATTGCCCATGAGGCCGATGTCGCCAAAGTGCCCGTGATGATCGACAGCTCGAAGTGGGAGATCCTCGAAGTCGGCATGCGCCATGCGCCAGGAAAGCCGATCGTGAACTCGATCAGCTTGAAGGAAGGCGAGGCCGAGTTCCTTCGGAAGGCCAAGGTCATCCATCAGCACGGCGCGGCGGCGGTCGTTATGGCCTTTGACGAGCAAGGCCAGGCCGCCGACTACGAGAACAAGGTTCGGATCTGTACCCGCGCCTACAAGCTCCTCGTCGAGAACGGATTCCCCGCCGAAGACATCATCTTCGACCCGAATATCCTGACCGTCGGCACGGGGCTTCCCGAGCATGCGAACTACGCGGTCGACTACATCGAAGCGGTTCGCACCATCAAGAAGGAATGCCCTGGGGTGCGCACCAGTGGCGGCGTGAGCAACGTGTCGTTCTCATTTCGTGGAAACGACACCGTTCGCGAGGCGATGAACGCCGTGTTCTTGTATCACGCGATCCGCGCGGGCCTCGACATGGGCATCGTGAATCCGGAGATGCTGGAGGTCTACGACGAGATCGATCCGGAGCTCCGGGAACGCGTCGAAGATGTCTTATTGAACCGACGCGCCGATGCCACCGAGCGATTGATCGAGTTTTCCGAGACGGTCAAGGCGAAAGACAAGGGCCCCGTCGCAGTCGATGCCTGGCGGGAAGGGTCGGTCGATGAGCGACTCCGGCACGCGTTGCTCAAGGGGATCACCGATTACATCGAAGCCGACACCGAAGAGGCCCGTGTGCAGTATGGGCGTCCGATCAAGGTGATCGAGGGCCCGCTCATGGACGCGATGAACCTCATCGGCGACCTCTTCGGTCAGGGCAAAATGTTCTTGCCGCAGGTCGTGAAATCGGCGGCCGTCATGAAGCGAAGCGTCGCCTACCTCACGCCCTACATGGAAGCCGAGAAGGCGGCCTCCGGAGGGCAGGGAGGCCGAACGAGCCGGGGCAAGGTACTCCTGGCGACGGTCAAGGGTGACGTGCACGACATCGGAAAGAACATCGTGGGCACCGTTTTGGCGTGCAACGATTTCGAGGTGGTCGATCTCGGGGTGCTCGTTCCGTGTGAAAAGATTCTGGCCGAGGCGAAGAACGTCGGCGCGCAGGTCATCGGCCTCTCCGGATTGATCACGCCATCGCTTGACGAGATGGTTCATGTCGCCAAGGAAATGCAGCGGGAAGGGTTTGATATCCCCCTCTTGATCGGCGGCGCCACGACGAGCGCCAAGCACACGGCCGTCAAGATCGCCCAGCACTATCACCACGAAGTGGTTCACGTTCTCGATGCATCCAGAAGCGTGCCGGTTGTCGAAAAGCTCGTGAACGCGGAGTCACGCGAAGCCTTTGCCGCAGAGGTCTCAGCAAAGCAAGAGAAAGAGCGGGCGAGTTTTGCCCTTCGACGCGAACGAAAGCTCGTCGAGTTCAAGGAGGCGCAGGCTCGAAAGGTCGCCATCGACTGGGACGGCTATGCAGCACCCAGGCCGTCGTTTCTCGGTGTCAGGGATGTTCCCATGACGGTCGCCGACGTGCGTCCATACATCGACTGGTCGCCCTTCTTCTCGACGTGGGAGTTGAAGGGCAAGTACCCCAAGATTTTTCAAGACGACACGGTCGGGGTGATCGCACGGGAGCTGTTTGATGACGCCCAAAAAGTGCTCGATGAGTTCGAGAAGAATCCTTCGATCTCGCTGCGGGGAGTCTACGGGTTTTTCCCCGCGAAGAGTCTCGGAGACACGGTCGTGGTGTATTCCAATGACGCCTGCGAGGATGAAGTTGCTCGTTTCGAGATGCTGCGGCAGCAGTGGGAGCGAGTCGGTCAGGAGTCATTTCGGAGTTTGGCCGACTATGTCGATCCAACGGGGAGGCCCGACTTCATCGGTGGCTTTGCGGTCACGGCCGGTCACGGTGTTGACGCGATCGCCAAATCGCTCCGAGCCGAGATGGAAGACGGCAAGGCGATCCTGGTTCAGGCGTGCGCCGATCGCCTTGCGGAAGCGTTTGCCGAGATGCTGCATGAGCGGGTTCGGTCGGAGTGGGGGATCAACGAATCGCTGGGGATCGATGACTTGATCGATGAGAAATATCGTGGCATTCGCCCGGCATTTGGGTATCCAGCGTGTCCGGATCACACGGAGAAGCAAACGCTTTGGAGATTGCTCGAGGTCGAGCAGCGAACCGGGATTTCATTGACGGAAAACTTTGCCATGTGGCCGGCTGCCTCGGTGAGCGGTCTCTATTTCGCTCATCCGGAAGCCCGATACTTCGCGGTGGACCTGATCACACGAGAGCAGGTCGAGGACTACGCGGCTCGCAAGGGCTGGCCCCTGGCGACCGCCCATCGTTGGCTTGCGCCCAACCTGGGCTATGACGCATAAAGCTTCGTTGGTGCTGCGTGGCGTTGCGCTCGAAGAGACGCGCCGCCGATCCTTCAGGCTTCGCGAAGACTCCTACGCCGGCTCCATGGCACGGGCAACCCCTCGCGGAAACCGCATTGTGGGGGTGCATGGGCCATGCATGGCTCGTGAATCAGCTTCTCCCGGGCGAACGGCTGAGCCGATATGAAACTTCGTGGCACCTCCACCGAAACAACCGAAGCGGCCGCGCACCCGACGGATCATTCTTGATTCGGGGCCTGAAGCGATTGCGCCGGCTGCGACGAGTCTGCTGGTCGAGAAGTTCTCGGAGCATGTCCGGCACGAGCGAGGGCTGGCTGCGAACACGCAAGCCGCCTACGCGAGGGATCTTCGCGACTTCACAGCGTGGCTCGCGGGCCGATCGGTCGGCTCCCTCTCGATCCGTGACCTGGGCGACTACCTCGCCTTCTTGGCCAAGCGCGGTCTCGCCCGAGCCAGCATCGCGCGGCATGCGGCCACCCTGCGGACGTTCTACTCCTTTCTCCAACTCGAAGGCGTTGTGACCGAGAGCCCTGCCGAGCTGATCACGCCGGGCCGTCCGGATGATGCGATTCCGGGAACGCTCTCACCGGGGCAGGTCGATCGGCTCCTCGATGCTCCCGATGCGGCGACGGCGAATGGACGTCGCGACCGAGCGGTTCTCGAACTCCTCTACGCCACCGGATGCCGTGCCTCGGAAGTCGCCGGTATGCGAGTGGCCGATGTCCACCTCGCCGAGGCCTTCTGCACCTGCCACGGCAAGGGCAACAAGGAACGCGTGGTGCCCCTCGGCAGGCGCGCCGTGGCCGCTGTCGCGGCCTGGCTCGAACGCACACGGCCGCAGTTTGCTGCTCGCGCCGGCGGG
>JBGTGN010000024.1:0-14427 GCA_041746715.1 Pirellulales bacterium | reverse complement strand
TCGTCCGCAAGCATCACGACTCGCGACGAGTGATATCCCTTGTCCGCAACGATCTCTTCTACTTCTCGCTCTCCTCCAGCTCGCTCGAGATTCACCGCCGCATCGATGGCCGTGTCGATCACCGTGTCCGTGTCAGCAGCCGTGCCCGGATGAACGGTCACCGACACCACAATGTCGCTGTCGAGGTCGACCGCATGCTCGGCCTTGTAGGCCAACTGCGTCGTGCCATCTTTCATGCGAGTGATGCGGGCATCAGGATCGCTCGGGCTTTCCCAGTCGTCGTTCGAGACCTTCTTTCCAGGGCGATTCCGGTCGAACTGCCGCAGTTCGTCGTCGGTCGGATCATCGAGCCCGGCCTTCTTGGCAAGCTTGCGGGCGTAGTCCTTCCAGCCCTTGCCGGAGTCCTTGCGAACGATCGACTTCATCGAGGCATTGGCTTCAATCGTGGTCGAGTCGATCCCAAGGGATGCGCCCCAGAGGCGTCCCTTACGTGCCGCCACCACGAGGATGAACTGAAAGACCTCGTCGAAGATCTCCTTCGGCAACCGCTTGTGCGTCTTGCTCAGCGAAGAGTGATCCGGCACCGGGTCGGTCGGGCCCAGCCCCAGGAAGGAAGCCAACGAACGGCTGTCCGAGCAGCGCCAGCAGATGCTGCGGTGCGACTTGATTCCCTCGAAGTAGCCCACGAAGAGCATCCGGAAGAAGACGCCCGGTGGAATCGAAGGCCTGCCCATCGTGGCGGCGTACAGCGGAGCGCACAGCTCCTCCACAAACTTGTCGAAGTCGTTCTCGGCCAGAAGCTTGTTCAGGGCCGTGTAGAACGGGTGGCCGGGAGACTTCGGCAGATCGGAGGCAGCGACGAACGCCTCCAGTTGCCGCTCCCGGCGTCGCTTCCCAAGAGCCATCCTTCCCTCCGTGGTTCGCTATGCTCATCAGCACCAGGCCGATGGCCGCAGTTTAGCGCCAGGCCCGGCGGTGTGAAGAGGACTTTTTCCACAGTCAGCTAAGCAGCGCCGACTGCTTCACGTTTGAGCCCCATATCCGAATCAAAGGTGGCGATTGGGGTTACAAGCACGAAGAGATTTATCACTACGTCAACCGGGATCGCGTTGCCTCGCTATAAGGTCTGGGCTGAATACATCCACCGCGTGACATTAAATCACTTCGCAAGCCACTCTAATTCATCGCCATGCGGGTGCGTGGTGCCCAGCAATTCGTCGTGGCGTTCGCCTTGATGCAACCGCGTCCTTCCCAGAAGATTTCGAGAGGGTTGGGCCGGGGGTACGCTTGCCGTGAATTCGGGGACAACGCCGGGGGATTCGTTCGAGATCCACACGACGTCACGCTCGTACGACTTCGCGGCGAGGGCTGCAACGAACGCCTGCCGTTCTTCGATACTCGCGTAGACAAGCACCGCCGTATGGAACACCACAAGCGTTGTGTCGTCCGGGGCATCGTTGAGTACTGACGGCAAGTCGGTGCCCAGGTTGCCCCGCCGCAGTTCGACCTTCTTCTGCTTTGCGACGTTGATTGCATTTGCAAGCCGCGCCCGGCGGTCAGGGTGCTCGGGCCAGACGAGCGACATCAACCACCCGGCATCAAGCGGATCATCAATATCCAGCGGGTTGAGGTCCAGGCCACACCGCCAAACAATGTCGGGGATCGTCTTGGGGATCGGCGGATCGCCGGTTGCCCGGCATTTCAAGGGCGGCATCGATTCGTTGTGCCCGAGTTGTTGATCGCCGTAGTCATAGGCATAGTCATCCATCAGCAGGCACAGCCCGGCGCTCGCCCCGACTTCGATCAATGCCAGGGGCCCCGCCGGCAGTGCGGGCAGAATGCAAGTGCAACGCGCCGGCTCATTCGTCTGCGTCCGCCTGTCATGCATTAATCGTGTGATATCTTCTCGATGCGACTGAACAAACGCTCGGATGTCGCTTGCAGATTGCGGCATCTGCTCCAGCCCCGCGAGAAACTGGATCGAAGCCAGGAACAGGTTCGGCTGGGTCTCCGGCATCCCCACGATGAATTCAACCAGCCATGGATCCGCCGCAATCGCCACTGACATCTTGTAGTAGCTGTCGGAATACCCCTTGCATTCATGGTTTGCGAATGTTTCGTATCGAGACTTAACCATGTCCGTATGTTTCATAGACAACTCGCTAACCGAAGACAATCATGGACCAGCGTGATGCGCTTCGAGGCATCACCACGACTTCAAGCACTCGTTGGTTTATAGGGGGGATCCACTTCGAGCCGCTTGCCCATTGAAACCACCTGCTCGACGTCAAAGCCGATGCTGCGATAAAAATCGATGACGCGCTGGTTCGTCGCCCTGACCTGAAGGTTCACTTTCGGACATCCCGCCGCTCCAAGCAATTCCTCCGCGCGCTGCATCATGATCGAGGCCAAGCCCCGCCGCCGATGCTCCGCAGAAACCGCAAGATAGTTGATCCATCCGCGGTGGCCATCGTACCCCGCCATGCAGGTCGCGACGACCTGGTCGCCGACCTCGCCGACCAGGAACCACTCGGGGTTCACAAGCAGCTTTCGCTGTATGTCGCGCGATGGGTTGTTGCTCGGCGCCACCAGGCCGCAATCGACCCAGAGATGAATGACCTGCGTCTCGTCTTCATAGGTATACGGGCGAATGTTCAACTGTAAGTCCTTGCCGGATTTTTAGTTAGCGTCTCTGTCTCATATCACGCTTGATTGATCCAAACCTAAGCGGGTAAGCGTAGCCGATGCTTATTTGATTTTGGCACATTTGAATCATCCTTCAGCAATGTGCTGGAGGATTTGGGTGATTCGGGCCCGACTAAGCCCGAGACGTCGGGCCAACTCTGCCTTGTTCTTGACCTCACCGGCGTCGAGCATGGCTTGGAGTTGGCGGGCTCGGGCCTTTGGATCGCCCCTTAACACTTGGGGCTTCGGAGCCGGCTTCGGGACCGATTTTCGTTCCCACGACACCGCCCGCATCGCCTGGGCTAAACTCCTCTCACGGATTGCAGAGGAGTTTCCACTGGCGTGCCCCGTCTGCGGCGGCGACATCAGGCTCATCGCCTTCATCATCGATCCGGCACCAATCCGAAAAATCCTTCGCCACGTCGGCGAGCCGGTCGACCCACCACCGGTGTCGTCCGCGCGTGGACCACCGACCGACTGGACCGAGCTCGTGCAGGTTCACGACGACCGCGATGGCGTCCAGGACTCGCCCGACGCGCTTCCAGTGATCGACATCCACTCGCTCTGACCCGAGGCCCAAAGGGGCACTGAGCAGTGGTCTGTGCCGATCGCGAAAACCGGCGATTTGGCAATTTCCGACAGCCCGGAGGCCTCTCCGCACTTCGAAAGACAGCCCCGTACCCAACCGGCTATGCTCAAAACGCGATCAGCAACCGTCCCACGCTTGTGGAAGTGCCATTGGCCGTCCTATCCGTTTCCATGATCACCGCCTCCCTGATTGTCCTCTCGCTCCTCGCTGCCGATCCGACCGAAATCGGATACGTGCAAGACACGCGTGTGCCGCAGCGGTTCACGTATCCTGCCGGCACGCCGATGTCGACCTGGAACAACACGTTCCCGCACATCGTCAGCATCCGCGGACCGCGACAGCCCTCGCTCGGATGCAACAAGGACGCGACGCAGATCACGATTCATACGCTGGGGAGAGACTTCATCATTCTCGAGACCGCGGACAAGACCCAGCAGTATGCCGACGGCACGTGGGCGTTCGTCGCCAACGATGGCACGATCCACGGTACCGACCGCGAGCCCAAAGCGTTCTTCGAAGACCACAAGGGTAACGAGCGCATCGGCGGGTGGGTCCAGGCCGACGACTATGTCACCTGGGACTTCCCCGCGACGCGATGGGGACGATACAGCGTAGAGCTCACCTACTCGCTGGCCGACGGCGAAACCGAATTCGAGATTGACTACGGGGGTGTCAAGGCGAACGGGAAGATTGATTCAACGGGCACCTGGTACAAGTACGTCACCGTCCCGGTCGGGCCTGTTTCCATCGAGACGGCCGGCAAGAAGACCGTAACCTTCCGCGTCCTCACGAAGACCGGCGCCGCCGCGCTCAACCTCAAAGCAATCATGCTCCGCCCCACGTTCGAGGGCACCGACGAACCGTTGACTCCCGGCGAAGACGGCGGCGTCACGCTTCACGCTCACGACGCCCTCGTCGACGGCGTCACACTCCGCTACGAGCCCAAGCCTGAGAAGAACTGCCTCGGGTTTTGGACCAATCCCAACGACCGTGCCCGCTGGATCTTCAACGCGGCCGAGGGCGAGTACGACGTCGAGGTCCACCAGGGCTGCGGAAAGGGCCACGGCGGCAGTGAGGTCAAAGTTGACGTCGGCGACCAGTCGCACACCTTCACCGTCGAAGACACCGGGCACTTTCAGACCTTCAAGCCGCGCGTCGTCGGCCGTGTCTCCCTTAGGGGCGACGCGCCGCACGAACTGACCATCATCCCGCTGAAGAAGGCCAAAGGTGCGGTCATGGACGTGCAAAAGGTGCGTCTGATCCCCGTTCAGAAGGAGTCGCGCGATCGAGCGATACGGGAAATCGAAAATCGTCAGTGACCTCGTCCGCCGCATCCAAGGCGACGACGGCCGAAGGCACTTCCGCAACCTTCGGGTGGGTGCTGAGGCGAGGATCTGATGTCACCCCTGGGTGATCGACGGATCGCCTTGCTCCTTCAACTGCTGGTATTCACGCGCGGCCACGGACCGGCCGTAGTACCGCGAGAGCGTGTCGAGGACCTCCTGTTGACGGTCGCCAAACAGTTTCAGCTTGAGACGCGTTTTCTGCTTGCCGCCGGGACCGTGGTCGATCATAAGCACACCCTGGTCGACGGCCATCGCGGTGACATCGACGAACCGAATTGGCTCCGGCCACGCGCCCGTGACCTTCTCGAAGTCGATGGTGAGGGCGGCACTCTTGCCGACGATCTGCACCTCGGGAAACGACTTGACCACGATCTCTCGCTCCCGCTCGTTCTCCGGAAGGAAACGGAAGGGCAGCGACTCTTCGTGATAGTCGCGGAATCGTTTCTCGAAATCGGCCCACTGCCGCTGTTGGATCTCCTCGGCGGCATGAATCCGATGGAACCACGCCGCGTCTGGCGGCACTGACAAAACGGCCTTCGCCACATCTGGATCCATCGGAACACCTACGGCTTCCAGCCGCTCCGCCAAAGGCGGATGGGAGTCGAAGGGATGCGACGTCGCCAGTTCACCAATATCGGCCGTCGATACAAACGACGACGCGTAGGCCGGGAATCCCTCCGCGATCCTGTCGGAGATGTTGGCCGCTTCGAGCACCTCTTCCTGCTTGAAAATCTCCCCCTCCACGGTGTCGCGATACTTGGCGTAGGCGACGATCTTCAACAGGGCTCCGGCCAGATCCCGGGGCGACGTACAGGTGGCGGCAATCGCGTCAGCCCTGAACTCTCGCTGCCGCGACAGTCGCCCCAACGAGATTTCGTAGAGCGCCCGAAAACAGACCGTCGCATAGAAAATCGGAAGGGTGACACCTCCCGATCCGAGGGCCTCGAGGTAGTGGGAATACCGGATCAGAAGGGGTGAAATGCGTCGCGAGTAGAGCGTGTCGTTGCCGCTGAAATGGGCCATCTCGTGGGCCAACACGGCAGCGGCCTCCCCGCCTTGAAGCTGCTCGAGAAGTGACAGGCTGACGAAGAGTGTTCGTCCGTGGTAGGTCTGCTCACCGACGGTCACGGGCTGCTCCGTGACGAAAAAATTGGTGTCGATGCCGACCACCACTTGGTCCGGCGGCTCCGTGCCGACTTGATCGCAGATGGCCTGAAGGTCTCGCCACATGGCAGGGGCATCCTGCCTGGTGAGAACCTCTCCTTCCACGACACACTCGGGCCGCACCCGCTTAAAGATCGCCATGATGACGGCACCGCATGCGACAACGGCCGCCGCGCCTGCCAGGAAAATCAGCTTCGGGTAGTACTGGCCGGCCCAGAGCGCCGTCATCCAAAACGAGAGCGCCACGATGAGAATGCCCTGGATGACTGTCTGCACCGCTCCATGAATCCGGAGCACATGCCAACCGGCCGAGAGGCTGACGTACTGAGCGAATGGAGACCGGAGCGACAGGAGGACGCAGATCCCGGCGACCAGGAAGACCGCAAGGCCGCTGACGATGGAGATCATCGAAAGCCGAATCATCCAGCGAAAGACCGCATATCTGCCTCGCAGGTCGGGATCGACGCCGGCCGCAAACTCCTCGTCGAGGAGCATGCGTGAGAAGGGCACCTTCGAGAACAACTCGACGGCAGCAGCCCGTTCATCCGCGGAGAGTGTTTGATCGACCGCGACTTGCTTGAGGTACTCTTCTCGAACTTGGCTGTCGAAGGTCTGCTCGGCGTGGAGGAAGAACAGCAACGACACCACCGGGATCAGAAAAATCAGAAGCGCCGGAAGGACGAACGTTTTGACGAACCCGAGCTTGGTGAAGCCGTTCTGCGGCGTACTCATGGGACCCTCCCAAAATCCAAGAAACCGGCCGCTCAGGCCGGAGCAATTTCGAGGAGCATGCTACCAAGGGCGGCAAGGGCAGCGTGGTCCGCGGGAGTCGCTCGCGTGCCGCTAACATGGGCGATCGCGGCGCGGCACCAGCAGTCGGCGGCGGCGATCGCCCGGTCATCGCCCGAGGCGTCGGCGTGGTGCGTGACGGCGAGGATACTCGCCAGGTCGCGAACATCTCGGGAAAGCAATCCAATCTCGAGCTGACGGTCGGCCAGACTTCGGCCGTGGATGCGGATCCCACGGTCGATTCGGAGAGCCGTTGTCGCAAGGAGGCGACGGGCTGCCCGGGCATGAGCTCGCAGAGAACGGTCAAGAATGCTTCGGTCGATCGCGTGCGACGAGCGGGCCCACGCACCAGCTCGCCAGGCGAGCCACGCTGATACACGCTTCAGGCCACTGGCCTCGCGAACAGAGGTGCTGAAGCGGGAATTGACATCAACCAAAGACTCGATCGCGGTCGTCTCCCGCCGCACCGGCCCGATCTCTTCGCCCACCGTGAAATCACAAATCAGTGCGCCGCGTTCGACCAGGGCCAGAGCAGCGTCGGGGTCGAGGCCACCACGCTTCAAAAGAAACAGTGTCTCCGTGAGGACCGCCTCGCACGTGAAGAGCGGCTCGGTCAGTTCCCGAAACCGATCGCAGGCCCACCCATGAAACTCAGCGTCACGGTCGAGGTAGGCAGCCAGTGGACCGATATCAACGATCACACGGCTCACTCGCCGACGCTCCGAAAGTGTTCTGGGTTTGTCGCGAGGTCAGGCCGACCGCTTCCTCCCTTCCCACAGAGATCACGGGTGCGGTCGTAGAGGCTCGTGGTGCTTCCGGCAAGCCTGATGCGTTCAGTCACAGCCTCTCGTATCAGGGCAGAGATTGACCGGCCAGACCCCATAAGACCTCTCCAAGATGCGGGCAGACGACGTGTAGGTCACCGAGGAAGACCCTACGCGTGGCCGAGGAGCCACGCGAGGAGGCCTTTCTGGACGTGCATTCTCGCCGCTGCCTGGGCCAGCACGACGCTCTTGGGGCCGTCGATCACGCCGTCGGTCACTTCCTCGCCGCGACGGGCCGGGAGGCAGTGCATGAAGACAGCGTCGGGGCAATGGGCCATGAGCGCTTCATTCACCTGATACGCAGCAAAGGCCTTCTTGCGGGCAGCCCGCTCGCTCTCTTGGCCCATGCTTGCCCACACATCCGTGTAGACCGCAGCAGCATCGGTCACGGCCGCGACCGGATCGGTGGTTTCCGAAATCTCCGCATCGGGAAGGATTCTGCCGATGCGTGCCCGGAACGCATCGTCAAAATGAAACTCCTTCGGCGCCGCCAACACAAACCGCATGCCAAGGAGCCCGCACACAACCGCGAGCGACCGGGCCACATTGTTGCCGTCGCCCACGAAGGCGAGCGTGAGACCCTTCACGCGGCCCACCTCGCGGCGAAGCGTGTAGACGTCGGCGAGCGCCTGGCACGGATGAGCCATGTCGGAAAGACCGTTGATGACCGGAACGCCTGCCACGGCCGCGAGTTCCTGGACCGTCTCATGACGCTTCGCACGACAGACAATCGCATCGACATAGCCGCCGAGCACGCGACCGAAATCGGCGATGCTCTCCCGCGACGTGGCGAAGCCTGAATCCTCGCCGAGGAACAGGCTCGATCCGCCGAGATGTGTCATGGCGGCCTCGAAACTCACGCGGGTTCGCAGGCTCGGCTTCTCAAACACGAGCGCCAAAACGCGGCCCGGCAGAAGCGCATCGCGACGGCCCGCCTCGTACTTGTCTTGTAGGTCGCGAGAGATCGCGAAGATCGCATCGATCTCCGCGGGAGAAAGGTCTTCGGCAACGGTCAGGTGTCGCATGTCAGTGGTCGTTTCGTTCATGCTGCTGGGCGGCCACGTCGAGGATGACCGCGGCCAGGCGGTCGCAGCCCTCTTCCACGTCGGCAGGTGAAATATTCATCGCGGGCAAGAGGCGGATCACATTGCCCTGGGTGCAATTGACAAGCAGCCGACGGTCGAGGCATTCCTTCACCACTCCCGCACCGTCAAACGACAGCTCCACGCCGATCATCATGCCCATCACACGAACCTCGCGGATCGCATCGCACTGCTCGGCAAGGGCTCCGAGCTTCTCGCGGAAGAGCGACGCGGCACGCTCGACGTTTGCGAGGAGATCCTCCTCTTCGATCATGCGAATCGCGGCGATGCCCGCGGCTGATGCCACCGGGTTGCCCCCAAACGTGGAGGCATGCATGCCAGGCCGAAGGTGCTTTGCGTGATCGGCTGTCGTGAGCATCGCGCCGCCGGCAATGCCGGCACAGAGGCTCTTCGCGAGCGTCATCACATCGGGCACGACCCCAAACTGCTGATAGCCAAACCATTTGCCCGTTCGACCGCAGCCACACTGCACCTCGTCGAACACAAGCAGCAGATCCCGCTCGTCGCAGAGTTTTCGGAGCCCCTCCAAGAAGCCGGCCGGCGCCGGCACAACGCCCCCTTCGCCCAGGATTGGCTCCACCATGATGCCGCCGGTCTTGTCGTCGATGAGCTGCTCGACCGCGGCGAGATCGCCGTGCGGGGCGTACTGAAAGCCCGCGACCATCGGCCCGAGCCCGTCGTGATACTTCGGCTGGGCAGTGGCGGTGAGGCTCCCGAATGTGCGGCCGTGAAACCCACCCTGGAACGTGATGATCTTGTACCGTTCGCCATTCGTTCGCAGCCGCACGAGCTTGATAGCGGCCTCGTTGGCCTCGGTGCCGGAGTTGCAGAAGAACGCCTGGCCGCCAAACGATCGCTCCGAGAGCAACCTGGCCCATTCGCCCTGCGGCTCGATGTACCAGGTGTTGGGAACATGAATGAGCTTGGCGACCTGCTCCTGCACGGCTTTGACGACCGGAGCGGGGCAATGCCCCAGGAGATTGCAGCCCCAGCCAGGGAAGAGGTCGAGGTATTCATTCCCCTCGGCGTCCCACACCCGCGAGCCCTCGCCTCGCTCGAGGCAGACGGGGCTCCGCCGATAGTTCGGCACGACATAGCGCTCGAACGTGTTGATGACGGCCTGGGTCGCGGCGCCGAGAGCCGGCGAGGATTCGGTTGTGCTCATGAATGAGATTCCAGATCGGGGGAGCCTACTTGGCGGCAGCGGTGGCGACAGCCGGTTTGGAAGCGACGGGCGCATCGCGGACGATTTCTGTTCCGACACCGCTGGTCGTGTAGATCTCGAGCAGCAAGGAATGTCGCAGGCGGCCATCGATGATGTGGATCTTGCCCACGCCGCGGGCGAGCGTGTCGAGGCAGCCTTCGATCTTGGGGATCATGCCAGCAGCAATCGTGCCCTCGGCGATGAGCCGGCGGGCCTCGGTCGCAGAGAGCGAGTGGATCAGGCTTTCGGGATCGTTGATGTCGAGAAGTACGCCAGGCACGTCGGAGAGCACGACGAGCTTGTCAGCACCGATGGCCGCGGCCACGGCGGTGGCTGCGGTGTCGGCATTCACGTTGAGCTTGTGACCGTCGAGGCCTGCGGCCATCGATGGGATCACCGGCACCTGGCCTGCATACGCGAGGTTGTCGATCGTGAGACGGTCAACATGGGTAACCTCGCCGACATAGCCGAGGTCGAGCGGCTCGCCGTCAGGGCCGTCGAGCGTGAGCCGTTCGCCGTGGAGCACGTTGGTCGAAAGAAAATTGAGCGACATTGCCCGGCCGCCATACTCCTCGAGCCGCGCGACCAGCTCGTGGTTGAGCTCCGTGGCGAGCACCTGCTCGACGATCGCGAGTGTTGCCTCGTCGGTGTAGCGACGCCCTTGCACCCACCGCGGCACAATGCCGGCTTCGTCCATCGCCTTGCTGATCGCCTTGCCGCCGCCGTGAACGACCACCACCCGCATGCCGAGCGTCGTCATGAAGACGATGTCGAGCAGGAGATGCCGCAGAGCATCAGGGTGTTCGAGCACGCTCCCACCGAGCTTGATAACGGTGGTCGTGTCGCGAAACCGGCGGATCCAGCCGAGCGCCTCGATGAGGGTGTCGGCCTTCTGGATCGCCTTCTGCTGGGCCCGGGTGACGGCTGGCTGGGTGGGCACGGTTTTCGGGATTCCTGGCGGGGTTTCCGGTGCCGGAGCCGGCCATCCGGGAAACCCCGAAGTGTAGCAGCCGCGGGCACGGGTGCGATGGGGCTCCCTTTTGCCGTGGCGTGGCCGTCGTGAACTGGCCGGCCGCGCGGCACAGGGAGTCAATCCCGTTCGAGCGAATCGATGACGGCCGCACCGCAGGCGTCGCTCCAAACATTCACGGCGGTGCGACCCATGTCGAGGATGCGATCCACCGCCAGGATCACCCCTTGGGCCTCGGTGGGGAGGCCCACAGCCTGGAGAATGATGGCCATCATGACGAGCCCGGCGTGGGGAATCCCCGCAGCTCCCACACTCGCCAGGAGCGCGGTCAGGCAGACGATCACCTGCTGCGACAGCGCCAGCTCGTGTCCAAAATGGAGGTTGGCGATAAAGAGTACGGCCACTGCCTCATAGAGCGCCGTGCCGTCCATGTTAATGGTGGCGCCGAGTGGCAAAACGAACGAGCCGACGCGGTTCCGAACCCCAGCCCGCGACTCCACGCAGTCGAGCGTGAGGGGGAGGGTGCCGTTGCTTGACGCACTCGAAAACGCCGTGAGCAGAGCCGGCGACATCGCCCGGGCAAACTGCCAGGGGCTTCTGCGGGCAACAAACCAGAGGATCAGCGGCAGGGTGATCATCGCGTGGATCGCGAGGGCCATGGCAACCGTGACGAGGTATGCCGCGAGCGACCAGATCACATCGATGCCCTGGGTGGCCAGCGTGTCAGCCACCAGAAACATGACGCCGAGAGGCGCGAGCCGGATGATCGCGTGGGTCATCGCCATCATGACCGCGAAGCCCGCTTCGGCGGCCCCGCGAACCCCCTCGGCCACGCTCCCGCCGATGCGGAGAGCAAAGATCGAGAACGCGAGCGTGAAGGCGATGATCGAGAGGAAATTGGGCTCGACGATCGCGGCGAACGGATTCTCAGGGATCAGGTTTTCGACCTGCTCGAAAAGCACGTCGCCGAGTCCCTTGGCCTGGAGCACGTCGCCTACGGGAGCCTCCCCTCGCGGTTCGCCTCCAAGCCCGGGACGGATGATGTTCACGGCCACGACGCCCGTGACAATCGCGAGCATGCTCGTGGCGAGGTAGTAGGTGAGCGTGCAGCGAAACATTCGCCCAAGCCTCGCGGCCCCGCCGAGGCCCATGATGCCGCTTGCAAGTGAGGTGATGATGAGGGGCACGGCCACCATCTTCAGCATCCTGAGGAAGAGGCCTCCGAGTCGCGCGAACCGCCGCCCCCAGAGGTTGGCAGGAGCGAGCGTCGCCTGCTCGACGATCGCCGCCAGCTCAGGATGAGCCTTCTGGAACGTGGCGGGCTTGATGAAGACACTCCCGGCTGGCCCCGATGCGGCTGGCCCCACCTCAAACCGCTTGTGGGTGCCATCGGGAGCAGTCGTTTCAATGATCGAGCGGCCGACCGTGTCATTCACGGTGACGCTCGTCAGTTCGCCGGGAAGATCGGTCGAAAACGTCGTGGACGCCGAGCCGGCCAGCATGTTCAGCGGAATGCCGATCGCGGCCCCGAGAATCATCCCGATCGCGATCTGCCAGTGGAGTGCAAGGCGGTGCATGCGGCCCCTTACTTGGTCGCAGGCTTCTTCTCGTCGAGCGTGACCGACGAGGAGTTGATGCAGTACCGCAGGCCCGTTGGCGGTGGCCCATCGTCGAACACATGCCCCAGGTGGGCGCCGCAGCGGCGGCACGTGACCTCCGTGCGGATCATGCCGAGCGAGCGGTCGGCATGCTCGGCGATCGTGTCGCCCTTCACGCCGTCAATCGGCGCCGTAAAACTCGGCCAGCCGCAGCCGCTATGAAACTTTTCATCCGACTTGAAGAGCGGCTCGCCGCAGCAGATGCAGCGGTAGATGCCAGGCGTCTCGGTGTCGGTGTATTCGCCGGTGAAGGCACGATCCGTCGCCTTCTGTCGCGTCACCTGATACTGCTGGGGCGTGAGCAGCCTCCGCCATTCGGCCTCGGTCTTGGGAAGCTCGTCGTCGGGCACCCGGCCCAAAATCGCAGGATTTTTCGGCGCCGCGGACGGCGAGGGTGGGGTCGTTTCAGACTCAGCAGGCACAGGCGACTCCTTCGTCGGGATGGGCTTTTGGACCGGGGGGGCGCCGCAGGCCACGGTCATGGAAACCAGGCATACGGCGAGGATCATTCCAGTCAGCATTGGATGGCATGGCGTCATCGCAAACAACCTCCATACAGGGCACATGGCCGCGAGACCCAAGCCATCTAACGACCCCGCGGGTCTGGCCTCGTCTCCGGCGCGTAGGCATGATTTCGCTTTCGAAGAACCTCCGCTTTCAGGATTTTATCCGGCTCAACCCCCAGGAGGGGCTGTCCCTCGTGGTCTTGCGTGCGGGCCAGCTTGACAAGCACATCGTCGCCCTCGATCACACGGCCAAACACCGTGTGTTTCCCGTCGAGGTGCTCGGTGGGGCGAAACGTCAGAAAGAACTGCGAGCCGCCCGTGTCTTTGCCCGCGTGTGCCATCGAGAGCGTGCCGCGAAAGTGCATCCGGGCCCCCGGCTTCTCGCACTCGCAGGCAATGACGTGCCCGGGGCCGCCGGTGCCGGTGCCGGTGGGATCGCCTCCCTGGGCCATGAAGCCGGGGATCACGCGATGAAACGGCGTTCCATTATAGAAGCCCTTCTCGACGAGGCTCACGAAGTTGGCGACGGCGTTTGGCGCCTCGTTTTCGAAGAGCTCCACGACCAGATCACCGGCCGAAGTGGAAAGCGTCACACGGGGCAGGTCGTCGGCCTCGGCTTCCGCCTTCCGCATGGCCATCTCGGCCTCGATCTTGGGCTGCTCGCGGGCCAGGGCTGCCTCGAGCTTCGCAACCGATTCGGCCTCGCCCCCGGCTTCCTTCACTCTCGCGATCCATGCGGCCGTCGCGTCGGGCTGCGAGAGAAGCATCGCTGCCGACGCCGCCATCAGGGCGATCTGAGGATCCTGGACGCCCGAGGCGGCAAGCTGCTCGGCGGTGGCTAAGGCCTTGCCCGGATCGTCGGATTCGAGCGCGGCAGCGATAACGGCCGCCGCGATCTCGCGGGCGTTGTCGTTCTTCGGATCGACGGCAAGGAGGCTGATGGCCGCCGCCTCGAGCCTCTGGCCTGCGGTCTCGGCCTCTTTTTTCGTGGCCTCAAACTTCGCCTCGACGGCCGCCTTGTCGGCCTTCGGTTGCTGGTATTGGGCCTGGAGAACGGTGAGGTCTGCCATGAGCTTCTTGATGCGGCCAAACGCCTCATCAAATTCGGCCTGGGCCGTGGCCACGGCCGGCTCCTCGGCCACAGCAGACGCCCCGATCGCCAAACACCGTGGCACGACCATGGCTGTGAGCATCACCGCCATCCATGCTGAACGAGACTCCATACCTGTCTGCATGCGATCCTCCTGATGATCGATTCTTCTCCAACGCTCGCGGTACGATACCACGTTTGCTCCCCACGGTCCGCGACGGTACGACCCCCATGGCCAAGCCTGATCCTGCCCAAACCGAGGCCTCGCAGCCCCCCCGCATCATCGGGGGGAGTCTTCGTGGGCGACGCCTGGCCCACCAGCCTGGCGGTCCGACACGGCCGATGAAAGACCGTGTTCGTGAGACGCTCTTCGACCTCCTTGGGCAGCGGGTGCGCGGGGCCACGGCACTCGACCTTTTCGCGGGCACCGGGGCCATCGGTTTCGAGGCCATCAGCCGCGGAGCCGCGCGGGCGGTGTTCGCCGAGCGGCACTTTCCAA
>JBGTGN010000023.1:0-86002 GCA_041746715.1 Pirellulales bacterium | reverse complement strand
TCATCTCCGGTGAGGGCGGGATGGGGAACGGTGACGGCTTTGGTTTCGGCCAGCATGGGAACTGGCAGCATCGGCAAGCCGTGTGATGAGCCGACGACAAAGAGACTGGAGCGCCCGGCGAAGTTTGGTTTCGCGGGCAAGAAGCAAGGCCAAGCCTGCTGCAAGAAGAGTCAGAATCACCCCGACGAATAACGTCATGCGGGGCCTCCTTTCGAGGATTGGGTTTGAGGGAATAGCGGCGACAGCGCGTACAGCCGCAAGAACGGAGCGGGAACTGGAAAAGGCGAAGCCGGAGAAGGGGCGTCGCGGAAGAAGTAGGAACCGCCACCCGGATCAGCAGGTGGCGGTATGAGTCAGCCGAGCTTTGATGGCTCGGTTGTTCTCATGGAATATGCCGCGGAAATGGCGGGAATGAAGGGCGGCGAGGGAATGGTGAGAGCGGCAGAGGCTCAATCCATACGCCCGTTCGGACAATCTGGAGAAAACTCCGCGTAGTCCGGTTGGGCGCACGTTCTGCTCCGTTCACAATCCCCACCACAACGTCGACCATGTTTTCGAGCACGGTGATGACTGTTGAACCTGCGAACCTGAGAAAATGAGAATCCTCTACCTTCACGGCTGGAACTCGGTAGTCGGGGGCGTGAAGCCGACTTTCTTGCGGGAACACGGCCACGAGGTCATAGAGCCGGCACTGGACCATGACGATTTTCAGGTGGCGCTCAAGACGGCCCAGGCAGCCTTCGATGAAAAACAGCCCGATGTCGTGGTAGGGTCGAGCCGTGGTGGTGCAGTCGCCATAGATATCAAGTCAGGTTCGGCCAGGCTCGTATTGCTTTGCCCCGCGTGGAAATCCTGGGGAACGGCCGAGAGCGTGAAGCCTGGGACCGTCATCGTGCATTCACCAGCAGACGACGTGGTGCCTTTTGTCGACTCCGTTGAATTGTTGTCGAGGTCCGGGCTGCCAGAGTCTTCAATGATATCTATTGGCACTGACCACCGACTGGCTGACCCGGAGCCACTTCACGAGCTTTTGCGGGCGATCGAGGCGGGCCGAAGGCGTGGTTCGTGGTGGTGAGCCGAGCGAAGTAGGCCCCAGTGCTTCCTCGACCACGTGTTTGTTTCGCCCCAGCCCCCGAACTATTCTCCGTAGGGTCAGTCCACTTACTCCCAGGAACCGAATGCAATGGCGAAGGCGAAGGCAAGTGTCAACAAGAGCGACGTGATCAGGAAAATTCTCCAGGACATCGGAGCTATCGCTAAGGACGCTCCCGAGGGATGGGTGAAGACGGTCAAGGCCAAGCTCGAAGCCAAGGGTCTCGGTGTGTCGGATCCAATGATCTACCAGCTGCGAACAAAAGAGCTAGCCAAGGCCGGGATCGTGGTGAAGACCAAGCGAGGAAGAAAGAAGGCTGCTGCAAAGGCGAAGGCAGTCAGTCTTGCTGTTGGCTCTTCAGCTTCCACACCGAAGAATGCCGGCATGTACGACGCCCTGTTCGCGGTCAAGAAGCTGGCGAAGGAGCTCGGTGGCCTGGAACACGTGGAATGGGCCGTCGCAGTTTTGAAGCGGCTCGGCTAATTGCTCACGCCGACAATCTCGCACAAGCCCTTCCTGGTTCGACTCGCGAGAGATGGCCAGGGAGGGTTTTGCTGTTTCTGGGCTCTTGTGTGAGAAGCCCAGATGCCCGTCTCCATAGATATCAAGTCAGGTTCGGCCAGGCTCGCTTTGCTTTGCCCTCTCGCGGAAAACCAGGCGGCAATGACAACAATGCCAAGGGTCGTCATCCTGCATGCCCGACCAGACGACACGGTGCCTTTTGCCGCCCCTGTTGAGCTACTCGCAACATCCGGCCTACCCGCGTCTTCGTTGATATCTACTGGCACCGACCCCTGATCACCACTTGCCGCCCCCTCTTTCTGCGACCTCGTATACGGCCGCGGGATAAAAATCCGATATGCCGCCAACGCCACGCAAAACCCCAGCCACACGCAACTCCCGACACCCCCACCAGAAAGTCCTCGGGCAAACTCGCGGATACATGGCGCCCCTACAGGAGTTTCGCGTGCAGGTACCTATGGGGCTGGCTCGATGTTGCTGAAAAATAGGCCGGGAGAACGAGTGGCCGGTTTTTCGCTCGTTTTCATGTGCGAGCTGGTTGCCTCGCCTTCATTGATAGGAATAGAAGCCGGCCACCCCCTTTTGGCTGGTCATGAAAAACGCGCTGCCAGAAAGCCGGCTACACGCGAACGGAAATAGCGAGAGTGTTGGGCCCGTGATCCGCATTTGGCAGCCGGGATTGTGAACGCACCCTCAGAACCGGCCATCCCGACACAAGCTTTTCGTTGCCGTAGATGCCTGGTCGCCGTTAAAGAAGCAGACCAAACCCAACCCGAGAAACAGCCCTGAGGCGTGCGTTTGAGATCCGGTCTGCCATTTGGGATCGCCGGCCTTCTTGAGTCACTGGAAAGAACCGCGGAAGCCAGTTGTCGAGTCGTGTGTGCGTCTGGCCTGTGAATCGAACGAGCTCACGGCGGCACTTCATGAACCGATCCCAGTGTTGCCTGGTCTAAAAACTCTGTCGCCTGGCTCGATGTTGAGAAGTGGGCCGAAGGCAGTATCGCGAAACTTCTCCGGCCATTTGAAGCCGGCCAGTTGCTCGCGTATTGGGTCAGCACGGTCGTCAAAAGGAGGGGAGGGGCGGGAAACCTGGGTGCGATCTGGTGGTGTCTGGTTTCGGTCCATCCCACCACGCGTTCCTCAAGATGCCCGAAGGAGACCGGCTACTTGATAGGAAAGCCGGGTTCATGATGGCAGGTGGGTGAGTACCGCGTTTTGGGATCGTGAAAAGTCGCATACAGGGCATAAATGTGGCCGGTCGAGTGGATAAATGGGCGGGCATGTATCGACCGCGCCATTGATATCATGGAAAAAGGGGGTAAACGAAAAGGCCCATGAAATCCGGGTTTTGGTGTCATTAGTCCGGGTTCTCGAAAAGCCGTTAACAAGAAACCGGGAATTGGAAACTCCCACGATTTGCCGGACTTTCTTGTGGACGGTGTTGGCTCGGGAATGTGTGGTTTTGCGCCGAGATACGAGGTTTTTGGGGGGGCAGGGGGAATTTCCGAGGGGTTTGTTGTCTCCATACGAAGGAAACTCGCGGGGAATTTATGCCCGGTTTTGCTCGCGACCTCGGGTTTCAGGAGTGTCAGAACACCCAACGGTCGGCTCGGGGGGGGGGGGGGGTGGTGTCGGGTGGGCGTTGTGGTCGGGTGGGAAGTGCGGCGACGCGTAAGCGGAGCCGGCTTCTGTATGAGCTACTGATCGGCTGCTGCGTTCGACCGGGCGAGCAATGCGAGTTTTTCTGCGCGTCGAAGCCGCTTGATCGCCGCTTCCCGTTTCAGGCCGCTCGATTTGGACCGCTGGGGCTCTGTGAAAACCAGGGTCACGGGAAGCCGGCTACGAGTGTATCGCGAAGCCTTGCCAGCAGCGTGGGCCTTCAGCCGTTTGGGCAGGTCGTTCGTGATGCCCGTGTAGAGCGACCCGTCACGGCAGCGGAGGATGTAGACGAGCCAGGGCATGGGGTGGCGGCGTACGGTGCATCAACACCATGCAGCAGCTGACGTTCGGCAGCCAGTTTTGTTGACCGGATAACGATGCAAAAAATGCATGAATACGGTCAACGGTACCTCTGTTTGCAAGTTCCTCGAATGTGCGATATGGTGCGGAAATCAAGGGATTTCCGGCTTTTCAACCGAGTCGGCCGAAATGGGTTCGGGACGTAGAGGTCGCACGTTCGAATCGTGTCGCCCCGACTAGATGGTTTTCCGCCACCCCCGCGTTTCTCGACAAACGCGGCTTTTCTCGGGAATGGCGAGGTTCCGGCTTTTCGGTGTGCCCCTCCGTGCTGCCCAATTCCGCGCTGCACTTTTCAACCGGCGTTCACAGTCACGCCAGGAAGTTCCACCGGCTCAAGCGGAAACGTCATGCCGCGGTCGCAATCCCAGGTCGCCAGACGCCAGGTTTCAGCGCGGCACAGGTAAGTCAGGTCTCGGATCGCTTCGGCGGGTTCCTGGGTTTGCAGCCAGATTGCCGAGAACGCTGCCTGGACGAGTTCGGAGAGGCGGGAGGTGAGTGTGGGCGTGGTTGGTGCTGGTCGGGTTGTCGTGTTGGATTTGGGTTTGGGCATGTGGGTTCCGTGTGTGGGTGGTGAGAGGTGGAAGAAACGGCCGGCTGGTAGACTCATGGCTCGCTTCGACACCAACGTTTACGAGGTCATCCGATGAGTACGCCGGCGAATGCAGTCAGGTGGTTTGAGATCTACGTTCAGGACATGCCGCGAGCGAAGGCGTTCTATGAGCACGTCTTCGGCCGCACGTTTCAGCAGCTCTCGAATGGCGGACCAGACCAGCCGGAGTTGTGGGCGTTCTCGGGCAGCCCAGACGGTTCCGGTGCTCCTGGTGCACTCGTGAAGATGGACGGCTTTGACAGCGGCGGGAACTCGATCATCGTCTACTTCGGATCAGACGACTGCGGCAAAGAACACGCCCGAGCACTCGAAGCAGGCGGAGAGAGCATCAAACCGAAGACGCCAATTCCTCCGTTCGGCTTCATCGCTTTGATTCGCGACCCAGACGGCAATCGGATCGGCATTCACTCGATGGCGTAGGTGCCCAGGAGAAGCGGCGGCCCAAGCAAGTGAGCCGGAGCGTCGTCTTGGTCATGTCTCGTCGCTCGGCTGCTTCGAGCACAGGAAAATGGCAACCGCGGCGACGCAACAGCCCACGGTATTGAAGACGAGATCCCAGCCAGTGTTGGTGTAGCCGCCAACGTTCGTGTCAGGGATCGTGAGGACCGCAAGAAACTCGACCAGCTCATTGAGAGCACCGAGGCCCATTCCACCAAGGGCACAGAGCACAAGGAGACCTAGGCTCGGACGGACTGGCACACCGACACCCCGAAATGCCGCCTTCAGACCTTGCCAGCACAGCCAAGTCGTGAGGCCGAAACCCAGTGCGTGGACGAGTTGGTCGTACCGCAGCCGACCGGGCACGAGCCAGAGGTCGTAGAGCACGGGTGAATCGTCGTGCGGCCAGTGATCGGGAATTTGGAGAAGGCCGCCGGCCAGATGTGCGAGCCCCCAGAGCGCAAGGCCCCAGAGAGTGCCGATGTGCAGGTCAATCCTTGAGTGCAACCAGGCAACGAGTGGAATCAGCACCAGCATGACCGCGAGGTAAAGAAGAAACTCCCGATTTCCGCCTTGGAAACAGATCGCACCGAATGGGATCAAGTACGCGATGGTGAAGCCAAGCACCAGCAGTTGCGGCATGCCAAAGAGCCGGTTGATTGGCCTCGGCGACGGTGGTTTCTCGGTTGACAAGGGCGGCATGGGAGTCAGCGTATCAGGCTTCGGCGAACAGAGATCATCCGCCTACACCCCAATCTCCTCGTGTCGGCCAAGCATCCATGGCTCCGGGTGAATCTTCGCGAGCCAGTCAGTCACGGTCGGAATCCTGCCCAAGTCTTCGATGACGTGCTGCTCTTCGATGAATCGCACGGGGAGAATGCGGCCGGTCGAGAGGGTGAGAGTGCTGCCAAATAGGGCTTCCAACATGAAGATGCCCTCGCTGTGATGCCGAAGGGCCCGATGCCGAAAGTCCGCCAGGTGGCTCTTGGAAGCATCGAGCCATTCGTGCAACTTCAGGTACTCGTTAGGCTCGCCACCGAACTTTCGTGACGAGCTGACGGCGTGGTGGTAGGCGTGAGCCATCAGAGGGTGAACTCCATGGTCGAGTCGTGGTGCTCAACAAAATTCTCCTGGTGTTCGATCGTGACCGTTCCTGCCTGAACATCGATCGTGATCTCGCCCTGGCCACCGTCATTGATCTCAAAGCCACTCGGTAGGAATCCATCGAGGGTGTCTTCGATGGACGAGTCGATACCTGACCGGCCCTTACGAATCGTCACGGGCTTGTTCTTGGCATCCAGGTATTCCACGGTCTCGATACAGCCAGAGTCGCCGTACCCTGAGTAGCGCGCCTGAACGGCCGCGACTCCTCGTTTCTTGAGCTTGGGAATGACCTCCTTTCGGAGCTTGGCCTTGGCGTTCTCAATCCGGGCTTCTTGGCGCTTCTCAATGTCGGCAAGAAGCGTCGCCATGTAGTCGTCGTCGGGTGTTGCCATTGATACTTGTGTCCTGGTGGTGAGGGTGAAGGGGAATCAGACGGAGAGCTCGAAGGTACTTTCCCGAGTTCCCACGAGCCGCTCTTCGTGGTTGATCTTCACCGTGCCCAACCCGACATTGACCGTGAGAACGCCGCTGTAGCCGTTGTTCTCTTGGATGGCCCCGGACTGTGAACGCCGGTCGACAAGTGCAGCGCGGGGGTAGGAGCTCGGCCGGTCGAAAAATGCAGCGCACAACTGTGCAGCGGAATCGGTGAGGAGAATCGCGGCGGAGCGTCTCAGTCCACCATTCACCCTGATCCGAGGCTCAAAAGGGCACTGGGGCGGCGGAATGCGCCAATCGTGAAAATCAGCGATTTGGCGAGCAATTTCCCGCAACTCAGAGGCCACTCTGCACCCAAAAAAGACAGCGACTCGCCATGCTCAAACGCCGATCAGCAATCGACCCCTTGCGGACATGCCATTGACCGTCCTATCCTTAAGCAAAAGCAAGCCTCTTGATCCCGCCTCTAAAGTCGAATGGCCGTCTTTTCGACTGGAGAAAGCTGAAATGAACAACATCCGAAAACCAATCTTGGCCGTCGTGTCGGCGCTGATGTTCGCAAGCGTTTCACACGCCGCCATCATCTCTCAGATCAGTGCCAGCTCAATCGGCAACAGCGGAACGGGCAACTATGGCCAGGGCATCACGGTGAGCAGTTCCCTGCTCTCTGAAAACGTGCTAACTGAGTTTTCCACCGAAAAGGGAAACTTGGTCAGTGGCACGACAACCGGCTACATCGATGTCTACTCCTTGGGCACTGCGAATATCGATGACCTCAACTTTGGCACTCTGGTGGAAGTTGGAAATCTGGACTACCTGGGTTCTTCCACGAACGTGATTGATACCCTCAATACTTCCGATGGCGGTACCCTGCAATGGACTTTTGCCAACATTACGCTGCCCTTCGACACTCCGATTTTCCTCGTTTTTTCTGACACCAACACGGCCGGTACTTTTTTGGGGACCAGCACGAAGGTTCAGGGCAACTCGGGGTTGCAAAACTACGTCAACATCACCGCGGCGGATTCCTACACGCTCGGGTTTGGAGGCGATGTCCAGTTAGCGAGAGCCGATCCGGTCGATAATCAGTATTCCGTGACGCTGGTCCCCGAGCCCGCGTCGCTGGCTTTGGCGGGGTTGGGCGCGTTTTGCATCGTTGCCGCCCGTCGCCGCTTTCGCCACCGTTGAGCCCAAGCGAGACGCGCGCTGTGTAGCTCTGGAGGAACGATTCGAGATGCCTTTGCTCGCCCCTGTGGCCTTCGTAGTTGTCGTACTTGAGCTCGCCCGTCTGGAGGTTGCACACGACGGGATATGCCCAGCGAGGAAGGTAGACACACAGGCCGGTTGCTGTCGCGTTGAAGAGCTTGGTGGTGGCGTGTTCGGGCGGTTCGAGTTGGAGGCGTGAACAAGCTGCCCGTACGGCTTGCTCATCGCGTACTTCAGTTTTGATTTCGACGACATGGCTCAATGGTGTTGGTCTCCTGTTAGGGTTGTTGGGTGGTGTAGTGCGGGGTCAAAACGGCGGCGGATCGTTCGGGTCTTCGTCGTCATCGGGTGGCAGTGCAATGTCCGGGTCGTCTGAATAGGCGTCGCGTGGACCCATCAAGACAGGGACACGGTTGGCACTGGAACGACCCGGCAACAGGGAACCCGACGACACTTGTCCCAGTTCGTACGCGGCAACTTCCATAGCGAAATGTCGTTGGTCGGTGTCAGCTTGGCCGGGCCCCATGTCCAACCTTTGCGAGGCCCCGCTATTCTTTTGGCCTTCTTCTTGGCCATGTTCAGACTCCGGTCGCTTTGGTTACCTCACAGACCCCGGTCGGCGATGAGGGGAGTTGTGCTCGCTCCTCTATCGTCACTCGCCTGGTGAAGCCGGTGTGTCATCGCGCAGGACCGCGGCGGAAAACCATTCGGGGATTTCGCGTGCCTTGATCTCGATGGTGCGGCCGTCGGTGATCTCGGCGAGCCAGACGCGAGCCTTGTCATGGCTGGAGTTGTCGAAGATGTGGCCGCGATTCGTGTGACGTATCGCCTGCTTCAAAAGTCCGATCGACCGGTGGTATCGATTCACGATTCTGTCTTCGGGCACCCCGTGGCCCCCCGTTCGCATACGGTTCTCGACACGCGAGATGTTGATCGTGGGATCGGCGGTGGCAACGAAATAGAGATTGGTGCGATAGCCGAGGTGCTGGGCTCGTGCGAGAAGGGCCACTTTCGTGGGTGACGCCATGACCGTCTTAAGCGTGAACGAGGTTTTCTGTTCCAGGAGACGATGACGAAGGAAATCGGCGACGACGGAAGCGTGGTACGAGTTAACCTCCACATGAGCAAAGTCGATGATGCCGCCAGAATCCGTTGATGCCAAGCACTTCAAGGCGATGGATGCGGGTCTTCCTCCGTGGGACGTTGGCAGGGCACAGAAGGCATTCGTCAATGTGGCCGATCAGGTGGTCGGATCGATCTTGGACATCGGCTGTGGCACCGGCGAGAACGCGCTCTATTTTGCCGAACGAGGCCACGATGATGGCCAACACCCGATCCAACCTTCGAAGACGGCAGAAGCAACCGCATATTGTTCGAAACTTCTTCCAGGAAACACATGTTCGCTATGCAGCCGAGGCTGGATAGCACACGTCAACTATTGGATGCTCCCGGTAGTAAGAGAGTTTGGTGGGCCTGGACTGTACGCAAGGCAATCGTATTACCGAACGCTGGACTCCAATGGGTCACGTGCCTGCATGCGCATCGCCGACTATCCGATCGTCCCAGAAGCGTTAGTCGCTACCCGTGAGGCGATCAATTTGCCTCTCCGTTGTCGAGATCAGGTACGCCCAGCGTACCTTGTGGGGCTGATGGAATTCCGTCACCAGAGTGCCACGGCCACCGCCCCTCCAATTCGACCTGAAGCGCCATGCTGAGGAATGTTCGGATCATTACGATCAGTCCCAACACGAGCACGCTCTCGACCGTCGGTGAGACGGCCACGGTTCGGATGATGTCCGCCGCGACAAGAAACTCCAAGCCAAGCAGAATCCCTCGCCCGATATCCTGGCGAAACGCGAGGTACGACCGCTCAGTTCCCCAGCGACTCGGGGCTGCGTATCGCCCCACGGCTACCGCCAAGCCGAGCACAATCGCCGCAACGCCCAACGCGTCGATCGCTAGGCCGACTGCTTCGATCACTTCTTTGAATGACGTCATATGGAACCCCCAGCACGTTGGTCATACCACACTTCAAGGAGTGAGTCGCTTACGCTTTCTCCCCGTACCGCACGCCTAGCCACACCGTCGGCTCATCAGGCGTCGTCCAATGAACTCGGTGCTTCGTGAACGCAGTAATGTTGATGAAGCTTCCCGCTTTCATCTCGACCATCCCGTCCTCGAACTCCAGCCTTGCCACCCCCTTGAGGACAATCACCCATTCGTTCTGCGGCTGGTCGTACCAAAAGTCTTCTGCTGAGGCGTGACCGTGCGAGATGATTCGCTCGATGCGAACGTCGGCGGCTTGGAGGAGCGTCTGGACTATTTCCTTAGGCAGTTCCTGCGGGAGTTCATCGAAGATGTTCGTGATGCTCTCGCCGACGTTCGGGCTGGACGATCCCGAGGGCTGAAAGCGTGGCACGCCGTTCACTGTCTCCAAGAACATCTCCTTGGGACGGACCCACAAGCCACGATCGCCGTACTCCTGGCGGTAGACGACGAGCTCCTCCAGCGTCTCACTATGGCGGGCCGTGCCAAGCACTGTGTACTCGTTGCCTTTGAAGTGGCGGTAGCGGCCTTTCGTCATGGCTGAATATTCCTTCGCGGATCACTTTTCAGGATAGAACTCTCCTCCAACCCACTCCAGCGTAATCTCATTGTCCTCGTGATTGGGGTCCACCTCACATACCGACCGGATCAGGATTTCCAAAGCAGGCCGGCCTGCGGTCGCTCTGGTCATTGACTCCGCCACGTCATCTTCGTCTTCCACGGTGAGGTGAGGAATTATCACCCGGGACCAGGTCTGCAACGCCGTTGACCAGACTCCCCGCTTTCTCTAGCCTCCGCACCCGATCAGAGGCCACGCCGAGCTTATTGTCATGGATCATCACGCGCCAGCGGAATCGAGAGCGATGCGGCTCGACATGATCGTGGCACTGGGTGCGGCACTGCTGGCGAGCATGACGATCGTCCTGTCATGCGGTGGATTCGACCTCCTCGCTGGTCGGCCGATCCGATTCAAAGGCGACTCGGTCTTCCACTACACGCTTGCGAAGGCTGTCCTTGATGATGGCTGGACATGGCATGCTCATCGCCTTGGCGCGCCGTCAGGATGCGACTTTCTTTCGTTCGGCCTCAACCTTCCGCTCGAGTCAGCGTTTCTATGGCTGTTCAGCTTCACGACGGATGACTGCGTCGCCCTCTTGAATCGCGTATGGATTCTGCTCTGCGGGCTTTCAGCAGCCGGTGGCTATGCCGCGTTTCGCCTTGTGGGCCTCTCCCGCACGGCATCCTTTGTGTGTGGCTGCCTCTTCGCGACGATCCCCTACGTCTATTATCGTTCCGTCGGTCACTTCAATCTGCATGTTGCCTTCGTGCCGATCCCGACGGCCGCGGCTGTTCTCGTGCTCTCCGACGGCCTCCGCGGGCTCACCCGGCGAGCCTGGTATGGAGTGCTTGGGAGCTGTTTCCTCGTAGGACTCGGCTTTGTCTACTACTCCTTCTTTACCTTCGTGCTCCTCGTGGCGGCCATCGGCATCGCGTGGCTCACGGACCACCGAGGGTCGATCCGCAGGGGAGCGGCCTGCGTGATCGTCATTGGCTGTGGCACCGTCATCAATCTTGCACCGGTCGCCATCGACTGGGCCTGGCATGGGAAGCCCTCCGAACTCAACGATCGCCTTCCAGAGCACGCCGACATGTTCGCGCTTCGCATCCGGGACATGATCACGCCAAGCAGTGTCACACCGATACCGGGCCTGCGGTCGCTCGGAGAGGCGGTCGAACGGGTGCCGTGGCCCAGTGGGGAAGGCACTTTCTCCAAGCTGGGGACCGTGGGTGCGATTGGCTTCGTGATCTGCCTGGGCGTGCTCGCCGGTATACGCCCACCGGGTGATCCGCGGAATGCACCCGTCGTGAGAGCTGCCGCGACATGCGCACTGGTGCTGGTGGTGATCGGGGTCACGGGGGGCTTCGGCTCGCTTTTCAACGTGTTCGTGATGCCAACGATTCGGTGCTACAACCGTGTGCTTCCGCTCCTGGCGATCCTGTCGCTCCTGCCAGTCGGGTGCCTGCTGGACGCCTGCATGACGTCCTGCGGTCGCGGAATCGTGGCGGCGGCCATTCCGGCGACCGTGCTCGGCTTTGGACTCATCGAACAAAACACCGCTCATAAGATTCGACATGAGGCCGCGAGTCACCGTGAGACGCGGGCCGATCTCGAGGTGTTCATCACCCTCATCGAACGAGACGCTCGCGAGCATGCTGCCGTCTACATGATCCCTGCGACGGCGTTTCCGAATGACGCTCCTGACGTCACGATGAAGCCCTACGACCACGCCAAAGCGTTTCTGTTTTCCCGTCACCTTCGTTGGAGCTGGCCGATCTTCGGCCCCGGGCAGCGGGCGCTTGTCGAGTCGCTCGGGCCAGTGAGCGGCTCGGAATTCATCGGCCGCCTTCGTGACGCTGGATTCGACTACGTGTGGGTCGATCGGAACGCAGCGATGGCGACCGACCACGAGGCCGTCGTTGTCAGGGGAGGCGGACGCCTGCTCCATGCCGATCGTACCGGTCGGTACGCCTTTTATGATCTCTCAGGGGTGAGCCATGCAGACTGACTGCCGACAGACGACACTCGACATCATCGTCTCGGTCTACAACGAAGACGCGGCGCTCCTCGCGTTTCATGACGCGCTCACCACCGTAGTCACGCGGCTCGAGGCCGAAGGCACCGTCGCCATGATCGTTTATGTCAACGACGGCTCGGTGGATGGGTCGGCCATGCTGCTCGACTCGTTCGCCAGAGAACGTGGCGTTCGCGTTCTTCACCTGTCGCGGAACTTCGGGCATGAGGCCGCGATGCTCGCCGGGCTCGACGAGTCTGAGGCCGACTACGCCGTCTTTCTTGACGCCGACCTTCAGCACCCGCCGGCCGTCATTCCCGAAGCCCTCGCCCTCGCTCAAGCCGGACACGAGGTCGTGCTCATGCGACGACAGGCACCGGCGGGAGGCATGCTTCGCCGGGCGTGCAATGCTGGATTCTACCGAGGCCTGTCGGCCATGGCATCCCTGCCGCTCGAGCCCGACGCATCGGATTTCTTCCTCGTGGGCAGGCCGGTTATCGACGTGCTTCAGCGAGAGATTCGAGAACGGACACGATTCCTCCGGGGCCTCGTGCAGTGGGTGGGATTCCGCCAAGCCGTGCTGACATTCACGGCGGCGCCGCGAGTCGCCGGACGGTCGAAGTATCAACTCGGTCGGCTCGTGGGCCTCGCCCGCGATGCCACGTTGGCGTTTTCGACCGTTCCCCTTCGCATGGCCTTCATGGCCGCCTGCATCATGCTCGTGGTGAGCCTGGCAACCGCGGTGATCACCCTTGGGGGCTGGCTGCTCGGAGATCCGCCGTCGGGGTACTCAACCATCATGATCTTCAGCACGTTTACTGCTGCTGCGCAGTTTGCCATGCTCGGTATTCTTGGCGAATACGTCGGCCAGCTCGTGGACGAGGCGAAAGGCCGACCTGTCTACATTGTGGCGCGTCGCAACGGTAGCCCGCGGACCGATGCCGGGCGGCGAGCGGTTTAATGGACCGGGCACGGGCACCTTACGGAAACTCCTCTGATGGCCATCAGCCGACGCTCGGCCCTCCTCATTCATTTCGTACTCGACGAGTGCCTTCCACCGATCATCCGCGATAGCCGCTGGTTCATGACGATTCCGTTTCGACTCCTCTTCGGGCGGCACGCGGCGACCTTCATGGCCTTCAAGGACCGGGCGCACGGGCTTTCAGACGAAGACTTCCGCCGGGTCTACGAAGAGACTGCCGAGGTGCACCTCGAGCGGCCCACCGACCTCAACGATGCCTGTATCACACGGATTCGCGGCGATGCGATCGGCACGGTCCTCGAGGTAGGGTGTGGCCGTGGGCACCTCGCGGGTCTCTTGTCGGCATCCCGCGCCGTCACGGCCTGCGACATGGTCATTCGACCCGACCTTGCACATCGGCATCCCAGCGTCACGTTTCGCGAAGAAAACCTGACGGGCCTCTCCTTCCCAGACCACGCCTTCGACACCGTCGTCTGCACACACACTCTCGAGCATGTGCTCGATCTGCCGCGAGCGATCGCGGAGCTCCGCCGCGTTGCCCGGGAGCGATTGATCGTCGTCGTGCCGAAGCAACGCCCCTATCGGTACACGTTCGACCTGCACGTGCGATTCTTTCCGCTTCCATGCTCCGTGTTCGACTGCTTTCCGGCAGTGGCCACTCGGTCAGCGCACACGCTCGAGAACCTCGGAGGAGACTGGTACTACCGGGAGGAGTTTCATGCCTCTCCATGATCCTCGCGGAGCGCTTGCGTCGTGAACGCCATCCTCGATCGCTACCCCAAGACAAGGCCACCGCTCCCCGCCGCCTACCAGGCCATCTACCAGCGGCACTACAAGGCCAATCGCCAGGCGAGCTATCGCACCACGAGCCTTTCGAGCCGGATGGAGGCATGGATGCATCGGCAGGTCGCGGCTGATGTCGCACGCGGCGGGCGTCCAGTGACGCTCGAAATCGGCGCCGGCACGCTCAACCATCTTCCCTATGAGCCCGATGGCGAGCCTTACGACATCGTCGAACCGTTCCGCGGGCTCTACGAGGATTCGCCATGGCTCGATCGTGTGCGGCATATCCATGGCGACATCACCAACGTGCCAGCCACCGAACGATACGATCGCATCGTATCGATCGCGACCTTCGAGCACCTCGAACGGCTTCCCGACGTCGTCGCCTGTGCTGGCTTAGTGCTCGCAGACAATGGCGTTCTTCGGGTCGCGATACCGAATGAAGGAACGATTCTCTGGCGTCTCGGGACGGCGCTGACGGGAGCCGAGTTTCGCCTGAGATACGGCCTCGACTACCAGGTGCTCATGCGGCATGAGCACGTCAACACTGCCGATGAGATCGAGGCGGTGCTGCGATGGTTCTTTGCCGACGTGCGGGTCGCCCACTGCGGCATCCATCGACGCCTGGCCTTCTACCGGTTTCTGGAGTGTCGCAGGTGCGATCGCGATCGTGCCGCCGCCCACACAGGAATGTCGTGAGGGATCATGGCCTGGCATCGAGCCGCTGGCCGTCCGCGACGAGCCGCTCGCGTAGCGCCTCGTACGGCACGGCCTGAACGGTCGACTTGCCATCGATCGCCAGGCAGGCTGCTGTCGCCGCACTCTGCCCCAGGACCATGAACACAGGCTCCATACGAATCGAGCCAAAGGCGATGTGAGTCGCTGAAAGAGCCCACGGCACGAGAAGGTTCTCGCATTCGCTCTCTCGCGGCACGATCGACCGGTAGGCGATGCCATAGGGCTTGCCACCGAGTGACACCTGAATGTCACCTTCGTTCTTCACCATGCCATCATGGACGAACCGCTGGGTGTTGTGGGAGTCGAGGGCATAGGCGCCCATGCCGACCGGATCATCAACCGGCTGCTGTCGCTTGCAGTGCCCTTCCGTCATCACAAAATCAGACCGCATCCGCCGTGCTTCACGGACATAGAGCTCGTAGGGCCAATGGCCGTTCTCGAGAAACTCGTCTTGAGGAAGCCCCCATGCGGCATACGAGGCACGAATCTTTTCCGGCACGCGGGGGTGCTGCTGGAGCGTCCACACCAGGCCGAGCTGCCAGTCGCGATGCGTGGCAGCAAGAGCTTCCCGCTCGCGGTGATCGAGCGTTGCCCAGTTCCAATCATTGCCATAGTTCATGCCAATGAAGTCGGTGGAGATGCCGCCGGTATTGTTGCTATCAGTCTTACGATTGGGCATCGGTGAGGTCTTGAAAAACCCGCCTGTCTGGCCAGCCTCGATCGCACGAAACAGAAGCTCGTAGTGCGCCTCGTCATAGCCCTTCGGCTTCTTGATCGGCACGCGGTTTCCAGGCACATCGGTGAGCACCATCCGGTAGCAATAGGCCTGGAGACGATGGTCGCCATCCCCGCGCTTGCCACCGGCATTCGGCAGAACACCGCGGAGAAGTCCGCTCGAAGAATCGCCTTTCACGACAAAGGGGTCGATCCCATCGGGCAACTGGTTCTTCCGGGCGACACCAGTGTTACCATTCCCCTGTTCACTGAACTCCGCGTTTGACTCACGGCCCACGACGAACGACACGCCGGCGCCGGGCAGCAGATCACCTTCATACGAGGCATCGATGAAGATGCTCCCGCGAATCTCGGTGCCATCCTCGAGACGAAGAGCCGTGATACGGTTTCCTGACCGCGCCACGCCCTTGTCGAGGTCGAGCCGCGCCTTCACCACCGTGACACCGGCTTCCTTGGCCATCGCATCAAAGACAGCTTCCGCGACGTTCGGTTCGAAGACACTGGCAAGCTCGGTTTTCGGGTTCAAACCCGGCACGCCCTGCCCCTGATTCCGGTATTGCGCCCGGCTCTCGTGCGTCCAGGATTCCGCCCGCTGGTAGTGGAAATACACACGACGATAGAAGTCGCGGGCAAGGCCACCGAGGATCGCGTCGTTGCCAATATCGCTCCAGCCCAGGCCGCTCGACGTCAGGCCGCCGAGGTGACCATCCTGCGAGACGAGGATGACCGACTTGCCCATTCGAGCAGCCTGTACGGCCGCCGTCACACCCCCGGAGGCATCCCCATACACGACCACCTCGGCAGCAAGCGGCTCGGCGTGAGCCACGGTGTTGCAAGCCAAACACAAGACCACGATCGCCACGGTCCATGATCGTCGTAATTCCGTCATACCGCCTCACCATGTTTCAAAGGGCATTTTCGGATGGGGATTCTTCGCGGGCGGAATCGCCCGGGTGTCTTCGAGCCATGCGTCGAGCTTCCGGGTCAAGTCAGCCAGCTTGTCGGGCCGTTCACCAGCGAGGTTGTGATGCTCGCCAGGGTCGTCAGCAAGGTCATAGAGCTCGGGTGATTTCTTCCACGCAAACGTGATGAGCTTCCAGTCTCCATCACGAATCGCCGACGACGGAATACCCCCCTGGTTGCCCCAGTGCGGATAGTGCCAGAAAAGCGGTGGCCGCGCATGGTCTGCGTCTGGCTGCTCGAGGAGCGAGGCAAAACTGACGCCATCGACATGCTGCTTCGGGATCGGAGCGAGGCCACAGATATCGAGAATCGTGGGGTAGAAATCGGTCGAAATCACAGGCACATCACAGGCCGCCCCCGCCTTTCCCTTGCCGGGCCAGCGAACGAGCAGCGGCTCGCGAATGCCCCCCTCATACATCCAGCCCTTTCCCGCGCGGTAGGGACGGTTGGCGGTAGGGAAACCCTCGGATGTTGAAACGCCGCCGTTGTCGGAAAAAAAGATGACGAGCGTGTCATCAGCCACGCCATTGGCCTCGAGCGCGTCGAGCACCTTGCCGATCGCAGAGTCCATGGCTTCCACCATGCCGGCATACACCGCGTGGTCTTGAACGATGCGATTCTCTCGCGGTGGCTCCTCTTCAAACCGCGACGTGAGTCCAAGCCGCTGTCGCTTCGCCTCATACTTCGCTACGAGATCGGGCGGGGCCATCAGGGGCGTGTGAACCGAGTAGAACGGAAGGTAGACGAAAAATGGATCGCCTTTGTGTGCCGTGATAAACGACGCAACCTCGGTCGCGAGGCGATCGGGCAGGTGCTCGCCCGGTGGACCGTCGGGCAGGGCAGAATTGCCATACGGCGAGAAATACTTCTTCCCTCCGACAGGAGCGCCTCCGCTCGCGCCGGCAATGTTCAGGTCGAAACCGTGATCCGTCGGGAGAGAACCTTCACCGCCAAGGTGCCACTTGCCTGCGTGGAGGGTGGCATAGCCCGCAGCACGGAGCGCCTCGGCAAGTGTCGTATGCCCTGACGCGAGACGTTTGAGATAGGGGGCAGGGAGCACTGGCCGACTCGCAAACCGACCGAACTGGCCATCCCGCTCAGGGTCATAGGATTCAGGGATCGTCTCAAAACCATTCGGGCCGCCGAAGTAATCGGTATTCCGGGTTCGTGCCGGGTACTGCCCGGTGAGAATCGACGAGCGGGTCGGCGAACAAACCGGGCAGGCGGCGTATGCCGCCGTGAACCGGACCGACGCCTTGGCAAGCGCATCGAGGCGGGGTGTTTCGTAAAACGTATCTGGATTGTTGAACCCCACGTCCATAAAGCCGAGATCGTCGGCCATGATGAAGACGACGTTCGTGGCACACACGGACGAAGCCACGGCCCCCCAGGCAAGAGCCGCACCAAGAACCATGATAGGACGCTGCATAAAGAAACTCCGACGTGGTTTCGGGCTTCTGGTCACCCCGCGGGAGCATGCGCTGCTTCGTGCTGTCCTCAGGCAGAAGGGGATCAGCACCTTGTTCCAGCCGGTGACCACAATCGTAGGGTCTCCAGCATAGTGCGTGACGGCCTGTCCCGCTGACAACCGCGAACAAACACCCATGTCGATCACCATTCTGCACGACGCCTCGGGCGTGCTCGCCATCGCCAAACCCGCTGGCCTCCCTACGCAGGCGCCACACGGCATCGCGTCGGTCGAGTCAATGATCCGCGAGCATCTCTTTGGTGAGCCCCTGGCGGTCGCTCTCGCGGCCGGGCAGCGGCGGCACCCGGGCGGCTTCCTTGGCGTGCCGCACCGACTCGACCGGGCCGTCTCAGGCGTTCTGCTCCTTGCCACAACACCCCGCGCGGCCCGGCAGCTCTCGCGGCAGTTCGAGCGTAGGCAGATTGCCAAGACCTATCTTGCGATTGTCGCCTCGCAGGATTCAGGCATGACCGAAGGCCACCGCTTGGAATGGCGAGACCTGATCCGCAAGGTTCCGGATACGCCGCGGGCCGAGGTTGTTCTCGACCGAAGCCCTGGTGCTCGTGAAGCCATCACAACTGGTCGCGTGATTGCCTCGCGTGACCAGCAGCGACTCCTCGCGCTTGAGCCGCTCACCGGACGCATGCACCAGCTCCGCATTCAGGCGGCGGCCCGTGGGATGCCCGTGATTGGCGATGTTCTTTATGGCAGTGCCGAAGGCTCCCCTGAATCCGACCAGCGATCATCACCGATCTCGCTTCACGCCTGGCGGATCACGTTCACCGATCCAGACACAACGCAGCCGATCGAGGTGGTCTGCCCACCGCCCGGTCATGCCTCGTGGGTTGGCTGGGCGATTTCATGACCGAGCCTTGCGATCACTTGGGAGCCGGAAGGCTTCTGACCCGAATGTCGCGAAACTCGGCCCACATAGGAGCCCCCGCGTGGAGCTGAAAGGCAAGGACACCGTCACGAAGCGCGTGGGCGTCATCATCGGTGAAGTCGAGGATGAGCGTGCCGTTCATGAAGTGCTTCAGATTATTTCCATTCGCTACGATCTTCACGTCGTTCCAATCGTCAAGACGAAAGAGCTTCTCGAAGCCTTCCTGGTCGATGAGCTTGCCGGTCACTTTCTTGCCGGCCTCAGTCCACTCTGCCTGCTCGCCTGCCGCGCATACCCGCCCCCGCTTGCCACCCTCGTCGTAGATGAAACCCGCCACGTTGGGCAGCTTTTTCTCGTTTCGAAGCTCATGCTGATAGCCGCGAACGACCCAAGGGTTCCTGGGGTTGCCCTCGGTGATGTGCTTCGATCTGTACTGGATGCCGGAGTTGTTGCTGGCCGTGCACCGAAACGACAACTCAAGCTCGAAGTCGTCGAGGACGAGGTCCTTCGCGATCAAGAACGTGTTGCCGTTGGCCTTCCGTTCCTTCGTGGTCTCACCGTGGATGACGCCGTCGCGAACGCTCCACATCTCCGGGTCGCCATCCCAGCCCGTGAGGTCGGTGCCGTTGAAGAGCACACGCCAGCCCGCGTCAGCATCGACGTCGGCGGCCATCGTGGTTGTGGCAACTCCAGCGGCGGCAAACAAGGCCATGGCGACGACAGGCATGCGACAAATCATGAAGACACTCCCGGGATGTGGCAGAAAACAACTGAAAAGCCTACGCTCGCGCCGCATGGCCCGCAATTCGCGAGGCTCCGGGCCCAAACAAGACCCATCGGCGCTGCCGCTTGTGCCACCACGGGCTTCGACGGCAAGATGGCGGCCTCCCTGCCGAGTGATCCATGAACGCAACCCTTCCCCGCATTGCCATTGATCTCGAGAAGCTTCGGCACATCAACTGCGGTCTCGGGAGGTTCTCGCTCTATCTGGCCAAAGACCTCTTGAAGGTGGCCCCCGGTCGGTTTGAGCCGGTGTTCTTCCTGCCTGCCAAGGCTGAGCGGTACTTTCCCTCCGGCGGCTTCGATCGAATTGCCGTTGCCCGCTGGAAGAAAGAAATGTTTCGGCAATTCGTGCGACCGATTCTCCGGCCCTTGCTGCCGTTTCCGAACGTGAACCTCTGGCATGTCACCAACCAGATGTCGAAGTACCTTCCGCTCGATCCGCGGGTGCCTGTCGTGCTCACGATTCACGACCTGAACTTTCTCCATGAAGCGCCGCATGATGAGCAGGTCGCGAAAATCTCTCGCAAGCTGGCCGACATTCAAGCCAAGATCGATCGATCGGTAGCCGTCGTGACCGATTCCCAGTTCGTCGCGGATGATGTGGCGTCGCGTTTGGTTCTCGGCAATCGGCCACTCCATGTGGTGCCACTTGGACTTCCGCCAACACCTCCTGCCGCAGCGACCCGCCCTCCGTGGCTCCCGCCGGGACCGTTTTTCTTGACGATTGGCAACTGCCTCGCCCACAAGAACTTTCATGTGCTGCTCGACCTCGCCGAGCGAGTTCCTGATCGGCGGATCGTGATCGCTGGCAAGAAGGCCACGCCCTACGGCGACTTCCTTGGCCGGGAGATCGCCCGACGACGGCTCGACGGCCGCGTGCTCCTGCCCGGAGAGGTCCACGATGCTGATCGCCAGTGGCTCTACGAGCAGTGTGAGGCGTTCTTCTTCCCCTCCCTCACTGAAGGCTTCGGCTTTCCCGTGCTCGAGGCGATGCACGCGGGCCGCCCGGTCTTCGTGGCCCGCACGACCTGCTTACCGGAGATCGCTGGGGAGCACGGCTTTTACCTCGATTCATTCGATCCGCTGGTGATGGTCTCGACCTTTCACGCTGGGATGGCGACATGGGCGGCCGACCACGGCTTTGCAGACCGTGCCAAGGCCCACGCCGCAACCTATTCATGGGGCAGCACCGCCCGTGGATACGCCCGCGTCTACGAGTCGATCGTGGGCCCGTCACGGGCCTGAACTGGCGTTCTGCATCCACACTGCCGGCTGGTAGGATTCTGGCGTTTGAGCGATGGGTTTTTCCAGGGGGAAGGTGACCGAGTCGATGATCTCCTACGCACAGAACTTCGAGGATGTGATCCTGGAACGGGTGTTTCACGGTGTTGCCAGTGGTCGCTATATCGACATCGGAGGATACGATCCGGTTCTCGATTCGGTGACGAAACATTTCTATGACCGCGGCTGGGCGGGCGTGAATGTGGAGCCCGTCGAGCGGTTTCATCATGCCTTCCAGGAGCAGCGACCGAGAGACATCAATCTCAACTGTGCCTGTGGCGCAGCGATCGGCACGACTGCCTTTCACGAGTGGGGCGACTCCGGCCTCTCGACCTACCGTGAAACCTTCGACACGAATGCCATGACGGACCTCGGGTACCGTCGCAGCACGCACACGGTCGCGGTAACCACCCTCGCCGAGATCACGCGGCAGATGCCTCCCGGCGACGTGGACTTTCTCAAGATCGATGTCGAGGGCGCCGAGCGAGACGTCTTGCTTGGGGCCGACTGGCAAACCTTTCGACCACGGGTGATCCTCGCCGAAGCGATCAAGCCGAAACTGCCGGGCTGCGACCCCTACTCCTATGAACCTGCCTGGTCTGACTGGGAGGGCATCCTGCTCGACCACGGCTACGAATTCGCGCTCTTCGATGGCATCAATCGCTTCTACTACCGAGGCGAAGAACCGTCGCTGCGTGGCCCGCTTTCCTACCCAGCGAATGTCACCGACGGGTTCATGATTTCACCGAACCACTTTCTGGCCCTCCCGTTCCGTGAGGCCTGAGAGGCGGCCGCCCAGACAAAAGGCATGGCGGCCTGAAGCGCCTCAATCGGCCGCAAAATGGCATTTCTCACCGTCGCCTCCCCTGCTACCGTCTCGCCCAAGCCGCCAGCGGCCCCCACATGACCCGACTTCCAGCAGGAGTTTCCATGAGTAGCACGAGCAAGCGCGCTCTGATTACCGGCGTGACCGGACAGGATGGTTCGTATCTCGCGGAGCTTCTGATTGCCAAGGGATACGAGGTGCATGGTCTCAGGCGGCGGTCGAGCACGTTCGGCACCCAGCGGATCGAACATCTCATCTTCAACGATCCGCCGGCGCTCCATCTGCACTACGGCGACCTCTCTGACGGCAACGGGCTCGTGCGGCTCATCCGCGAAATCCGCCCCCACGAGGTTTACAACCTCGCTGCGCAGAGCCATGTGCGGGTGAGCTTCGACCAACCTGCCTACACGGCCGACGTCACTGCCGTCGGCACGCTCCGGCTCCTCGAGGCGATCCGTGACGTCCAAGACGACACCGGCGAGCAGATTCGCTTCTACCAGGCGTCGAGCTCGGAGATGTTCGGCAAGGTGGTGGAAACACCACAGAAGGAAACGACGCCGTTCTATCCTCGAAGCCCGTACGGCGTGGCCAAGGTGTATGGCCACTGGATCACCGTCAACTACCGGGAGAGCTACGGCCTCCATGCCTCCTGCGGCATCCTCTTCAATCACGAGAGCCCACGCCGCGGGGAGACGTTTGTCACTCGCAAGATCACGCGGGCTGCCACCCGGATCAAGCTCGGCCTCCAAGACAAGCTCTTCCTCGGCAACCTCGACGCCCAGCGTGACTGGGGCTTCGCGGGCGACTATGTCGAGGCGATGTGGCTCATGCTTCAGCAGGACGAGGCCGACGACTATGTGATCGCGATGAACGAGCTCTATTCGGTTCGTGATTTCTGTGAAAAGACCTTCAGTCGGCTGGGCCTCGATTACGCCGATTTCGTCGAAATCGATCCCCGCTACTTCCGGCCTGCGGAGGTGGAACTTCTTCTCGGCGATTCGACGAAGGCTCGCACGCGGCTCGGCTGGAAGCCCCAGACGAGTTTCGAAGACCTCGTCGATATGATGGTCGCGGAAGACCTCGAACTGGCCCGCCAAGAGGCGGTCATCAAGGGTTTGCCGCAGAGCGGACGGCGGGCGGCATGAGCAGGATTTCGCGACGCGTGAAGACGTGGCTCGGGCTTCGGTCAGACAAGCCGGCCAAGCCGGCCGGCCCACCTCCGATCCACCCCCACCGTATGCGGCGTGACCGGCCGGAGCTTCATCTCCGCGGTCCTCGTCGCCCCGACGATGCACGGCAGCTCATCTCGCAACTCTGCCGGTATCAAACGCTCGACTCCGGCACGTTTCGCCAGTGGACCGAGGCGCTTCAAGAGCCGTGGCGGCCGCACCGCAAGCTTTGGGAGCTGGCGTTTATCTGCCAGGCGCTCGACGAGCGAGACATGCTTCGCCGAGGCCGTCGAGGCCTCGGCTTTGCCGTAGGGGCCGAGAAGCTCCCGGCGATGTTCGCGGCCCGCGGATGTGAGGTCACAGCCACGGACTTGCCAGCCGACGATGAGCGTCGAAACCCTTGGGCAGAAACCGGGCAATGGGTCGGCGAGCTCGAGGCACTCAACCACGATGGCCTCTGCGACCCCGAGGGGTTTCGCGAGCGTGTCACCTACCGGCCTGTTGATATGAACCACATTCCCGCCGATCTCGGCGGCTTCGATTTCACCTGGTCAACCTGCTCCTTCGAGCACTGCGGCTCCCTCGCGCTCGGCCTCGAGTTTCTCGAGCGGCAGATGGACTGCCTCGTGCCCGGTGGGATCGCGGTTCATACGACCGAGTTCAACCTCTCGAGCAACGACGAGACCGTCGCTGACGGCCCGTGCGTCATCTACCGCCTTCGCGACATGGAAGCAGTTTGCGGCCGCCTCGCGGCAGCGGGGCACCACGTAGAGCCGCTCGATGTCGATCCTGGAAACCACGCCCTTGACGGGTTTGTAGACGAGCCGCCCTACTCCGATTGGCAGACGGCCCCCCTCGCCAAGGTCAAGCACCTTCGGCTCAACCTCTGGGGCCATGCCTCCACATCGATCGCCCTCGTCATCCGCAAGGCAGCCTGACCGCCGCCCAGCCGTGTTCTCGGAATCAAATCGTGTCCTCCATCCGTTCGTTGCTGAAGTCCTTCGAGCGCCGGGTTATTCGGCCCGTCGGTCGGCGGATGCGTCGCCGCGTTCGACGGATACTGGGCGATGGTGACCGTGTCGCGAATCTCGAGGCGAGGATCGACGAGCTCGAGACACTCGTCCGCGAGCTTACGGGCCTCGCCTACCTGCGGCTCGATGAAGACCCCGAGGCATCGCCCAAGACCGCGTCACCACGACCCCCACGGGAAGCGGCATGACGTCGCCGGCCACCGTTCTCGTCGATCTGCGGGGGGCGCAGCTCAATGGCGATCGCGGCATCCCGGCTTATTCCCAGAGCCTCGCTCTCGAGCTTGCCAAGAGCTATCCCCGGCACCACTGGCTCCTTCTCCAGAATCCGAGCCGACCACTGCCCGCCCGGGCGGCTGAGCTTGGCGAGCATGCGACCTGGTGTACGGTCGCCGATCTGGAAGGGCCACGGCTGCCACCCGTCGATGTCCTCTTCACGGCCTGCTTCTTTTTCGTTCCCCACAGTGGGCGGGTCGCCGACGCGATGGTCCCCCCGATCGTTCGACGCCAGCAGCCCAAGCGAATGGGCATCGTCTACGACCTCATTCCGCTTCTCTTTCAAGACCGCTACCTCGCGAATGACAATGCCCGCTGGAGCTACTTCGAGTCGCTTCAGGTGATGCGAGAGAGTGACCATCTCTTCGCGATCAGCCATGCCACACGGCGAGACACGATTCGCCACGCGGCGATTGATCCGCATCGCGTGCACTGCATCTACGGCGACATCGACCACACCAAGCACCAGCTCATGGCCAGGCCGGCTGCCGAGACGAGCTCGGTGCCTGCGAGGCATGGCCTCACACATCGCTACTGTGCCTACGTTGGCGGCGATGACTGGCGGAAAAACCTCGACGCGGCCGTCCAGGCTTTTGCCCTCTTCTGGCGTGAGCATCCCTCGCACCAACTGGCGATTGTCTGCAGGCTGTCGGAGGAACGGATCGCGGCCCTCCACCGTGTGGCTGCCCAGGAGGGCCTACCACCTGGAACGGTCGTCTGCACAGGATTCGTGTCCGACGAAGAGCTCGTGGGGCTCGTTCGCCATGCCGACATGGTCGTCTTCCCCTCGCTCTACGAAGGCCTCGGCCTTCCGGTGCTTGAAGCCTATGGCTGCGGTACACCCGTCGTTGGGTCGAACACGTCAAGCGTGGCGGAGCTCGTCTTGCCAGAGCTCTCCTGCGACCCCCAAAGCCCGGCGTCCATCGCAGCGGCGATGGATCGACTTGTGACCCACGAGAGCCTTCGGGAGGCATCGCTCGCTCTTGGCCGACGGCTGGCGAGCGAGGAGCTCGGCTGGCCGCGTGCCGCGGAGCGGGTCATGGAGCAGATTGAGCACAGGCCACGAGTGCGGCCCGCGGGAACCGCTACCCCATACAGAACCACGTCGGCGAATGCCGCGCCTCGCGTCGCCATCGTGACCGGCCTGACAGCCGTCGGCACTCCTACCGCAGCCCGCATTTTGCAATACCTCCACGAGCCCCGTTGGCAGACAACCTTCTATGACGTTGCTCGCGGGCCCAGGCTTCGCGTCCCCCCTCGCCTGCCCCTGTCACGCCGCCTCCTGCCGGTGGAGGTGCTGCCAGCAGCGCTCCTCCGAGGCCGTCACGACGCCGTAATCTTTATGGTCGGTGTGACACCCCATGATGCCTCGGTCATCGAGGCGGTCATGCGTTCGCGTGGCACGCATGGTCGGCGAATCGTGTGGCTCCATGAGGCCACCCTCGACGCGACATTTCAGGACTGGATTAGGGCACCTCAATCGAGCGAGTCGCCAGCCGATGAGGTCACCGCCGGCCTGCGACTGCTGGTGGAGCGGGGTGAGCTCGACGCCATCGCCGTTGATTCAGACGCCTGCCACCAGCGGGTCCGGGAGGCGCTTGGCCCCTTAGCCGATACCATTCCGATCGACGTGACGACCCGGCCGTCGGAGCTTGCGCTCACGCCGGGCGCTCCAGCGCCAGATACTACTGCGCCAGATACAAGGGCAGCGTGCTCTCACGGAGCAGCTTGAGCGCGGTCTCGCCGAAGAGCTTCCGCATGAGCAAATTCTTCGCACTGTTGCCGGCCACGATGAGGTCGGCGCCCCAGGTCGTTGCATACGGCACGAGCGCGGTCGCGGGGTTTCCCGGAGCATGGTCGGTATCGACCGCTCGGCCATGGTCAGCGAAATAGGACGATGCCTTCTGGAGCCGGCGGTTGGCCGCTGCGTCGTCGCTGCCGAAGTGGACGATCCGCACCGCCGCGTCGGCATAGAGCCCAGACTGCACGAAGTGCTTGAAGGTCTTGGCGCTCTCGATCGATCCGGAATAGGCCACCAGCACTTTTCGAATGGGGCGAAACTCCTCACCGACCGCCAGGATCGGCCGCACACCGTTCGAGACAAGCCGCTCAAGCGCGTCAACAGGCTCGGGCACAACCTCGTGCTCGAAGAGGCTCCGAAGGCCGAACACACACATGTCGTGATAGCGGACAAGATCCTCGGCCACGTCGAATGGATCGCCCGTCTCCTCATCGACGATGTGGGCCACCCCAGCGGCACTGCACCGCGCAGCAAACTCGGCGCCAGCCTCGGCGATGTCAGCCCGCGCTCGCTCATACCGCGACTTCCGCAGATCGCTCGTTCGCTCCTCCACGCCGACACCCATCGGCCGGGGCCCTGTCCATTCAAGCCGAACCGGGTCGGTGACGGCCAGGCCCGTGAGGAGGGCTCCGCGCGGCATAGCGATTTCGATCGCGTGTTCGGTCACACTCCGGGCGGTTCGGCTCGTGCCGAGTCCGACGAGGATTCGCTTGATGGATTCGGTCATTGGGGGGGACTCGCTCCTGGCCTCTCACCGTACGTTGACGATCCCCTATGCTACGGAATCCTCCGCAGCTTCGGGAGTCCCGCGATGGAATCGATGGTCGTTCGCCGTGTTCCCGGAATCCTTGCGATGCTGGTCGCGGCATTCGTCGCTCCGTCGATCTCGGCCGCCGATCCGTCGTGGTCTCAGTGGCGAGGGCCCGCCCGCGATGGAATCGTGAACGACGCGACCTGGCCAGACGGCCTCGCACCGGAGCGGCTCAAGAAACGGTGGCGGGTCGATCTCGCCCCGAGCTACTCCGGGCCCGTGCTCGCCGGCACCGCGGTGATCGTCACTGAAACCCGTGACGAGAAGACCGAGCATGTCCGATCCCTCGATCGAGCCACCGGCCGCGAGCTCTGGCATGCCCAATGGGATGGTGGGATGACTGTGCCGTTCTTCGCAGCCTCCAACGGCTCGTGGATCCGTGCCACGCCATGCGTCGATGATGGTCGCGTGTTTGTTGCCGGTATGCGGGATGTGCTTGTCTGTCTCAATGCGGCCACCGGGAATGAGATCTGGCGGGTCGATTTCATGAAAGCTCTCGAGAGCCCGCTCCCGGCATTTGGATTCGTGTCGAGCCCGCTTGTGATCGGTGACTATGTCTATGTGCAGGCCGGCGCGGGCTTCGTGAAGCTTGAGAAGGCAACCGGCAAGATCGTCTGGCGGGTTCTCCATGATGACGGTGGGATGAATGGCAGCGGGTTTTCATCGCCCTATCCCGTCGTGCTCGGAGGCATCCCGCAGATTCTCGTGCAGACACGCGACGCCCTGGCCGGCGTCGACCCCGACAAGGGCACGGTCCTTTGGAAGACGGCCGTCGAGGCGTTTCGCGGGATGAATATCGTGACGCCAACCGTGTATGACGGGCACGTCTTCACGACGAGCTACGGCGGCGGCTCGTTTCTCTTTGCGGTCGATCCAGCCAATGCCGAGGAGCCGGTAAGCCAGGTCTGGCGAAACAAGGTGCAGGGCTATATGTCGAGCCCGATCGTGATTGGCGAGCATGCGTATGTTCACCTTCGCAACCAACGCTTCGCCTGCCTCGATCTGACGACGGGGAAGGAGGCCTGGATCACGAAGCCATTCGGAAAGTATTGGAGCATGGCGGCTGCTGGCGATCGGATTCTGGCCCTCGACGAAACGGGTGTGCTTCGGCTCATCCGTGCGACCCTCGAAGCGTTTGAGCTTGTCGGCGAGGCACCGGTGGCCGAGGGGGAGAGTTGGGCTCATCTGGCCGTCGAGGGTGGCGAACTCTACGTCCGCGACCTCGAAGGCCTCACGGCGTACCGCTGGCGCTGAGGTGATGTGAATCGCCCGTGAGCATCAGCCTATCCGCCGGTGCCAGTTGACGAGCGTGTCGGCCTGGGCACGTGCGGGACGTCGGCTCATCGGTTTTGCGAGCACCATTCCGGCCACAAAACCGGCCACGTGGGCGGAATAGGCCACCCCGCCGCCTGCGTCAAAAAAGCCACTCACGACCTGGAACAGAAACCAGATGCCAACGGCCATGTATCCGGGCACATCGACGAGCATCCGAATGGCGATCACGCTCACCCGGCGGTTGGGGTGGAGTACGAGGTAGGCCCCAAGCACACCGGAGATCGCCCCGCTGGCTCCGAGGCAGGGGGTAAGGGCTGCTTCGCCCGTGGCGTTGAGTGCCACGAACGCAAGCGAGGCGAGCACCCCACTGGCGAGATAGAAGAGGAGATACATGCCGTGCCCCATGTCATCCTCGACGTTGTCGCCAAAGATCCACAGAAACCACATGTTGCCCAGAAGGTGCATAACGCTGCCGTGCATGAAAATGGCCGTGAGCAGCGTGAGCCACACGGGAATCGGCGTTTCGCGGAGCCCCGGCACGGGCACCTGAACCACCCCCTCCGGCGTCTGGATCGCCCGCACTTCGTCGGGCGTGACCACATCCGTGCCGGAGATGATCTCCGCCGGCACCTGAACATAGGCCATCGTGAAGTCTTCGTTCATGCCCTCCGGATTGAAGCCCTGCTGGAGCACGGCAAACACGAAGACATTCGCCACAATGATCGCAATCGTAATAAACGGAAATGTCTGACGGTCGGAATTGTCATCCCCGATTGGAAAAACCATCGCGTGGCTCTCGAGTGTCCGGCGGGCGTGGCGGTGATCTGAAGATCCACCGTGTCGGAAGAATAACGACCCTTCCTGTTGCTGGCGAATTGGAACACCGCAAATCAACGGCGGCCATCGCGGCGAGTTGACTTGAGGAAAAACCAGACGTAGGAATACGTTCGGCCGGGTCAATGCAGGCTGTCCACAAGATCATGCGAGTGGGGAGCTTGAGGGAGGTGGTTCATGTTCCGATCTCTTCGCCATGGGAAGCGTCGTGCGAGGCGATTTGTCCGCGGGTCGCGTCCGAGGCCATCCAGGTTTACGCTTGCGACCGAGTCGCTCGAACGCCGAGCGCTTCTCGCGGTCGATTTCGCGGGCCCGACACTCTTCTCCCACATCGATTGGCAGGGATCGCAGGTTTCGGTCCAGGCTGATTCCTGGATTGTTCGCGCCTCGGATACCGCCCTCACCATCGACCTAACGGAAAATTCGGGCTGGCAGAGTTCGTCGCTTGGCGAGGGTTTTTTCTCGCTGACGGCGCCAGGAGCGAGCGTTACCGATGTGCTTGGCTGGGCTGCGACCACATCGACGGTTGATTACGTCGAGCCCGACTTTGCCATCGCGTCCACAGCACGGCCAAACGATCCGATGTTTTCCCAGCTCTGGGGACTCGCCAATACCGGTGGCTCCGGGGGCCGCGTGGGCGCTGATATCGGGGCCACCGCAGCCTGGGACGTGACGACCGGCTCACGAAATGTCGTCGTCGCCGTGATCGATACGGGCGTGGACTACACGCATCCAGATCTGGCCGCAAACATGTGGCGAAACCCGGGAGAGATCGCTGGCGACGGCATCGACAATGACGGTAATGGTTTCGTCGATGACGTCTACGGCTGGAACTTCTCGGACCGAAATAGCAGTCCGATGGATGATGAGGGGCATGGCACGCACGTGGCTGGCACGATCGGCGCCGTGGGCAACAACGGCACGGGCGTCACCGGCGTGAGCTGGCGGGTGTCGATCATGGCGCTGAAGTTTCTTGATTCCAACGGGAGTGGATCGACGTCCGACGCGATCGCCGCGATCAACTACGCGACCCGGATGCGGCGGGATTTCGGGATCAACATCGTGGCCACGAACAATAGCTGGGGCGGTGGCGGTGCCTCGAACGCCCTCCGCGATGCCATCGCCGCAGGTGGCCGGGCCGGAACGCTCTTCGTGGCAGCCGCCGGGAATGAGTCGGCCGACAATGATCGCGTCGCTAACTTCCCGTCCAACTACCCAGACGAGTCGATCATCGCCGTCGCCGCGACCGACCGCGCCGATCGCCTCGCCAGTTTCTCGAACTTCGGTACGTCCACCGTCGATGTCGCGGCGCCCGGCGTGGGCATCGTCTCCACTGTGCCCAATGCCCGCTATGCGAATTACAGCGGCACATCGATGGCCACGCCCCAAGTGACTGGCACCATCGCCCTAATGGCTGCCGCGAATCGAAACGCCACCGCAGCGCAGCTTCGCACAGCGCTTCTGTCAACCACGCGATCGGTCGCCGGGCTGGCGGGTCGGGTGGCTACCGGCGGCGTCATCAATGCCGCTGCTGCCGTGCAGGCTATTCGAGCAGGAGAATCCCCAGCTCCATTGCCCACCGATCCGCCGCCTGGAAACGATCCACCGCCTCCGCCTCCGCCACCGCCTCCGCCACCGCCCTCACCACCATCCACACCGGTGGTCGATGTGGGTGACAATCGCCAAGGGGCGTTTCGCGTGACGGCTAAGGCTGGCGAAGTTCGCCTTGCGGGCATCGTGGGCGACGGACCGTTTGGCAGGCGAGACGTCGATTTCTATCGCGTGCGGGTTGTCAAGGGACAGACACTCGTGATCGAAACGCAGGCCCAGCGGCTGCCAGGATCATCATCGCTCGACACGTTGCTGCGGGTATTTGACTCCCGCGGTCGCCAGGTCACCGTGAATGACGACCATGACGGCACGCTCGACAGCCGTATCGTGATCCAGCCTAGGGCCACGGCCTTCTACTTCATCGGTGTCTCGGGCTACGGGAACTCGCGATATAACGCGAATCGAGCCGGCACTGGCCGGATCGGCTCCACGGGCCACTATGAACTGTCTCTCGAGTTTGGGCAGGCGCCAGGGAGGCGAGCCGTCGCAAACCAGGGCAACCGAATCTTCGGTGCTCCTGATCCGGCGCCTACGCCTGCCGGCCAGCATCTCGCGAGACTCTTCGCCGCCCTGGCTGCCCATGTATCCAATACGGCAAACTCGCCCGCTTCCACGCTTCATCGCTAGCGAGTGAAGCGGTGGACCATCACGTGGCGGTAGGTCTGCCCTGGCTCGAGTCGCGCGCTCGGCCAGTCGGCATGGTGGATCGAGTCTGGAAACTTCTGGGTTTCGAGACAGATCGCGGCATTGGGGCCATAGGTCGCCCCTTCCTTCCCTGGCAGTGAGCTGTCCAAAAAATTCGCCATGTAGACCTGAAGGCTCGGCTGGTCGGCAAGTATCTCGAGCGACCGACCGCTCTTTGGATCGCGGAGCACCGCGGCTCGGCGGAGCGCACCGTCGGGCTTCCAGCCGCGAAGCACATACGCGTGATCGATCCCTCGCGCGGCCCCCGGTGGAGCATTCGGCGGAAGGGTCTCGATCGCCTCGCTGCATCGGCGCCACGGCTGGCGCTCCGGTCGATAATCAAAGCTTGTGCCCTGGACGAGTGCGAAAGCCCCGGTTGGGATGCTGGTGGCATCCACCGGAAGATAGCGATCGGCCTCGACGGCCAGCTCGTGGCCCTTGATCGATCCCGACGCTTGCCCAGCGAGGTTCCAGTAGGAATGGTGGACCATGTTCACGATCGTGGGAGCATCGGTCGTGGCCGACATCTCCACGATGAGTTCACCAGCGGGCGTGAGCGTGTAGACCGCCTTGGCCACGAGACGGCCAGGATAGCCCTCCTCACCATCGGGTGAGACGAGCTCCAGCTCGACAGCCGGCCCGCGCTCCGTGGCCCGGGGCGTTGCCTTCCAGAGCTTCTTGTCGAAGCCTTCGAGACCACCATGAAGATGGTTGGGGCCGTTGTTGGTCGCCAGGTGATACGTCGTGCCGCCAAGCTCGAACGTGCCGCCTGCAATCCGGTTTGCATATCGACCGCAGATCGCCCCGAAGTAGGGATGGACGGCCAAGTAGCCATCGAGCGAGTCGAATCCGAGCACCACATCCACAGGCTTGCCAGTCGGGTCGTCGTCGGCCGGCGGCACCACAAAGCTCGTGAGGATCCCGCCAAAGTCGGTCACGGTGGCCCGCCAACCGCTCGGCACCTCGAGCGTGAACAGCATGGCCTCGCGACCATCCGGAAGCCTGCCAAACGGACGACTGGTCGGAATGCGTGATGAGACGGCCGCGATGTCAGAGGGCATCAATCTTTCCTGGGCGTGAACGTGGCATGGCATCGCAAGCAGGGCAGCACAAGCCAACCGCACGGCACGGATCCTCATCATGACCGAGACCTCCCCGAGGAGTCCTGAGCATAGATGACCACTCAACCATGCACCACGAAAATCACGCGGGGGGCGTCACGCTGCCTGCTGCACCTTCGCTGTCGAGCGGTTCTTGGCAGGGGGCGATGCCTCGGCCTCTTCCTGCTTCATTTCGATCCAGCCATCCACGCTCCACGGCCCACCCCCAAAGGCGATGAGCGAAAGAAGCCCTCCGCCGATGGCGAGGTTCTTCATGAACTGGATCGTCTGGAGCTGCCGTTGGGCCGGATCGGCAACATGCCAGAAGTCGTGAAAGTAGAAGGTGGCGGCTGCGAGGAACGTAAAAAGGAAAATGCCGCCGATGCGTGTCCAGGCGCCCGCGATCAACGAGAGGCCCCCAAGGAGCAAGAGACCGATGGCGCCAAAGAGAGCGAACCGCGGATTCGGCACGCCCTCCGAGGCCATGTACTCGGCCGTTTGCGAGAACTGTGGAATCTTGTTGCCAATGGCGCTGACCAAAAAGATCACCGCGATCGATACTCGGGCGATGAGCGACACGAGTCCTTTGATGGCCGTCGCGAACTGTTCCATGGCATCCGCCTCCGCGATCCTCGGCGGCATGCCGAGGGGATGGGATAATGGCGAGACGACGGGACCGAGGCAAGGCCTGAATCAGCCGAGAAACGGCGGCTTTTCCGCCGGCGGATGCGTGAGGGCTTCGGCCGCGATATCGGCGGCGAGGTCCTCTGCGGCGTCGTCGCTTGCCGTGCCGGGGGCGCCAGGTAGAGGAATCGCCATGGCTGCGTCGTGGTGACTCCGGTCGATCACCTGCATCGTTCGCCAGCGACCGCTCTCCCAGCGGAGAAACATCGTGACGCCGAAGATGATGATGTAGAACGACGCGCCGATCCACGGACCGAGCGACTCGAGGCCCGGAAACAGCACGACAAACGCCTGACCACCCCCCACGATGAACACCCAGCTCAGGATGAAGGTGACGACGCCAGGCCAGACGGTGTCTCCTGCACCACGCAGCGCGCCTGTGCAGACCACGCCGACCGCATCCATCGTTTGAAAGAAGGCCGCGCAGATCATCAGTCGCGTGCCGATTCCCACGATCATGGCGACCCGGTCGGGCGGTGTATCGTCGCCACCCGCAAAGACTGTCACCAGCGGTTCGCGAAACACCACCATCACGATCGCACAGACTGTGACATACACCATGGCAAGCTGGAGGCCGAGCCTCGCCCTGGCCGCGGCCACATCGGGCAGCCCCTCACCGATTCGCTTCCCGACAATGGCCGCCACCGCCGATGAAAAACCAACGGCCGGCATGAAGCTCAGATGCATGTAGGTGAGCACCGCCCAGGCCGCCGTCATGTGATCAGTGCCGAACTGGCCCACGAGCACCGACATGAAGATCGACCAGCAGACGATCTCGCTGCCCCACTGGAGCGATGCGGGCCAGCCGAGACGCATGAGATCTCGGATGGCCGCGAGATCGAAGCGCCAGGTGGTTCGCGTGTGATACCGGCGATTCATGCCGGGCGCGAGGAAGCAGGCCATGGGGATGGCGAACTCCACCGTCGTGCCAAGCACCGTGGCGATGCCTGCGCCCGCGAGGCCAAGGGCCGGCATCCCGGGCACGCCGGGAAGGCCCAGGGAAGGCAAGCCGCGTTCGCCATAGATAAAGGCGTAGTTCAAGAGCACATTGCAGGCATTGGCGATGATGGCGGCGAGGGCTATGACCTTCGGCTGGTGCATGCCGAAGAAGTAGTGGCTCATGCTCTTGCTCGCGAGGAGCACGAGCGACCCTCCGAGTACGATCTGGCCATACTGGGTCTCGAGCTCCTGAAGCCGTGGCTCATGCCCCATGGCCGCGAAGATCCAGGGCATCAGCAGGGCAAAGGGCACAAGCACAATGCCCCAGGCGCCGAGGGAGAGCCAGAGGCCCGCCCAGGCATACCGCGACCCCTCTTCAGGTCGCCCTGCCCCGAGATTCTGTGCCACGTAGGTGTTGATAACCGTCAGCATGCCCATCGTGATGGCCATGAGATTGAAGGCCCAGATGCCTCCGTTTCCCTGGGCGGCCACCTCAAGTGGCCCTACCTGGGCCACCATGAGCTTGTCGATGAACTGCATGACGGTGTAGCTCGTCATGGTGAGCACCGTTGGCCACGCGATGGCCCAGACCTCACGGACGGCGTCGGCCGACCACACCCTTTCGCGTAGCCTGGGCGCGGCCGCCGACGGGGCTTCGTCACGCATCGTCGGATTCCTCGGCCTTGCCATGTCGCACTGGCGTCACGGCAGGGGACCTTGAGGCGGCTTCGTCGCGCGTGATGCAGTGGAGCGCGCCGCGGCCGCGGACGAGATCACGGCAGTCGATCGGCTCGATCCGTCGGCCTGGAAAACACTCCTCGAGCATCCGGAGCGCCGGCTCGTCGGTCGGTGAGCCAAAGACCGGCACCGCAACAAGCCCGTTGGCCACATAAAAATTGAGATGGCTCGCGGGGAGTTGTGTTCCCTCAAAGGCAACGCGTGACGGGATATCGACTGGGATGACTTCGAGCCGGCGGCCGGCGGCGTCGTGAAGCGCAGCCAGCCGCTCGAGGTTTTCGTCGAGGGCAGTATGATTTGGATCACTGCGGTCGGGCTGTCTCGCAGCAAGCACACGCCCCGGCGCCACGAACCGTGCAAGCTGGTCAATGTGACCGTCCGTGTCGTCACCGGCGAGGTCACCGCCCACCCAGAGGATCTTCTCGACACAGAGCCATCCGCGGATCGCCGCTTCGATCGCAGCCCGGTCGAGCCCAGGGTTTCGCCGATCGTCTACGACACATTTTTCATTGGCGAGGATCGTGCCCTGGCCATCGGTCTCGATTGCGCCCCCTTCGAGCACGATCCCGGGCTCGAAGACATCGAGGCCGAGGTGCACTGCGATCGACCTCGCGACACGGGCGTCGTCGTCCCAAGGAGGATACTTCTCGCCCCAGGCATTCCAGCCCCATGCAACCGCGGCCCGCAGGGAAACTTCCGGAGTGGTCGAGTCTTTTCGGAGCAAGAAGACGGGGCCCGTGTCCCGAACCCATGAGTCGTTCGTGCGAATCGTCACGAAGTCAATATTCGCCGTGCCAGAGAGCCGTTCCCGCGGCTCGGCAAGAACCTCACTCGAGCCGATGATCCGCACCGGCTCATGTCGTGCGATGATCTCGGCGAGCTGTTGATAGACACGTGGAATGGGCGCAAACGGGCCAATCCACGTCTGCCGGCGATGCGGCCATGCGATCCATGTGGCCGCATGAGGCTCCCACTCGGCCGGCAGTCGGTAGGTCCCGGAATCTGGATACCCCATCATCTATCCTCCCCAGCGGTCGAGGAGGCCACCGTAGGCATCAATGCGTCGGTCTCGGAAGAACGGCCAGCGGGTTCGAGACCATTCAATTCTCGCGAGATCGCAGTCGCACACGATCACCGCGGGGGCATTGTGCATCGCGAGGGCAAGCTGCTGGCCGTTCGGTGCATAAACAACGCTCGCGCCCCAGAATCGAAGCGGCCCTTCGCGACCGGTGCGATTGACGGCCACGACAAACACGCCATTGGCGATCGCGTGGCTTCTGAGCATCGTATCCCAGGCTTCGTATTGCTCGGCGTGGAGCGATTCCTCGCCGTCGAGCCAGCCGATTGCCGTGGGATAGAAGATCGCTTCCGCACCGGCCATGGCCGTGAGCCGGGCTGCCTCGGGATACCACTGATCCCAGCAGACAAGCGGGCCGACTGCGAGCCGACTCGTGGGCACGCTCATGAAGCCGGTGTCACCAGGCGTGAAATAAAACTTCTCGTAGTAGTGCGGGTCGTCAGGGATGTGCATCTTGCGGTAGACGCCCGCGGTCGAACCGTCGGTATCGAAGACGACAGCCGTGTTGTGAAAGAGACCGTGGGCTCGTCGCTCGAAGACACTGCCGACAAGCACGACGCTGTGTTCCCGTGCCGCCGCGGCAAGCCGCTGCGTGAGCGGGCCCGGCACGCCCTCGGCCTCGTCAAACTTCCCATGATCCTCGGCCTGGCAGGGATACTCACCAGCGAACAGCTCCTGGAGGCAGACGACCGTCGCCCCGCTGGCGGCCGCGTCGGCTATCCCGGCAAGCGCCTTCGCGATGTTCGCATCCCGATCTCCCGTACACGCCGACTGCACGAGGCCGATGCGAATCACGCCCCGGGCGCCGACCGAGTTCATCCCGCCACCGCCTGCTCGAGCCGAGCCGCAGGCACAGGGAACTGTTCAGCGAGGTCAGCCACTTCGCCGCGGATGGTTTCGAGAACGGCCGCATCGTCTGGGCTTCGGAGCGCCCGGAGAATCCACGCGGCGATCCGCTGCATTTCGTCGGTGCCCATGCCGCGAGTCGTGAGCGCCGGCGTGCCGAGCCGGATACCCGACGGATCCATCGGCTTGCGTTCGTCGTAGGGAATCATGTTCTTGTTGCACGTGATGCCGCAGCGATCGAGGCTCTCTTCGGCAAGCTTGCCACCGATGCCCAGCGGCGTCACATCCACGAGCATAAGATGGTTGTCGGTGCCGCCACTCACGAGCTTCACGCCACCGGAGGCAAGCGATGCTGCGAGTGTCTTGGCATTCTCAATGACCCGCTGGCCATACACCTTGAACTCCGGCCGCAGCGCCTCAGCAAAGGCCACGGCCTTGCCCGCGACGACATGCATGAGCGGGCCGCCTTGCAGACCCGGAAACACCGAGCGGTCGAGATCCTTGGCATGGGCCTCGCGGCACATCGCGATGCCGCCCCGCGGGCCGCGGAGCGTTTTGTGGGTGGTGCTTGTGACATAGTCGGCGACGGGCACCGGGTTGTCGTGGAGCCCGGCCGCCACGAGGCCCGCGTAGTGGGCCATGTCGACCATGAGCTTGGCCCCAACCTCGCGGGCGATCTCGGCGAACGTGCCGTGCGGAATCTCACGGGGATACGCACTCGCACCGGCCACGATGAGTTTTGGCTTGTGCTCACGAGCGAGCCGTGCCACCTGATCGAAGTCGAGCCGGTGGTCCTCGCGGCGAACCCCGTAGTGGACGAAGTGGTAGAGAATCCCAGACGCATTGAGCTTCATGCCGTGCGTGAGGTGGCCGCCGTGCGAAAGGTCGAACGCGAGCACCGTGTCGCCGGTCTTCAGGGCGGTGAGGTAGACCGCAGCATTGGCCTGGCTCCCCGAATGCGGCTGCACATTCACATGCTCGGCACCGAAGAGGCTCTTGAGCCGGTCACGGGCGAGATCCTCGACCTTGTCGACAAACTCGCAGCCGCCGTAATACCGCCGTCCCGGAAAGCCTTCGGCGTACTTATTGGTCAGCACGCTCCCCACCGCCTGCATGACAGCAGGACTCGTGAAGTTCTCACTGGCGATCATCTCAAGGCCTTCCTGCTGCCGCACCTGCTCGGCAGCCACGGCGGACCAAACCTCGGGATCATCCTGTTCGAGAAAATTCACGGCGGGCCTCCTCGGGTGGTTCTTTCAACAGCTCCCCATCATATGCGGAAGCCAGGCGTTTCGCAGCGGTGCGATCTGCCGGCCTTCTCACCGCAATCCGCAAGGTCCATGCCCCCGCTTGGAACGGATTCAATGATTCTGCGTCGGCTGCCGAAAGGTCTTGCTGAGACGATTGTGCCTGGACTTCGGATCGGGGGGGCGACATGCAGTGGCGAGCCATTGACACACCCGGCGCGGGCCCGCGCCGAAACCGTGCTGCCTGCCTGTTTCTGCTCGGCGCGATTCTCGTCGCGATGCCCGTGGCATCAGCCGGGCCCGATGATTACCCGTGGTGGCTGCCGGGTTGCTGCCGCGAGTGGGAGACCTACACGACCTTCGACACGGTCTTCATGCAGCGAGACAATTTCGTGTCGCCCCGCGACCTTGTTGTGAACGGCAACACGCTCACAACGGCGATCGGTTCCCGCGACATGCAGTTTCCTGTCGCCCCGGGCGTGCGGGCCTTCTATGGCCAGCACGGGCGATCGGGAATCGGCTGGGAGGCCGGCTACCTCGGCGTGTACGGAATGTTTGCCAACACGACGGCCGCCACCAACGGAAGCCTCGAGGTGGCGCCGCCGCTCTCAAGCGTCGTCGCGAGCCTGCGGAACGCATCGCTCGCCCGCACCACCTACGGCTCGACACTCAACTCAGCCGAAGTGAACATGCTCCTCACCGACGCCTGGGTGCACCTGCCGCGAGACACGGCCTACGAGTTTGAGCGAATCGGCACGACAGCCACCGTCGACTGGATCGCCGGCGTTCGTTGGGCTGGCCTCGAAGAGAACGCTTCGATCACGCTCGTCGATCCGACGGTTCCCACCGACATCATCACCGGCACCTACGACGTGCGGTCGAGCTCGAACCTCATCGGTGGTCAGATCGGCACGCGAGGGCGTGTCGATTGGCAGCGGTGGGCAGTCGAGGGATGGCTCAAGGCGGGGCTCGCCGGCGCGATCCTGTCGCAATCACAGGCGCCGATCGTGGACACCGTCACCGGGTTTGTCGAGCGGGATGCCCGCGGATCCACCACGGGCACCGTCGGTGGCATTTTTGACCTTGGTGGCTCGCTGATCTACCGGATCGACGACGTGTGGGCACTTCGCGCTGGTTACAGCATGATCTGGCTTACCGGCGTGGCGCTCGCGCCAGACCAGTTCGACTTCTCGACGAACATCGACGCTGGCACCGCGGTTGACGGCAACGCCACGCTCTGGCTCGGCGGCGGCACACTCGGCCTTGAAGCCCGCTGGTAGCTCGCTCGCCAGTCTCAGCCGATTGCCAGGAGCTCGACGTCGAAGACGAGGGTGGACCCCGGCGGGATGCCCGGCCGAGGGGAATTGCCGTAGGCCAGTTCTGGCGGGAGGACCAAAATTCGCCTGCCCCCAACACGCATCGTGGCAAATGCCTCGTCCCAGCCCTCGATCACCTGGCCGATACCGAGCGTAAACTGGAAGGGCTCCTCGCGTGCTCGCGAACTGTCGAACACGGTGCCGTCGCGAAGCGTGCCGACGTAGTGCGCCGTGATCTCCTGCCCCTGGACGGGAAGATCCCCCGTGCCCTCGACAAGATCCCGGTAGAGGAGTCCGGAAGATGTTTTGACGAACTCGCTCATCGAACGAGATGCGGCAATTCGGAGCGGGCCTGCGAGCGACGCCCCCTGCCCCACCAGCGACCCGCTGATCGTGTACGCGGCCACGCCGAATCCGGTGTGCGGATCGCCCTTCGTCACCAGAAGCCGATCAATGAGTCCAAAACCGCTCCGGTCGATCGGCGCGATGAATACTGGCGCGTTTGGCCTCGCGAACGCGGCCGATGCAAGTGTCACTCTCGCAAGCCCCCCACCGGCGACCTGCCCAACGCGGCCGTCGTACACCGCTACCGCACCGCTTCCTCCACGCCCCGCCGAAACGATAATCTCGTCAATGGAGTCGTTCGTAATTCGCCCTGACGTGACATTGACGCCCCCTCGAAGCCCTGCCGCAAACGGTCGAGCGGTTGCCACCACCCGCGGCGTTGCCGATACGTCGTACACCCGCACGAGCGACCGCATCCCAGGGCCATTCCCGACCACGATCTCGACGCGGCCGTCTGGCATCGAACCATCGGTGATCGTGCCACCGACGAACGTGCCGACATCGGCCACCGCCACGGTCGATCCGCCGTTGAACCGCGGGCCGAAGGGAACGATGCGGCGGTAGCTTGCGTTAACAATTGGATCGGCCGCGTCGATCGAGACAAACACGCGAACCACGCCTCGGCCTCGCGACTGCGATGCGATGATGTCGTCGCGACCATTGCCATCCACATCGCCAGAGGCCACCTCGACACCGCCTCGCCAGGTCGCCCCAAAGGGCAGCGTGCGGTACGACACCATCTCGGTGCCATCGAGCGAGAAGACGCGAATTTGGCCGACTCGGCCCGGGCCGGGGGCGGTGATGATGTCTGGCTCACCGTCGCCGTTGACATCCCCGACCGCCACTCGTACACCACCGCGGAACGTATGCTCGTAGGCAAGAAACTGGTTCTGAATCTGGCCCGTCACGGAATCAAGAACGCTCACTAAGGGCGTGCTGCGAACTCCGATGTCAGAGGCCGCAACGACTACGGTGGGAGGATCGACATCCCCATCGAGCATCTGCCGCCGCTCGAGCCCCTCAACGGCCAGCGGGCGACGGTCAGCGGCCTTCCGAGAGGAAGACCTCGCGGCGCGTGACGAGCGAAACTGAACCATGCGCAGGGTATCTCCGGGGCGCGTCCGAGGCAGGAAAGCGATCTCTTCCGAATAGTTCGGTTTTTCGGCCCCGTCAAGTTCTCGGTCGATCGCCGTGGTCGCAACACCGGCACGAACGGAATGGGTGGCAGAGGGTCTCGATGGCCTACTCGTGACGTTTGAGTGTTTGATTCAAGGCTGAAGGCCGGAAAACCCCGAAGCGTAGCGAAGAGATTTCATGAGTGAACTCTTCAAACATCAAGAGTCCCCGACGTACTCAATTTTGACGTAGTAGCCGCCAAAGGTTTTTCCATCTTCGCGGGTAAGCGTTGTGGTGAGCGACGCGGGGCCGGCCGGGAGATCGATCTCGAGCCCGGTGGTCGGCTTGGCTGGGTCGACCACGATGCTCTGCCGGACCTCGAGGGGCTTGAAGCTCTCAGGCCCGGCCGGAAAACTGACCTGGACCACTGCCTCATGACACCCCGACGGCTTGTTGACGTACTCCGGCCAACGCATCGGCGTGATGCGGTAACGGCCAGGCTTCACGACGGTGACCATGAACGGCCCGTTGATCAGGTCGTTGCGTTCGACATGCTTGTGGTGCCAGGCCGAATCCTTGCCCCCCTCCATGAACCAGTCGTGGCTCATCAAGGTTGTCGGGTTCTCCGCGCCGCCAAGGTCAAAACGAACATGCTCGTCGAACACCGGCTCGAGCGATGCCCACCAGGTCTCGTAGTCGCCACGGAGTTTGGCGACACGATTGGGACGGTCGTGCGCTATGTCGTTCTCTTGCCCTGGATCGGAGACGATATCGTAGAGCTCAGTGCCGTTGATCAGCCTTTCGTGCTCGGTCATCACCGCAGACTGCCGCCACTTGATCGGGTGGCTTGTGCGCTGGCTGTGCACAACAAGCGTCCGCGGCTGGGGTGACTGACCGGTCTGGCCCTTGCTCCGCATGAGCGTCGCCAGGGATCGGCCATCCTGGGGGCCGCGGCGGAGCTTCGCTGGGACCACGGCGTCAAGGCCGCAGAGCTCGCCGAGCGTCGGCATGATGTCGATGTGGGCCGAAAGCGTGTCAATATCACAGCCTTCGTTGATCCCGCCTGCTGGCCAGTGCAGGAAAAACGGCACGCGATGGCCACCCTCGTACTCGGAGCCCTTCCAGCCCCGCATTCCCGCGTTGAAGTATGAAAAGCCACGCTCGCGGTCGATCCACCCAGCGGTCGTACCGTTGTCGGTAGTGAAAATCAGAATCGTATTTTCGGCAAGGTTCTTTTCGTCGAGGAACGCACGGAGCTTGCCGAGGTTGTCGTCAATGTTGGTGATCATGCCGTAGAACTTCGCCATCGTCGGCGGCACGCCGGCGTCGAGGTATGGCTGGGCGTATGCGTCGGTGACGTTCCAGGGGTCATGCACCGCGGTGGTCGGAAGGTAGACGAAAAACGGCTTGTCCCTATCGCCATCCTTGTCGCCGTCTTCGATGAACTTCATCGCTTCGTTGAACCAGACATCGGTGTGGTAACCCTTAAACGATTGCCACTGCTGGTTGACTTTGTAGGTGTCGTCAAAGCAGTCGTTGCCAAGAAAGTTACCGCCTTGATTGACAGCGCCGCCGGGGCTCCAGACACAGTGGTCAAAACCCTGGTCCATCGGCCGCAGCGGGGCGCTTCCGCCCAGGTGCCACTTGCCGAACATGCCGGTGCGATATCCATTGTCCTTGAAATACTCGGCGAGGGTGTACTCATCGCCGTGCATGAGTGATCGGCCGTTGATCGTGTGCCACACGCCGGTGCGGGTCGAATAGCGGCCGGTGAGGAGGGCGGCACGCGTCGGGGAACAGGTCGGGTCGGTGTGATAGTCGGTCAGGCGAACCGATTCGGCGTGGAGTGCGTCGATGTGCGGCGTCTTGAGGAGCGGGTTGCCGAGCGCGGCGATATCGCCGTAGCCCTGGTCGTCGGTCATGACAAGGATGACATTGGGGCTGTCTGCCGCGAGGACTGGCCAGGCGGCGAGGAGCAGGACAAGCAGAGGAATGGCGGGCATGGTGACCTCCAACGGAAACACGCTGCACCACGGGTGTGCCCGAGCAAATCCCATTCTACGCCAGGCTACTCGAACCGCAGCGGCTCGGGCATGAACGTGAGGATCGGGATCGCGAAGACGATGACGCCCAACATCGTACGGAACGTATCGAGCGACTGTCGATTCTCTCGAATCGGCGGGTGATCAACCCCCAGAAACGTCACGAGAACGAGAAGCGCCACCCAGTTATCTTGGCCTGAGATGATCACCGCCAGGATCGCCGCGATGAGTGTGGCTCGGGCCACCCAGTTGCCGGCGCGGCCAAAGACGGCGTAGCAGATATGGCCACCGTCGAGCTGGCTCACAGGAATCATGTTGAGACCGGTCACAAGCAGGCCCACCCACCCGGCCATGAAGAGCGGGTTGGGCTCGACCTTCATTCCCGCGGCGAGGTCGGGCCGCAGAAACGCCTGGAGCCATGCGGCCAGGGGAGCAAGCGCAAACGGATTCGCCTGACTGGCTTCGCCGAGTCCTAGCCCGATCGCCAAAAACGGAATAGCCACGAGAAGCCCGGCCAACGGGCCGGCAATCGCAATATCAAAAAGCTGCCGACGGTCGGCTCGCGATCCCTCCATGCCGATCACCGCGCCGAGTGTGCCGGTGAGGAGGACAGGCATCGGGATAAAGAATGGCAGCGTCGCAGGGATTCCATGCAGCTTTGCGGCGATGAAGTGGCCCGCCTCGTGGGCCCCGAGCACGGCAAGCACCGCAGCCATATAGAGGAGGCCGCGATCCCAGTGAGTCAGCACGGCCGACGCGATACCTTCGTCATCCACGCCGAGCAAGAGTGGCTGCCAGCCCACCGCACCGGCGGCAAACGTGGTGAGACACGTGAGGAGAAAGAGCAGCCCTTGGAGCCGCGCCCGTGGCCTCCGTCGTCTCCCAAGGAGCGTTTCGAGATCAGCGTCGGGAGGGTGGCTTGGGACAGACATCGGGCTGGTCGCTCCAGAATACTGGCTTGGCCACGATTCTGGTAAACTCCCGCCTCGCCTTTTCTCTCTCGACTACCATGGCCCCGCAGGAACTCTCCATGCCCTTCTCTGCCCGCTCCGCAGCCTGTCGCGGCCTCGCCGTCGTCGCGATCGCGCTGGCCGCACTCACCGCCGTTCGGGCCGACGACAACCCGGTGGTCGGCGTTGTCGCCATCGATTCGTATGGCGACCTCAAGAAGCAAATCGCCTGGATCGGTGAGCAGGTAAACTATCCACAACTTGCTGCGATGGCCGAGTCGGGCATCATGATGGCCACGCAGTTTAAGGGGCTCGCAGGCCTCGACGCGACTCGGCCCATCGGCATCATCGTGACGGCCAACGGCGACACGCCGGTCGTGCATGGCTACGTACCTGTCAAGAACCTCGACCAACTGCTCGACGTGTTTCAGGGCGTGGTGGGACCGGCCCAGAAGGATGGCGACAAGCGGATTCTCATGCCTCCGATGACACCGCCGATCGAGATCATCGAAAAGGACGGCTGGGCTGTCGTCGCGATACAGAGCAGCCCCGATGGGCCAGCCAACGCCGAGGCGATCATCACAAAGCTTGCCGGTGAGCTCACGCTCGGCGTGCAGCTCTTCCCAGCCGCGATGCCCGAAGGCATGCGGGAGCAGGTGAAGGCGAGGATTGAACAGCTTGTGGAGGCCGCCGCCGCCCAGGGCCAGCCCGTGAACGCGGCTGCTGTATCTTCCGCGTTTGATGGCATCGCGGAAACAGAATCGATGACGCTCGGCATTGCTCTGGAGCCCGAGAAGGAAAGGCTCTTCATCGAGAACCGGACGGTTATGGTGCCGGGCAGCGAGGCAGCGAACGTCTGGGCAAACGCTGGCAAGACCGAGAATGGCCTGGGACTGCCAGCGTCTGCCGACGGCCAATCGGCGACCTTTCGGGCACACCACGCCCAGGCCGTTCCCCCGGAAGCGAGTGCTGCCATCGAGGCGACGCTCGCCCAGGCACTTCCCGCCGGCACGGGCGATCCGATCAAAGACACGCTCTCTGGGCTTCTCCAAGACATCATCGGTGCCATGCTTGACACCGGCAGCCTCACCGGCGGGGTCGCCGTTGATACCAGCGGTGCGACGCGGGATTTGATCCTGCCGGCCGTGACGCTCTCGGCGAAGATCAAGGACGGCCCGGCTCTCGAAGAGCAGCTCAAGAAGCGGCTTGGTGAACCCGGGGCCCTGCCGCCGCAGGCGACGATCACGTTTGACTCCGGAAAGGAAGGGGCCGCGAATCTCCACACGCTCGAGATTGATCTCGAGGGGCTTCCGAAGGCTGAGAAAGTCGGCGGCAAGCTTTCCATCACGATTGCTGTTTCTGCCGATCGCGTGTGCGTGCTCGCTGGCGGTGATGCCCCCACGCGAGTGGGAGCAGCGATGGAGGCGGCCAGTCGCACTGATGATGCCCAGAAGCCACTGACGGGAATCGATATTTGGGTGCCTGGCGCCATGCAGTGGATGGCCGTCACCGCCGATGATGAACCGGCCGCACAGGTTCTTGGCGATGCTGCCAAAGAGGCCGCCGCAAAGCCCGCCGCCCTTGTGCGACTGCTCGTGCGGCCGATCGAGGGGGGCGTGGCCACACGGCTCGTGGCGGATGGTGGTGCTATCCAGGCGATTGCGAAGGCCGTTACGGCGGCCTTCGCCCTTCGCCCCGACGGGCCAGTCGCGGCTCCCGGCGGCGACTTTGATGGCTTGTGAGCAAGCCATCATGGAACAGCCTTCGATGCCACTGGTGCGCCGCGAGATTGCGGGGGTTCGCGTTGCCGAGCTCGCGCGTGACTACGGCACACCGCTCTACGTCTACGATGCGGCGATCATCCGGCAGCGGTGCCGTGACCTCGCAGCATGGGACACCGTCCGGTTCGCACAGAAGGCCTGTTCCAACCTTGCGATCCTCGATCTCATTCGGCGGGAGGGCGTGCTCGTAGACGCTGTGAGCGCAGGCGAGATTCACCGAGCCCTCGCGGCTGGCTACACGGGCCACGCGCAATCAGCCCCAGTGAAGCCTGGTGATCTTCCCCCTGCCCCGCCGATCGTCTACACGGCCGACATCTTTGATCGCGAGAGCCTCGATGCCGTCACACAGCTCGGCATCCATGTGAACTGTGGCTCCGCCGACATGCTCGAGCAGCTTGCCCAACGGGTTCCCGGGGCGGCGGTCACACTCCGAGTGAATCCCGGCTTCGGCCACGGCCACAGCCAGAAGACAAACACCGGCGGCGAGGGCTCCAAGCACGGTATCTGGCATGAAGCCATCCCCGATGTGCTCCGCCGCGCCGAGTGGGCCGGGCTTTCGGTGACCGGCCTCCACATGCATATCGGCAGCGGGGCCGACCTGGCCCATCTCGCCGAAGTGGCAGGAGCGCTCGAGCGGATGGCCCTCGAAATCGGTCGCTCGCTCACCACGATGAGCGCCGGCGGTGGCCTGCCCGTTCCCTACAGGGCCGAGGAGAAGCATGCCGACCTCGGCGGCTATTTTCAGTTGTGGGACGCGTCCCGAAAACGGCTCGAGGATCGCTTCGGCCATCGCATTCGCCTCGAGATCGAGCCGGGCCGCTACCTCACGGCCGAGTCGGGCTATCTCGTCACAGAAGTTCGCGCGGTCAAACATCAGGGAAGCCGGAAATATCTTCTCACCGATGCCGGCTTCAACACCCTCGCGAGGCCGGTGCTCTACGGCTCGTACCATCCGATGAGCGTCTGTCCTTCTGACCGATCCGATCCGGAATCATGCGAAGACGTGGCCGTGGGTGGCCCCTTGTGTGAGTCGGGTGACATCTTCACACAGGCCGACGGTGGCTTCGTGACCACGAGGTCCTTGCCTGCGGCAAGCGTCGGCGACCTGCTCGTGATTGAGGTCGCGGGGGCGTATGGCTTTGTCATGGCGAGCACCTACAACTCCAAGCCGCTCCCGGCCGAAGTGCTCGTGGATGCCGGCGTCCCGCGGCTCGTGCGAGCTCGGCAGACCGTGGAAGACCTCGTTCGCGGCGAAACGCTCGGCTAATTCCGCTCTGGTTCTGCGACAGCCGCTCTGGCATGCTCCCAGCCCGCCCGAGGTCTGCCGATGATCGTCTCCGAGTCTCATTCCTTTGCCTTCGTTCACGTTCCGAAGACGGGAGGAACGAGTGTGTACTCGGTGCTGCGCCACTACGCGACCCACCCGAATGCGTACTGGGGCAATCGCTGGCTTGAACGGATTGGCATTCGCGTGAATCACTTTGCGCCATGGCCTTATACGAAGTTCCGCGCCCATTCTCCTGCCGCTGCGCTCGAGGCATCGCTTCCGGCGGACGTCTTTGACAGGCTCTTCAAGTTTGCCTTTGTGCGGAACCCGTGGGATATCCTCGTCTCATACTGGCATTTCATCCGACGGACCCCCGGACACAAGCGGCACCGCCGTGTCATGTCGCTGCCATCGTTTGCCCACTATGTGGAGTACGAGATTCGCCGGAAGTCGTTTTCCCAGGTCGGGCTCCTCTGCAACCGGGATGGCCGCCTGCTTGTCGATTTCGTGGGCCGCTACGAGTCGCTCGAATCTGACTTCGCCTTCATCGGCCGCCGGATCGGTCTCACCGCCACGCTCCCTCGGTGCAATGCCGGGGCGCGAGGCGACTACCGAGAACACTACACGCCGTCGCTCGTTGACCGTGTGGCCGAGGCCTATGCCGACGATATCGAGCGGTTCGGATACAGCTTCGACAATGGCATGGCACGGGCCGAGGAACGCCTGCGGCTCGCGGCCTAGCGACTCAGTTTTGCCAGGGGCACGCGGCCGGCTACCATACTGGCTGCTTGAGTTTCGTTTCCCCCCACGCGCCGATGAGACGGTCATGGCAAAACAAGGCCCCCGAAAGAAGCTGCCGAAGGAACTGGCGGTGATCAATGCCGATAACTGCACCGGCTGCGAGAGCTGCATTGAGGTCTGTCCGGTGGACTGCATCATCAAGGTGCAGCAGTTCGACCAGTTCCATAATCTCCAGAGCTGGTGTGAGATCGACATCGAGCGGTGCGTGGGATGCGAGGTGTGCGTCCACATTCCGGGGAAGAAGTCGAATCCCTACGACCTGAAGGTCTGCCCCTGGGATGCCATCGAGATGGTGCCCACGGAAGACGTAGCCCAGGTCGTGGCGCAGATTGGCGGACCGCCTGAATATGTCGAGGCCAACTGGGATCGGCTCGTCGATACGGCCCAGCGGCTCGCCGAGTTGAAAGCCGCCGCCGGCTGACACCACGTGCCCACCGATAAGGAACGGAAAAGGTGTCAGGAACCTTTTTCTCCCCACTTGCAGAAGGTACGGAACACACGTACACTCCATGGCCTCGCTCGGTTTCTGAGGCGGCCCCATGCACAATCCCGACGTCCCCACGGCACTCACAGACGACGAGCTCCTTGACCATGTGCGGCTGGCATGTGTGCCCAAGATCGGCGGTTTCCGACGCAAGCGGCTCCTCGAGCGGTTCGGTTCGCCAGAGGCTGTCCTCGCGGCATCCGTTCGTGAGCTCGAGAGCGTCGAAGGCGTTGGCGGCTCACTTGCCCGTGTGATTCCGTCGCTCGCTCGTTCCCCAGTGGCCGAGGAAACGATTGATCTCTGCCGTCGGCGTGATGTCGCCATGCTCATCGAAGGGACGCGGGACTACCCGCGGCTGCTCGAGCAGATCGATGACCCGCCCGGAGTCCTCTTTGTTCGCGGAGGGTTCGAGTCCTGTGATTCGCTTGCCGTTGCCATCGTCGGCGCTCGCCACGCCTCCGCCTACGGCCGCCGGGTGGCCCATCACCTGGCGAGTGGCCTTGCCCGTGCTGGATGCACGATCGTCAGTGGTCTTGCGCGGGGTATCGATGAGGCCGCCCATCGTGGCGCCCTTGATGCCGGTGGTCGCACGATCGCTGTTCTCGGGTCTGGCGTTCTCGAGATTTATCCTCCCGAACATGCCGATTTGGCTCTCGAGGTGATACGTCACGGTGCGATCGTGAGCGAAGCACCGCCACTGACAGGGCCGCAAGCGGGGGCATTCCCTGCGCGAAACCGTATCATTTCGGGGCTCTGCCTCGGCACGATCGTCGTCGAAGCTGCTGACCGTTCCGGGTCACTCATCACGGCGAGACTGGCCGGCGAACAGGGGCGTGAGGTTTTTGCCGTACCAGGCCCGATCGATAGCCGCATGTCGCGGGGCTGCCATCGGCTCATTCGGGATGGGGCCAAGCTCGTCGAGAGCATCGACGACGTGCTGGATGAACTCGGGCCACTCTTCGAGAAAACAACCGATGCCATGGGCCGCGAGATTCACGCTCCCGCCGAGCTCAAGCTCGACGAGTTTGAGCGGAAGGTGCTCGTGATCCTCGACGATCGGCAGGCCGAGGGAGGCCACGCGGTCGGTGTTGATATCGACGAGATCGTGGCCGACTCCGGCCTCGCGGTCTCGCGGGTGCTTGCCGCTATTGGCGTTTTGGAAATGCGACGGATCGCCCGCCGCCTGCCGGGGAATCGTGTCGCCCGCATTTGATTCCCCGATCAGCGTGCGAGATTCCTCTGGCTACCGTGCGAGATTCCTATGGAAGCCGTACGAAAGCCTCACCTTCACGGTTCCAAGGCGACGCCCTACAATCCATCCCATGGATACCGCTCTTTTCAACCGTGCTGAAGCCATCCGGGCCCGACTGCTTTTGCTGCGGGACTCTCTTTGACTGGGACGGCCGCAAGCGATCCGCCGCCCGTCTCGAAGCGTTGATGAGTGGCCCCGATTTCTGGAGCCATGCCGCACAGGCCCAGACAACGGTGGCTGAGCTCAAGGGAATCAACGCCATCCTCAAGCCGCTCGAAGAGGCCCTCACTGTCGGGAGCGACCTCGAGGCGCTCGAGGAGCTCGCCCGTGAAGATGACTCGCTCGAGGCCGAGCTGGCCACGGAAGCAGACCGCCTGGAGAAGCTCGTCGATACCCTCGAGCTCGCCTCGCTCCTTTCGGGCGCTCATGACTCGAGCGATGCGCTCATCTCGATCAACGCTCGCGACGGCGGCACCGATGCCAACGACTGGGCCGAGATGCTCCTGCGGATGTATTCGGCGTGGGCCACGAAGCACGACTGCGAAGTCGAGATGCTCGATCGCCAAGACGACGACGTGGCTGGTATCCAGAGTGCCACCGTCGCCATCCGGGGCCCCTGGGCCTATGGCTACCTGAAAGGCGAGACGGGGATCCACCGTCTCGTGCGAATCAGTCCGTTCAACTCCGAGGGCAAGCGGCAGACGAGTTTTGCGGCGGTGGACGTATCGCCTGAGATTCCCGACGACGACACCGAAGTCGAGATTCGCGATGAGGATATCCGCGAGGATGTGTTTCGTGCGAGCGGGGCTGGCGGCCAGCATGTCAACAAGACATCGAGCGCCATCCGCATCACCCACTTTCCCACCGGGATCGTGGTGCAGTGCCAGAACGAACGAAGCCAGCACAAAAACCGCGCCAACGCGCTCAAGATGCTCCGAGCTCGAATCGCACGCCTTCAGGAGGAGCAACGCGAGGCCGAGCAGTTTGCCCGCTACAAGGAGCGGCCCAAGACCGGCTTCGGGTCGCAGATCCGAAACTACTTTCTGCACCCAGACCAGCGGATCAAGGATCAACGAACCGGGTACGCCATGGGAAACTTTCAAAGCGTCCTCGACGGGAACCTCGATGGATTCTTCAACGCCTACCTCCGGTGGAGAGCTTCGGGCTCGGATTTGGCGGCGGCAGACGAGTCCTGAGCGTCCCCTGTATGCCCGGCTGGACTGGTTTGGCTGGCCCGGCTAGATTTTTGGTTTGTCGAACGAACCATCCCCGGAACACCCATGGCGGAAAAAGAGCAGGCACTGGAGGTCGAAGGCGTCGTTACGCAGGCCTTGGCGAACACCCGGTTTCGCGTACAGATCACCGGCGGTCATATCGTCAACGCCCACGTGGCAGGCCGGATGAGGAAAAACTTCATCCGCATCGTTCCGGGCGACAAGGTGAAAGTAGAGCTTTCGCCCTACGACCTCACCAAAGGTCGGATCACCTTCCGCGAGCGGTAGTTTCACGATCGGCGGTCACTCGACGGGCGGGTCGGTGGGCGGAAGTTGCTCGGCCGGTGGTGGCGGAACGGCTTCGGGTGCGGGCTCGCTGCTTCGGAGGAACTGGGCCAGGTCGCCGAAGGTTCGCAGGGGCTCACGGCCTTCCCGCATCGACTTTGAGAGCGGCTTCGCTTCCTTGGGAGCCTTAGCCTCATAGACCCGTGTCTGGGGTTCCCGGGGTTTCCGATCCTCTTGCCTGCCGCGGCGTCGCGGTGGCCTTGGCGTAGGTGGACGTCCTCCATCCGTGGGCGACGAGCCTTGCGAGGGCCTCTCGCTTCCAGATTGCCGTCGCCCGCCACCATCAGGCCGCCGGCTTCGGCCTTCTTTTCGCTGCTCGGCAATCTGATGCTGCCGCGCTCGCTCCTCCGGCGTGAGCATCGTGAGCGCCACCCTACGGCGGGCCTTGTCGAGCTCGAGCACCCAGACCCTCACGACCTCACCAACACTTACCACATCGTGCGGATCTCGCACATACCGCGGCGAGAGCTGACTGATGTGGACCAGGCCGCTGTCGTGCATCCCAATATCGACAAAAGCCCCAAAGTCCACGACGTTGAGGACCGCGCCATGGAGTTCCATACCAACCTCGAGATCCTCGAGCTTGAGCACACCCTTCTTGAAGAACGGTTCTGGCAAATCGTCGCGGGGGTCACGTCCAGGCCGTGCCAACTGATCAAGGATGTCGGCGAGCAGTAAGTGCCCCACACCAAGCTCTCCGGCAAGAGTATCGAGGTCGATCGAGGACGTCCGCTCGGCCAGGCCGCCCGCTTCTTGGAGATCGGAGAGACTGGCACCGAGTCGCTCGAGCACCCGCGTGGCCACGTCGTAGCTTTCTGGGTGAATCCAGGTCGAGTCGAGAGGATTATCGCCGTCGGTGATCTTGAGGAATCCCGCAGCCTGCACATAGGTCGCCTCACCAAACCCGGGCACGTCAAGAAACTGCGGCCGTGACGTGAAGCGACCGTGGGCCGACCGCCACTCATGGAGGTTTCTGGCGGTTGCCTGGCTGAGACCCGACACATGCCGAAGCAGGGCTGGGCTTGCCGTGTTGACATCGACGCCCACGAAATTGACGCAGCTTTGGACTACCGACTCGAGCGATTCCCGGAGATGCTTCGCTCGGACATCGTGCTGGTAAAGGCCGACGCCAATGTTGGCCGGCTCAATCTTGACCAGCTCAGAGAGCGGATCCTGGAGCCGTCGTCCGATCGAGATCGCGCTGCGGATCGCGGCCTCGTGGGCGGGTAACTCCTCGCGACCATACGGGCTTGTCGAGTAGACGCTGGCCCCCGCCTCATTGACGATCACATAACCGACGTCGAGGGCGGCGAGCTCACCGGCAACCAATTCGGCCACGATTGCCTCCGTCTCACGAGCTGCGGCGCCATTCCCGATGGCAATCACCGTGCAGCCGTGGGTCGCGACAAGCTCGACGATCCGCTTTGCCGATGCCTGCCGTTTCTCCTGTTGGCCAACGACGTGGAGCACCGCATGCTCGAGTGGCACGCCACACTCGTTGATCACAACCGCTTTGCAGCCGCTCTTGAATCCTGGATCGAGGGCCAAGACGCAGCGCCCCTGCACCGGCGGCTGAAGCAGCAGGTTTCGGAGATTGCGGGCAAACACCTCGACGGCATGATTCTCACAGGCATCGGTCATCTCCCGACGAATCTCACGTTCGAGACTGGGGAGTACGAGCCGTGCCAGGGCATCACGAACACACTCACGCAGAAACTCCGCGTGCGGGTGCCCTGATGGCACGCAGATCTCCTCGGCCACAGCCTGCAACTCATCGGGGGGAGCTTCGATGCGAACCTTCAGGAATCGTGCTCGTTCACCACGGTTGATTGCCAAGAGTCGATGGGCCGGCACCCGGTCGATTCGCTCGCCAAAATCAAAGTAGTCGCGAAAGTGTTTTTCGTCTTTTGAGAGCGGCTTACCCTCCGTCTCGACCCGCTGGCTTCGGAGTCGACCGGCCCGCTCGAGAATTTCCCGCAGTCGCTGCCGCAGGTCCACCCGGGCGCTCAGCTCGTCGGCAATGATATGACCGACACCGAGGAGCACGTCGGCCGAGGTCGCCACCCCTGCATCAGCCGCGAGAAAGTCCGTTGCCCGCTGGTCGAGATCGGCGGCAGCCGGGGCCGCATCGAGAATCTCGCGGGCGAGCGGCTCGAGCCGGCGTTGTCTTGCCACCTCGGCGAGCGACAGCCGTCGTCGCTTGTACGGGAGGTAGAGATCCTCGAGCTGCTTTGAGGTCTCAGCCGTCACGATCGCTGTCTCGAGCTCGGGCGTGAGCTTGTCTTGACCTTGGATCGTTCGCAGCACGGTTTGCTTGCGATCCAGGAGTTGCCTGGCCCGAGCCACCTCTTCCTTGACCCGGCGGATCACCTCCTCGTCGAGCCCGCCGGTTTCATCTCGACGGAAGCGTGCAATAAAGGGAATCGTATTGCCGGCATCGACAAGCTCAACCGTGGCATGGACCGCCGAAACAGGCAGCCCGAGCCGGCGGGCGAGAAGTCCCAGATCGATGACAGGCGTGATCGCGGTGGATCCCATCCGACATGCGAACCCGTCACTTGCGAACAGACGGGATCGACAAACTCTCCTCCGGGGTTTCCCCGGTCGTGACACCGGTGTTGCACGAACCTGGAACCCTTGATGCTGCCCAAGAATCTAGGGTGGCCACGGGAACGCTGTCAAACGGGCAGAGTGGCGAACCTCCCAGGAACTCCGATCCGCCCCTTCTTTCGAGCGGCGCTCGCCAGACTACCGGCCTTGCCGACCCCACCATGCCGCGACCCTGCCCTTGACGGTGGATGGCCGGCGAACCTATTTCCTGGCTTCCCGTGCAGGCTGCGGGCCGCTTGGATTGGAGCGGCAGTGGCAGTCGTGACGATGGAAACTATTGAACAAGCGATGCCGACGGCGCCGGCTTTTCGGCCCGCGAATCGCGTGAGCACGCCTCGGAGATTCTTCGCCACCATGAGCAGCGTCACGCCGTCCGAGCCCCTAGCCCCTGCCCCTGCGTTGCTGGCCTCGGTGCCCCTTCTCGCCTTAGATCGCCAATTCAGCGTGCTCCGTGGGGAGATTCGGGCCGCGATCGATCGCGTGTGTGACTCCGGCCGCTTCGTGCTCGGCCCCGATGTGACCGCGCTCGAGGAAGAACTCGCCGCCGCGCTCGATGTCCCCCACGCCATTAGCTGCGCCTCCGGGAGCGATGCCCTTCTCCTAGCGCTCATGGCACTGGGTGTGGGCATGGGTGACGAGGTGGTGCTGCCGAGCTACACCTTCTTTGCCACGGCCAGCGCCGTGACCCGTCTCGGCGCGATCCCGATCTTTGCCGATATCGATCCGACGACGTATCTCATCGATCCTGAAGACGTGCGGCGGAAGGTGAGCCGTCGCTGCCGGGCCATTATCCCCGTCCATCTCTTCGGCCGCACCGCCGACATGGACGCCCTCGCGCCAATCGCCGAGGCGGCTGGCGTGCCCATCGTGGAAGATGCAGCGCAGTCTATTCTTTCCACCTGGCACGGTCGCTCCTCGGGCGGACTGGGTGACATCGGTTGCTTCAGTTTCTACCCCACGAAGAACCTCGGTGGTGCCGGCGATGGCGGCTTCGTGACCACCACCCGCGATGACCTCGCCAAGACGCTCAGGCTTCTTCGTGTCCATGGCATGGAGCCTCGCTACTATCACGATCTCATCGGCATCAATAGCCGCCTCGACTCGATCCAGGCTGCGGTGCTACGGGTCAAGCTCCCCCACCTCGATGCCTGGACCACCAGCCGGCAGGAAAACGCCGCCCGCTACTCCGATCTCTTTGCCGCTCATGATCTCGCCGAACATGTGACCGTGCCGAGCGACGAGACCCGAGGCCGGCATGTCTGGAATCAATACGTGATCCGAATCGCCGATGGACAGCGGGATGCCCTCCGCAAACACCTTGCGGCATGCGGTGTGGGCACGGAGATCTACTATCCCGTCCCGCTCCATCTCCAGGCCTGCTTCGCACACCTCGGCTGGCGGCAGGGCGATCTCCCGCAAACCGAGCAGGCGGCGATTGAGACGCTTGCCCTGCCGATCTTCCCCGAACTCCGGGCCGACGAGCAGCACACGGTCGTGGCAAGGATCGCCGAGTTTTTTGGGGCCAAGTTCTTCGGTGCCAAGCCGACTGCTCAGGCTCCGGCAAAACCCACGGCTGCACACGGCCCACATTTTGTCCGCCGAATCGTCGGCCGGGCCGATGAGGTCATTTCGTAGACGACTACCGATCGCCCTCAAAACGGCGACTCGGACGGCAGACGATGTAGGCGCTCAGGCCGATAAAGAGGCCGAAAATAGCGTAGGCGAAGATGTATTTTGCCATGGATGCGGACAGCCGAGGTGGTGGGTAGGATTGCGGCGAATCGTTGCCCCATATCCTAGCCCTCGGAAGCTTACCGCGCATGGCCCGCACGCCGAAATCCACGTCGAAAGCTCCGGCTGAAAAGCTCCCCCCCGTCGATCTCAAGACCCGCAAGCTCATCATGGGCCTTGCCGATGAGGTCGCCGCTGCTGCCGAAAGACGGCGGGATCCCTCGCTCGATATCCCTGCCCGCACTCTCTCAAACGTCCGCTTCAACAAGGCGCGGAAGATCATCGAGATGGGGAGCCAGAAGAATCGCCGGCAGCTCTTCAACCTCTCCCAGGCCAAGAGCTACATGCAAACCTTGCTCGTGGCCACCGGATGCAAGCAGCTCATCGATCAACAGAAAACAACCAGTATCCGAGGTCTCTACTACCTCCTCAAGCACACGATCGATGGCACCCGCGAGGAGACGTTCGCGACCCAGGAGGAGTGTGACCCGATCATCGAAGACCTCGAAGTCACGCTCGAAAGCCTTCGCGAGGAGCTCCATGTCTATGCCAGCAACCGCGGCGGACTCGTCGGGCCGATCACGCTCATCGATTCCGGCGATGAGCTCGACTGCGCTCGCATGGGATCAAGCGGCTACTCGATTCCGTCGATCGTCGAGGCCGACGTCATCCGGTTCAAGTCGTGCGACGCGAAGTTCATTCTCCATGTCGAAAAAGACACTGTCTGGCGACGGTTCAACGAGGATAAGTTTTGGCGGAAGCACAACTGCCTCCTGACCCACGGGGGTGGCCAGCCCCCCCGCGGTGTCCGGCGAATGCTCCACCGTCTCCACCACGAGCTCAAGCTGCCTGTCTACTGCCTGCTCGACAACGACCCCTGGGGGTACTACATCTACTCCGTACTCAAGCAAGGCTCGATCAATCTCGGGTACGAATCGAAACGCATGGCCATACCGGAGGCCCGCTTTCTCGGTCTCCGCAGCCGCGACTACGAACGGTGCAAGCTCTCGCCAAGCGTCCAAATCGCGCTCAACGACACCGACATCAAGCGAGCCAAGCAGATTGCCGCCTACCCATGGTTCGCTGGCAAAAAGCCATGGCAGAAGGAGATCGAGACCATGCTCTCCAATGGCTTTAAGCTGGAAGTCGAGGCTCTCATCTCGAAAGACATCAGCTACGTCACCGAGACGTATGCCCCCGAGCGAATCGCCGAAGGCAATTGGCTGGACTGACTATACGAACGGCGGGCCATCCCTCTTTACGACCGGCGGGCCATCCATGGCCCCGGCGGTCTTCCCGCCCCTCCGGGCGGCGGTCGCACCTCCGGGCTCCCGTGCTCGTAACCGCTGCGGTGTGGTGCGCCTGAGCAGCCGGGGCGCACGCGGATTCGCAAGCGAATGGTGGCCACGTATCTGTGCCTCAATGCCTCCAGTATGGAATCCGCGAGAGGTTGCCAGTGCCGCGGAGCCGGCGTTGTAGGCCGAGCGAAGCCAGGATGGCGAAGCGAGGGCTACATCGAGCGACCGGAGGGCAGGATGCCCGGAGGAAGCGTCCGGCGATGCGGCATGGGCAACCCCGAGCAGCGGGGATGGCCGCATCCGCGCAGCGAGTGCAGCCCGCATTCAACCAGTCCCGGAGGTCCTGGGCTCCGACTCCGGGAGTAAATGCTTCCAGCTCTCGTGGCTACGCTTCGTCGCGGAGGAGCGCGGGGGGGGCTTCAAACGCCTCGAGCTCGGGCGGAAGCTGGAGCTGTCGCATGGTCTCGTCGGTGCGACGCATTCCCTCCGCGACCTCGTCAACACGCTGGGCGATGTCGCTGACGTCGCGGCGCGCCACGGCGCCTTCGGCCAAGGCCGCGATCTTTGTTTCAAGCCGCTCGATCTCCGCGGCAACGACGTCGAGCTTGCGGCGGGCCTCGTCGATGTTTTCCAGCCGCTCCCGTGTTGTCCGAAGGTTGTCGTCTACCGCTGTTCGAAGAGGCGCAGCCCCAGCGTCTTCTGGGATGCCAGCCAATCGCTTCTCCAGCTCCGTGACTCGCTTGCGGAGCGCACCGTCATCCGTGTGATCGAGAAACTCGGAGAGCTTCGCCGCGTTCCAGATCATGCGGAGATGCCCCCACAGAAGCCGCTCGAGTGACTCCACCGCATTCCGATCAGGGCCGCTCACATCCGGGCCGCGCATGCTGCCGGCCAGCTCGGTGAGCTTGTGACAGTGGGCCCGAAGCTGATCGAATCGAGTGAGAAGCGCCGGCGGAAGCTGGCTGCGGATACGGTCATAGGCCGCTTGGGTTCCGGCTGTATCGACCTGCCGACGGTCCTTCGCTTCCTGGGCATCGATCGCCGCCCGAAATCGGTCGTTCGTCATGAGGGTCGCCAGGTAGAGCACCTCACCGGCGGCAACGAGCGGGATCACGACATCAGGGCGGCCACTCAGAAACGCCACCGCCGTCCCGGCCCCAACAAAGAGCAGGTTCCAGTGGTGGGTGAAGGCAGCGCTGAGGTAACGACCAATTTGTTCGAACATCGTTGAAAGGACACCGGCCGGGCTCAGCCCTGCGTGGTTAGCGGTCTGGAAGAGGCTTTGCCTCAGCCTCGATCCGTTCGATTCTCGAGTGGAGCCTCGCGACCTCGTCGTTGAACCAGGGTTGCGACTGGGCCTCGCGTGCCGGGGCGGAGGGAGATGGAAGCGTGAGCTCCTCGGCGATCCTCCCCGGTGTCGTCGACATAAGGAAAACCCGATCGCCGAGATACACGGCCTCCTCGACCGAGTGGGTCACGAAGAGCACGGTGGCCTCGGCCTCCCGCCAGAGTTTCACAAGCAAGTCCTGCATGTCGAGCCGAGTGGCCGGGTCGAGCGCCCCGAAGGGCTCGTCCATGAGGATCACGCGGGGCCGCAGGATGAGCGTGCGGGCGATGGCCACCCGCTGCCGCATGCCACCCGAAAGCTCGTGGGGATACTTCGCTGCGTCTCGCCGCGGATCGAGTCCCACCCGCTCGATCCAGTCGAGCCCCTCGGCCTCCCGGTGCGGGTTGAGTACCCCGCGACACTCGAGCCCAAACGTCACGTTATCGAGCACGGTCCGGTTGTCGAAGCTCGTGTAGTCCTGAAAGACCATGCCCCGATCGGCACCCGGGCCAACCACCTCATGGCCTAGCACGCGAACGCTCCCGCTCGTCGGAGGGAACTGCGGTCCGAGGCCGGCAACCATGCGGAGAACGGTGCTCTTCCCGCAGCCGCTCGGTCCCAGAAACGAGCAGAACTCGCCGTGGTCATGGCGATCGGGGATGGTGAACGTCACATCGCTGATCGCGGTGACCTCGCGGGGCGTTCCAGGGAGATACACCTTGGTGACGCCGCGAAGCTCGATGGCCAGCGGACGATCGATTGGGGGCTCTGGAACGACCGCCTGGTTGTCTGGCATCATGGCCTGACCTCCACGGTCACTGGCGGCGGGCTGAAGAGTTTCCGGAACAGCCGAGGAATCCGCCCCTTGCCGCCGTAGCGATACGGAAAGAGATCGCACTGGAGCCACCACAGGCTTCGATCGATGGCGTAGGCCAAGATCGGAATCACGATGAGCACGATGAGAATCGGCTCCCGGTCCCCTCGCCGCTGGGAGATGTTGATGAGGTCGCCCAGCCCTCCGGAATCGTTTCCAAACTTTACGAGCTCAGCCAGCATTACGTAGCCGAAGGCGAGGCCGAAGAGGAGTCGCAAGGAGTTGAAGATCACGGGTGCCGCGAGCGGCACGAGCACCTTGAGAATGATCTGGAGCCGCGAGGCCCCCAGGGTGAGCGCCGTATCGACATACCGCTGCGGCACCTCCAGCACGGCGGCCGTCGCATCGCTGATCACAAACGCGACGCTCGCGACAAAGAGAAACATCACCTTCTGGAACTCGCCGATCCCAAAAAGTGAAAACGTGAGCGGGATGAGGGCGGCCACAGGAATGTTGCGACCGAAGATCGTCACGGGATAGAGAAACGCTCGCACCGACGGAAAGCAGGCGGCCGCCACCCCCAGTGGCACACCGATGAGTGCCGCGAGCCCAAAACCCATCAACACCCGTACGAGCGTCACGCGAGTGTTCGCGAGGAGTTTTCGCTCCGTGATCACACGGGGCACCGCCTCGAAGACCGCCCCTGGCCCCGGTAGCATGACAGGGCTCACCAGCGGCACATATTCACGCTCCGGAGGCCGCTCGGCGACATGTTCGACCGGCACCGGAAACAGTGGCGCCGTGGCGAGCCACCAGGCGAGGAGAACCGTGACGATCGCCGCGGCGCCCCAGAGAAACGTCGCCTCCGTCGAGAGGTCGCCACGAAGCGGCGAGGAGACTCGCGCAGGCCTCTTCCCGGCATCGATCGATCGACCCGCATCGGACGATTGAGCAGGCGTGTCTGCCACAGCCGGTCACTCCTTCTCGGCGGAGTAGACCTTGATCTCCACGCGACGGTTGAGCACGTGCTCATGCGGTTGGTCGGGATCGGCCGGTCGGTCCCAGCCCAAACCATCCACGGCAAACCGGTTCGCATCGAAGTCAAACTTCGCGATGATCTCGTTCTTCACCGACTCGGCTCGCGACATCGACAGTTCTTTCACGAGCGATGCCGGAATCTGCCCCTTCATCGAGCCGTCCGTGTGGCCCTCGATCACGATCCTCGCGTTGCCGAACTGCTTGGCAAGCGTGGCGACCTCATCGAGCACGAGATCGGCACGTGGGTCATAGGGTTCCTCGACGGCCTTACCGTCGATCTTCCGAGTGATGAGTTTTCGGAAATCGGCGCTATTGGGAAAAAAGTGAATGACGACGGTGTTGGTAAGGATCTCTTCGTTTTCTGCCCGGATTGCCGAGAGCGATTTCGGCGGGAGCGGCCGATCGTACTCGTCTTTTGTCTCCCCATACTTCGGCTCCTTGCCGAGCTTCTGGATGACCGAGAAATCCATCACCTGGTCAAATGGCACGGCCGGGTGGGTGATGGTGCCCACTTTTCGGTAGAGCCGGTAAGCCTGCTTCCAGAGCCGCTCAAAGTTGGACGGATTGTTGCGGTTGATGAAGAACTGGTAGTTCTCGGCCCAGTTGGTGGAGTGGGCGTCGGCCATCATGCCGAGCGTATCGCTGGCCGGAATGTTGAAGCCGTCGGCCATAAGCTCAGCCGCCTTTGCCTTCGCGCTCTCCGTCTTGAGCTCCTCCATCGCGTCGAAGATGCCCCGCACGATTGCCTCGATCTTGTCGGGGTGATCCTTCGCGAAGTCGGCTCGGGCGAACCAGACGTCGGCGATGAGTCTGTTGGCCGTGAGGGTCGTAACGAGCATGCGATTGCCCTTCGCCTTCTCAAGGTTGTAGATGTCGGGCGCCCAGGACACGCAGCCCGCGAGATTCTTTTGGGCATTGAACGCGGCGGCCGCCTGGAAGGCGTCGTCGGTGTAGATCATCTCCACATCGCCTGGCTGAAGCCCACCATTGACGAGCATGTTGAGGGCGAAGAACTGGCTCGGGGAATTCTGGGCGAGCACGAGCTTCTTGCCGGCGAGATCGGCCACCGTCTTGATATTTTCGCGAACCACGATGCCGTCGCCGCCGTTGGAAAAATCGACCTGCTGGTAGATCCGCGGCATGGCTCGGGAATCCTTCGGCTTCCCCGATGCATCGACGAGCCCCTCGAGAAAGAGGGGCACCATGTCGAGTGTGGCCCAGCCGATCGGCACTTCTCCGGCCGCCCAGGCATCCCGCATGGTCACGGGGTTGTCGATGAGCACAAGCTCCACCTTGAACGGCTTGCCACCCGGCGCCTGCCAGATTTTGCCAGGCTGAAAGCCCTCGTTGGCGTAGATAATCGGCGCCCAGCCGGCCCACACGTTGAGCGCGAACCGAACGGTGTCATCCTCGAGGGGCTTGTAGCCTGCGATACCTGTCACCGGAGGCAACCGCTCGGTTGGCTTAAACGCGTATTCCTGAACTGTTGTCGGGACCATCTCATCGGGAGCTTCGGTGGGCAGGTCGTCGCCGCCACCACCGCCGCCGGCGTTCACCCCTCCGGCCGCGACCGGCGGCGGGGGCACTTGCGCACCGCCACCCTGATCGAACACGCCCCACTTCCATGCCGCGTATCCAACAAGGGCAAGTGCCACAAGCCACACGGTCACCCAGAATGATGTTTTTGGTTGCCCTGCCATGGAATCGCCTCTCCTCGGGGGTTCGTACTCAGGTTGAATCGTGAACAGATACGGTCGGCATCAGCCGCGGAATGTTGTCTTCGGACGGCTCTTACCCGCCAGGTGCATCGCCTGCATGAGACCGTAGGCCGTCACCTCGCAGAGGAGCTGCGTCACTTTCTCATGGGCCTCATCGGAAAGCATCGGTTCGAGCGCCTTCATGTGAGCCACCAGACGCTTCTCCTGCTCGTCGAGCTCCGCCGACGTCACCTTTCCATCGGCCACAGCATCGCAGAAGGAATCGAGTTTGCGAGCATACTCTGCCAGGAGCGGGGCCTCGGTCTTGTCGTCGAACCATGGGGTCTTTGCGGACATTCGGGTCTTCCTCGGGGGGTGATGGTGCTGGGCTGATCGTGGGGATGGCGAGCGGCAGCGCCGCACAGTCATGAACGGATTATCTCGCGGATCGCAGCGGCCCGCTCCTGGAGTCGGCCGCGACCGCCAGGCTGCTCAATGGCTGCCCGCCAGTGTGACGGAAGAAACCGTTTCTCGGTGCATTCGAGGACCGCCACGATTTCCTGAAGCTCCTTTTCGAGCCCCTGGGCCGAGGGGAGGAAATCGTCGAGGGCCGCCCGGAGATCGGCTTCGGCAATCTCGTCAGGCGGCGGCGCACCAGCTTCCGAGGCCCGCTCAAGCCCCCGTCGTCGTGCGGCCAATACCACGCTTTCGATGTCGGCCCCGGAGAGCCCCATGTCGAGATCGATCGGGCCAGGCAGCCCGGCTGCGAGCGTCACCTTGGCCTTGCGGGCCATCGCCGCAAACATCGCGGCCATTTCCTGCTGATCGTGCGGATAGAAAAGAGGAATATGGACCTCCGCCCTGCCCTGCCGTTTGAGGTCGATCGGCAATCGGTCTGGCCGGCTCGTGAGGAGCATCCAGACGATCTTGCCGCGGTAGCGAGTGTCACCCATCTGGCGAGCGATCATCGAGAACACGCGGCCACTTGTGCCGGAGTCACCCGTGCTCTCACGGTTGCCGAGGGCCGCGTCGGCCTCATCCACCACGATCACCACAGGCCCCAGGCTTCGGAGCACACCGAGGGCGTGTTCGAGATTGCCCTCGGTCTCCCCGACGTACTTGCTGCGGAAGTTCTTGAGCACGGCACAGGGGATGCCCACGGTCCCCGCATAGCATTCGGCAATAAAACTCTTGCCCGTGCCGACGGGGCCGCAGATGAGATAGCCCATCGGGGCTGCCTCGAACTGTCCGCGGCGGATCGCTCGGGCGTCCGATTCAAGTCGGTTTTTCGCCTCGCCATGCCCCGCCACGGCATCGAGCGAAAGCCGCGGCTCGATGAACTCCACCAAACCGTGACAGCTTCGCTCGATGAGGTCCTTTTTCTTTTCGGCAAACTCTCGGCCATCAGGCGCCGACCCATCGCGAGCCGCGAGTGTGATCACGCCGCGGAGACTCTCGAGTGTGAGCCCTCCCGAAACGGCTGCCATCCGACGCACCGCCGCATCCTGATCGGCCGAAACGCCCGAGGCCGCCGCGGTCGCCAGGGCAAACCGTTCCCGCTCGACGTGGTCTGGCATTGGAACCTCGACCGCCGTGATCGCCCCGCTTGTAGTCAGTCGTGGATGGACATCGGCGAGGCTCTCGGTCATGAGAACGATGGCGACATTCACTCGGCGAAGCAGTGGATTCCGGGCCCAGCTCAGGATCCGAACCATCCGCGATGCCGCCGACCGGGATCCGCTTTCGCCCGCCGGAACGAGATACGCCGCGTAGTCGAGCACCACGGCGATCCGTTTTCGTTGCTCGGGCGGATCGATCAGATTTCGCTCGAGAATCGCATCGATCATGGCCATCGCCGCGTCTGGATCGCGAGGCCACGACGGCGCACCGCCGGCTCGTTCGGTGAGCCACTGGGCCATCGCTCGCAGCCGCTCGGGATCGCTGCCGGCGAGCGGCCGAAGCCCCTTGCCGACATCGTAGGACAGCACGATATCCCAACGGCCAAACATCTCGCGGGCGAGAAAATCCGAAACGGTACCCCAGGCATCGATTGAATCGGCCTGGCCGGCGATCGGCGGCGCGACCGGCACGAGATCCCGCACGTTGCCATGAAGGAGAAAGACGCAGCTCGTTCCGGAGAGATACGCATCGCCAAGCCGCTCAGCCCAGCCGGGGCACCAGGAGGCGAGCGACGCAGCCGCACCGGTTGTCGTGGGAGCGGTGCCCAGCGCTGACGGCCCAAGCGCTCCATCTGCCGTGGGGCGCCGGTCCGGCTCGACGGTGGGCATGGACGTCGTCACGAAACCGGCTCACTCTCGACGGGATGGTGGAAATCAGTCAGCCGTCTGGCTGATCTTCTGGGAACCGAGCTCCTTGGCGTCGGCGGTGACACCTGCAGTCTCGGGCGTCACAAGGCCCAGCTCGACCTCAAACTCCCGGAGGGCGTCGGCCGCCATGGTCGCCTCCACGGCCTGCTCTCGGCGGATATCCTCGAGACCCTGCCCTGAGAGGTCGGCAGCCACCCGAACCTTGGCCCGGTTCAAGCCAATCTTGTCTTGGATCACGTCCTCGATCTGACCGAAGTCGGTCGTGACGTCGAAGTTGAAGCTGTGGGCAAGCTTGGCAAGCTCGGCTTCCGCTCGCGAGAGCTTGAGCTCGGCGTCATATTTCTGAATCTTTGTTTTGAGATCCCCGAGTTTCCCCGTGGCGTGCTTGATCTTCGTGACGTTGTTCTCATAGGCCGTTTCGTGGAGCTGGAGCTGGGCCTCGTTCTCGGCCATCTCCTTCTTGGCCTTCTGAAGCTCGAGGGCAAACCTGGCCGCGGTATCTCGCTCACCCGCCTTGAGGTAAGCCTTCACGCGTGCCTCGAGCGAGGCCACGTGCTGCCGGTCAGCGTTGACCTGCCTCGTCACCCGTTCGACAAGGGCCCGGTATTGCTCAAGGCCCTCTCGCCCCTCCTTCATCTGCTCCACCGCTTTGTCGTACTCATACTGAAGCTGGGCGATTGGATCAGCCGTCCAAAAGAAGTTGGCGAGCTTGTTCATCTGTGCGGCGAACGCTTTCCATATCTTGCCGAGAAACATGGTCGTTGACTCCGCTTCGGAACTCGTGGCTTACAAAAAGGAAAACAGGGAAACGGGAAAAGGCCAGTAAAACTCGGGCCCGCGAGACTGTCGTGATACCCCTCCGGGGGACTCGCGTCAAACGCCGAGCGCCAAGGCTGCTCCGTCACGCTCGCGAAGTCGTTCCAGGCGGCGCGCATGACCGCGACCGTGGAACGCTACCGCTCGATGACAAGCGCCGGCCGCTTGGCAGCAAGCGCCGCGATCGCCTCGTCGCCGACGGCCGTGAAGGCGAGCGCAACGCGACGAAGCCGTGGGAGCTTGGCGAGCGTCACCAGGGCGGCATCGCCGATCTGCGTGCCGGAGAGCGTGATATCCTCGAGCCGCTCGAGCCCGGCGAGTCGCGACACGCCCTCGTCACCCACGCTGGTGTTTTGGAGATTGAGCGAGACAAGGCTGGTGATCTTGCCGACTGCCGCCATCCCCTCATCGCCAACCCGCGTATCCCAGAGATCGAGCGCGGAGAGTTTTCCGAGGCCCGCCAGGTGCGCCACGCCATCGTCGCCGACGGTCGTTTCCGCCACGTCGAGCAGCACGAGCTCGGGCAGCTTCGCCAGGTGCACGAGCCCGGCATCTCCTACGAGTGTGCCGCGGAGCTCGAGCCGCTTGAGTTTCCCAAGCCCGGCGAGATGGCCAAGGCCCTCGTCGCCGATGAACGTCCGCATCACGTTAATTTCGTCGATGTCGGTCTTGGTGGCGAAAGGAGCGAGCCCGGCATCGGTGACTTGACCGTCCTCGACCGCGAAGCCGCGAAGTTTCGGGAGCGTCGCCACGTGGGCAAGCCCCATGTCACTCACGCTTGGGCAGCGGAGTTTGACCCGCTCGAGGCTCGTGAGCTTGGCCACATGCTCGAGCCCCGCGTCGCTCACCAGGGCGCAGCCTCGAAGGTCAAGCACGCGAAGCGAGCCAAGTGGGGCCAGGTGGGCAAGCCCTGCATCGGTGAAGTTGTTGTAGAGGAGGATGAGCTGCTCGAGCTGCTCGAGCTTCGCGACGTGCTCGAGCGCCGTATCGGTCATGTTCGAGGATCGACGAAGGTTGAGCACGCGAAGATTTTCGAGCCGGGCGATCGCCGCAGCTCCCTCGTCGGCGACATCCGTGTTCTCGAGCACGAGTCTCCGAAGGCTCGTCATCCGGCCGATCGATTCCATGCCCGTGTCCGTGATCTCGGCACCCCAGACGTCGAGCGACTCGAGGCCCGGGATTTTCGCAAAGACCGCAAGGTCATCATCGGTTGTTGGGAGATTGGCCAACGCGATGCCGGTCACATGGCCATCGCTTCCTTTGGTCACGGTCCCACCGATCCGCTCGACAGCCGCCACCACGGCATCATTCGGCCCTGGGGCACCCGCGGCGACCGCGGCCATCAGGAAGCCGACGAACGCGACCGCTACCCAGATATTCTTCATCCCATCGCTCCTCTTCGACGTGCGCCCAAAGGCTCAGCTCACATCTGCCAGCCTTCGCGATACGTCGGCCGCACGACATGCTCCACCTCGGGAGCATTCGTGGCGACGAGCTTCACTGGATCCCACTCGATCTTCTTCCCCTGAGCGTCGGGTGTGTCGGCGGCCCACACGGCGAGGTTGCCGAGCAGGATCGTTTCGGTGAGCGGGCCGGCGTAGTCGGGGAAGTTGCTCCGCGCGGCCGGTCCGCCCCTGATGGCGTCGATCCACTCCCGGAAGTGGCCAGGCGACTTCTCGAACGCGACGTCGGCCGGCGTGGCACCACTCTGGAGCTTGATCCCTTGGTCGCAGTAGTCGCCCGGAGCGTAGAGGGATTCCTTGTCGCCGACGATGAGCACCCCCCTCGCCGCGACCTGAAATGGCTTCTCCTGGACCGTACCGTCTTTCATTTCCTTCCGCTCCGCCGGGAATCCGGCGAACAGGGTGGCGTCGGGGAGTTTCCCGCCGTCGTACCACTTGACCTTCACCGCCTGCCGCTCGCCGAGCGCTGGAAACTCATAGTCGATCATCGACCACTTGGGATACGTCTCCTTGTTGTGACCACTGGTCAGCGCCTGCACGCTCGAAGGGTCGCGGAGATTGAGCGCCATGAATGGCATGTTGAACGTGTGGCAGGCCATGTCGCCCAGGGCACCGGTGCCAAAGTCCCAGAAGCCCCGCCACGCGAACGGGTGATACCCCGGGCCGTAGGGACGCATCGGCGAGGGGCCGATCCAAAGATCCCAGTCGAGGTTTGGAGGCACTGGCGCTTCGGGAGGCCGACCACCCCCCTGCGGCCACACCGGCCGGTTGGTCCAGACATGCACTTCCTTCACCATGCCGAGCGCACCTGACTGGATGAGCGAGGCAGCCCGACGCAGGGAATCGGCGGCGGTGCCCTGGTTCCCCATCTGCGTGGCGACGCCCTTCTCACGGGCAAGGGTGCCAAGCAGACGGGCGGCTGCGATCGACCGCGTGAGTGGCTTCTGGCAGAAGCAGTGCTTCCCAAGCTCCAGCGTCATCGCCGCGGCGGTGATGTGGGTGTGGTCTGGCGTGCTGATGGTGACCGCGTCGATCTCGCCAGCCATCTCATCGAGCATCTTCCGGAAGTCGGTGTAGGGCATGGCACTGGCGAACGACTTCGCGGCCCGCTTGAGTTGATTGGAGTCTACGTCGGCAACCGCCACGACCTTTCCCCCGCGTGCCGCGTCAGCGGAGTCGCTCTGCCCCTTGCCGCCAATCCCGATGCAGGCGAAACGAATCTCCTCGTTGGCACTCGTTGGAGGAGCGGCATCTTCCCCTCGCGTCAGCGGTGCCACGAAGTAGCCAGCGGCAACAGTTGATGACGCAGCAAGGAACGAACGGCGGCTCGCGGACTGGCGGCGGGGAGAGCGAGACATGCGGGCGACTCCAGGGAAGGCGGGCGAGATGCGGGCGAAAAATCGCGGCAGAAAAATGGGTGACTGACGGGACTCGAACCCGCGACCCTCGGTACCACAAACCGATGCTCTAACCAACTGAGCTACAGCCACCACGCCGAATCGGGCCTCCTGTTCGAGCAACGCTGAAACAGGCCCCTCACTATAGCAGACGAAAATTCCTCGAGTGGCTCGTCGAAAAACGCCTATCGCCGAAGCCAGCCGTTTTCTAGGATTCCGAGCGCCGAATGGAAACTTTGCCAGTGGTTCGAGGATGCGCCGCCATGTCCCTTCCAGCCATCGTCACGCAGCCGCTGCCGGCCGGCCGCGGCGTGATCAACGATCTCGCGATCCTCGGTCGTCGCGTCCCGCTCTTTCCCGTCGATCGCGAGATGCGACTCGCGGATGTCGCCGCGGCCCGTGCGGTCACAACGCGGCGGATCGGGTGGGCCGCATGCTTCATGAAGGCCTACGCGATCGTCGCCGACGAGATGCCCTTGCTACGTAGCTGGCTCGTGGGTGGCTTCCGACCTCGGCTCGCCACCTCGAGCGAAAGCGTAGCCTCGCTGGCGATAAACCGTACCGATAATTGCATCGATCGCCTGTTTGTGGCCCGCCTCCCGGCGCCCGACCGCCGACCCCTCGACCGGATCCAGACCTTCATCGACCGACACACACGGGCACCGATCGAGGAGGTCTATCGTCGTCAGGTCGAGTTGGAGCGTATCCCCGGCTGGCTCAGACGAAAGATACTCTGGTGGAACATGCACTCGGCGACGGCCAAGCGAACCGCCCGGATCGGTACCTTCAGCATGTCGTCGCTTGCTGGCGCCGGGGTCGGCAATCATTACCATCCGACGATCTGCACGACGAGCCTCTGCCAAGGGCCGCTCGATGATGCCGGCCGATGCCGCGTCACGATCATCGCTGACCACCGCGTGCTTGATGGGATCACCATCGCCAAGGCGCTCCATCGGCTCGAGGAGGTGCTCACGTGCGACATCACAACCGAGCTCAAGACTCTGGAGACGGCTTCGGACGCCCCTCCCGCACACGCCGCCTGATCTCCAAGAGCCGCTCGCCGAGATCGCGTTCGAGGCCGCGATCCGTTGGCGCGTAGTAGTTTTTCTCGACTCCAAGGTAGTCCTGGGCGGCAATGCCGTCGGGGTGGTCGTGGGCATAGGCGTAGCCTTCGCCGTGCCCAAGTCGATTCGCTCCGGCGTAGTGCCTGTCTTGCAGGTGCGTGGGCACAGGGATCACCGCATGCTCACGGACATCGCTTCGGGCCGCCGCGATCGCGGTCGTGCAGGCGTTGCTCTTGGGAGCCAGCGCCAGGTAGATCACCGCCTGGGCGAGTGTGAGTTGGCACTCGGGGAGGCCCACGAACTCGGTGGCCTGCATCGCGGCCACGGCGACCAGCAGGCTCCGGGGATCGGCGTTGCCGATGTCTTCGCTGGCCAGAATCACCAGCCGCCGGGTCACAAACCGCACATCCTCACCGCCCTCGAGCATACGGGCGAGCCAGTAGAGCCCCGCATCGGCATCGCTGCCGCGGATGCTCTTGATGAGAGCGCTGGCACAGTCGTAGTGGGTGTCGCCCGAGTCATACGCCACGGCCTTTCGCTGCACGCTCTCGCGAGCCAACTCGAGCGTGATCTCGAGCGGCCGCACCGGGCTCGATAGCACACCCACCTCGAGGGCCCCGAGCGCCCGTCGGGCATCGCCGTCGGAAGTCTCGACGAGAAACGCACGCGCTTCCGGGGCAAGCACGATCGACTCACGGCCGAAGCCATGGTCCCGATCAGCAATCGCCCTGTCGAGGATCACCCCAATATCGCTCCCCGTGAGCGATGCGAGCTCGAAGATGCGGCTGCGGCTGACCAGGGCGCTGGTCAGGGCGAAGAACGGATTTTGTGTCGTCGCGCCAATGAGCGCAATCACCCCGTTTTCGACATCGGGCAGAAGCACATCCTGCTGCACCTTGTTAAACCGGTGAATCTCATCGATGAAGAGGCAGGTCTTCTCACCGTCGTCCTCGAGCCGCCGCCGAGCCGCCTCGAGCACCTCGCGAACCTCCTTCACGCCGGAGGCCGTGGCCGAAATTTCCAGAAACTTGCGACGCGTTTCGGTGGCAATGATTTCGGCGAGCGTCGTCTTGCCGACACCGGGCGGCCCGTAGAGGATCACCGAGCCGAGCCGATCGGCTTCGATGAGACGCCGAAGGAGTTTGCCTTTGCCGACGATCGTCTCCTGTCCCACATAGTCGGCGAGCCGACGCGGACGCATGCGAGCTGCCAAAGGAGCGGCCCTAGCGACATTCGCGGCACGAGACGCGGCAAAGAGATCAGGCATTGGGGTCGCTCAGGGTGCCGGCTCGCTCACCGCTTGGGGCTCGAGAGATCCAGACGGAACAGCCTCTGACCGCACGACCTTCCCATCGACGTCACGGATGGCAAGGGAAACGGCCGGTGACGCCCCCTTGGCGGCAGACTCCCAATCAAGCTCTATCGTCCCGAAGTTGGCTCCGTGGTATCGCGTACCGAGCCGATGACGATTGGGCTCGTCGTCCTTGTCATCGGTGTTGCCGCCATCAGGCTTCGTCTCTCGGATCGGCTGATTCAGACTGCTCGACGTCAGATCGTAGAGCGGGTATCGAAGCGCATCGTCACCGGCCGGAATCCTGCTGATCTCTGCTGAGTGCCTGTCGCCGCTCACCACAAGAACGCCATTCGCCTCAGATTCACGGATCGTTCTCAGAAGCTTCTCCCGTTCGGCTGGGAGGTTCCCCCAGTGCTCCCAGCCGTGCTCGGCACTCGCAAACTGGATGCTCGAGAGAATAATCCGAACCTCCGCCGGTTTTCGGAGGGCAGCGCGGAGCCAGTCCCACTGGGCTGATCCCAGCATCGTGGCCTTGGGGTCATTGCTTGGCAGGTAAGGTCCGTTCCCCTGCACTCGCTCGTCCTTCGGGATGGCCAGCAGTGGCGAGCGATGGAATCGCGTGTCAAGGCAGATAAACTGCACGCGGCGGCCAACTGGGCCAACCACCAGCCCGCGATACGTGCCCTCTCGCTTTCGTACCACCGAATCGGCGGGGATGCCGAAGAAGTCGAAAAACACCTGCTGCGACTCACGCCGCATCGGATACTCGCGGCCGCCATCATTGACACCGTAGTCGTGGTCGTCCCAAACCGCCACGATCGGCACCGTGTTGCGAACTGCACCGAAGCCACGATCGGCCGCCAAGAGATCGTACTTACGACGCAGCACGACCATATCCTCGGTGTCGCCGTAGATGTTGTCGCCAAGCAGAAGGAGCACATCAGGTTTGAAGGCACTCACGGCCGACCAAATCGGCATCGGCCGATCCTGCCTGGCACATGACCCGAGGGCGATGCGCGACACCAGAAGACCGGGCTCTGGCTCGCCAGCCACCGCGGTGGCGGCCATGAAGGCAGCAACAAGAAAAGGCACGACTCCACGTCGCATCGGTGGTGTTCCTTGGAGGGTGACGTTCAGCCGGTGATCTTCAGCCTGTCCAGATGAACTCGATGGCAGCATCGATGTCGGGATGGAGACTCTTGTGGACTGGGCAGGCGTGTCCTGCATGCTCGAGCGCGGATCGCGCCTCGTGGTCACCAGGAAGCGGAATCGTGATCCGCGTCTTGAGCGATGCGATCCGCCGCGGTGGCGAGGGTGTCATCACCTTCACTGTCTCGGCGGCCATACCGTCGAGGGCAATGCCGCGGCGGTCAGCCACGATCGCCATCGTCGTCATGATGCAGGTGCCAAGGGCCGTGGCAACAAGGTCGGTCGGCGAAAAGCTCTCGCCTTTACCATGGTTGTCGACAGGGGCGTCGGTAACGAGCGTTGTTGCCGAGGGACCGTGGGTGGCTTGGCAACGGAGACCGCCCTCATAGGTGGAGGTGATAGTGACCATTCGTTTGTTCTCTCGAGGCTCCCTTGAAGGTTGAGCTGATTCAAGGTCGAAGGCCACAAAGACCCGTAGCGAAGCGACGGGATGCCATGAACGACCTCGTCAAACACCAAAAAAAAATAGCGGACCGTTAGTCTACTCGCCGTCCCCTTGGCCCGGTCTCGGTGCAACCGTGGCTCCTGGGCGACATTTTCATGCGACAGCCTACGATGAGGCAACCGCCAGGAAGAAACGTAGATGGGATTCCGCTCGCTCCGTGACTGTGTCGATACCCTCCGCGGAGAGGGGGCATGCGTGTTCATCGACCACCCCGTCGATCCCTACCTCGAAATTGCCGATATCCAGCGGCGGCTTTTTCGGGCGGGCGGCCCGGCCGTGCTCTTCACCCGGCCCAAGGGCTCGGTCTTTCCGATCCTCGTGAACCTCTACGGGACGAGGGAACGGGTCGCGAGGGTATTCGCGGATTCGCTTGATCGGGTGCGGCGCCTCGTCGAACTCAAGATCGATCCAACGGCAGCCCTTCGCCAGCCCGGCCGCTACTGGCGAAGTCCATTTGATGCCCTGTCGATGCTGCCTCGGATGGTGCGGAGCGGTCCAGTGATGGCGAGGTCTGCGCCGCTCTCGAGTCTTCCAAACGTCGTCGCCTGGCCCGGCGATGGCGGCCCGTTCATCACGCTGCCAGCCGTCTATACAGAAGACCCGGATCGGCCTGGGCCCAAGCACTCGAACCTCGGCATGTACCGGGTGCAGCTCGGTGGCAACGACTACGCTGCTGACCGTGAGGTCGGGCTTCACTATCAGATCCACCGTGGCATCGGCCTTCACCATGCTGCGGCCTTGGCCCGTGGCGAGCCCTTGAAGGTGTCGGTCTTCGTCGGCGGCTCGCCGGCATTGGCAGTCGCCGCGATGATGCCGCTGCCAGAGGGGCTTTCGGAGATTCCGTTTGCTGGCGTGCTCGCGGGGCACCGGATTCCACTCATTCGCCGCGCCGGCCGGCCGGCAATCTACGCCGATGCCGATTTCGTCATCGAGGGAACCGTGCATCCTGGCGACACGAAACCGGAAGGCCCGTTTGGCGACCACATCGGCTACTACGCCCGCAAGCATGAGTTTCCGGTGATGAGGGTCGAGCATGTATGGCATCGTGAGGGAGCGATCTGGCCGATCACGGTCGTCGGCCGACCGCCGCAGGAAGACACGCTTTTTGGTTGGCTCGTCCACGAGCTCACCGGTCCTGTCATCCCCACGGTTCTCCCCGGTGTCACGAGCGTTCACGCGGTCGATGCCTCGGGCGTTCATCCGCTGCTGCTCGCCGTTGGCAGCGAACGGTATATGCCGTGGAAGCGGTCCGACCGGCCGGCGGAGCTCCTCACCCAGGCATCGGCCATCCTCGGCCAGGGGCAGCTCTCACTTGCCAAATATCTCTTCATCGTGAGCGGCGGCGACTGCCCCGGTCTCGACGCCCACGACATCCGGGCATTTCTCAGTTGCCTACTCGCCCGCGCCGACTGGCGACGCGACTGCCATTTTCAGACCGAGACCACGATCGACACGCTCGACTACTCGGGAAGCGGATTGAATGCGGGCTCGAAACTCGTGGTGGCCGCGAGGGGTCCAGCGGTCCGCGATCTTCCAACTGAAATCCCCGCGGGCATCGCCCTCCCGTATGGCTTTGCGAATCCTCGCGTCTGCCTGCCGGGCGTTGTCGCCATTGATGGGCCGCGGATCGAGCCGCAGCCCCGGCTCGATGCCCCAAGTGACGCAGCCATCTGGGAAGCTGCGGCTGGAGCGGCGTGGTCGGCCGATGTGGACCGGCTCTGCGTTGCGATCGGTCCCGAGCATCCGCTCAGAGCCTTCCCGCTCATCGTGGTCGACGACGACGCCACCTTCACGGCCGCATCGCTCGAAAACTTCCTCTGGGTCACATTCACTCGCTCAAACCCAGCGGCCGATGTCTACGGTGTGGAGGCCGCGATCCATCACAAGCACTGGGGCTGCCGAGGGCCGCTCGTGATCGACGCGAGGCTCAAGCCCCACCACGCCCCACCGGTCGAAGAAGACCCTGCCATCAGTGCCGCGGTCGATGCCCTCTGCCGCAAGGGCGGACCGCTCGCCGGCCTTGGGCTGTGAGAGATCACGGGCTCGCCCGGAGCGGAGATCGACGAGGATCGCTCGCCTGCGATGTGCCAGAATCAGGCCGTGATGGCCGAGACGCGGATCTTCGTCGCGAGGGCGCGATGGCCCGTGCGGCGACGATAGTTCTTTCGACGCTTGAACTTCTGGACGTAGATTTTTTCGCCCTGTACGAGGCCGAGGATCTCGGCCCTCACGGTAGCACCCGCCACCTTCGGCTTGCCGAGCGTGAGCGTGCCGGCCTTGCTAACGGCCAGCACATCGTCGAAGACCATCTCGCTGCCCGCGGGCAGGTGGCGGAAGTCGATCTCGAGCTCCTGCCCCTCCATCACGCGGTACTGACGGCCGCCGTCAACGACGACGGCATAGGTGTGACCAGCACCGGTCATACTGGCGGCGGTGGAAACGGCGGTTGCAGCGGCAGCGGACATGGCAGATCGCGGGGTTGGAGGATGGAAAATGAGCCTTGTAGAGTAGCCAACTGACACAAGCGGGTCGAGTGGACCCTTGTTTTTTCGCCTGAAAAAGCCGTGGCCCAGCTCTTTCGGCACCCGAACATCAGGCCACGTCCCAGCCGGCGCGGTAGGCCTTGCGAACCAGCGCGTCGGCTTCGGGGGAATTCGTCACCTTCACGGCCGCGGCATCCCACTCGATTCGCTTTCCCGCGCGATACGCCACGTTGCCCAGAAGCACCGCCTCGGAGAGCCGACCCGAATAGCCGAAATTGCAGGTCGTGGGCGTGCCCTCGCGGCAGGCCTGGATCCACTCGGCATAGTGGCCGATCGATTTCGGGATCGTCTGCGGCGGAGGAGTGAACCCTGAAAATTGCTCCTGCGGGAAGAGACGGTACGAGGTGTAGTCGGCAAAGAGCATGCCATCGCTGCCGACAAACATGACGCCACTGCCAGGCACCCGCTGATCTTTCACGCTCTTCGGTGTCATCGACCCGTCGTACCAGGTGAATTGTACTGCTGGCTTGTCGCCTCGTGCTGGAAAGTCGTAGCGGACAATGAGCCCGAGCGGGCAGGTCTCGGAATGCACCGGCGGTCCCTCGGCTTCACATGCCGTCGGTGATCCGAGGTCGAGCGCCCAAAACGGCAGATCCATGTAGTGACAGCCCATGTCGCCGAGCGTGCCATTGCCAAAGTCCCACCACCTCCGCCATTGGGCCGGATGGTAGCGGCCCGGCACATAGGGTCGCACCGGCGCGGGCCCGAGCCAGAGATCCCAGTGCAGCGACTTCGGTGGCTCGACGCCCCCTTCCGGCCGCTCCCCGCCGCCCCAGCCCTTGCCCACCCATACATGCACTTCTTCAATGCCGCCGATCGCACCCGAGCGAACAACCTCGACGACGCGACGGTAATTGTCGCTGGCATGAATCTGCGTCCCCATCTGCGTCGCAATGCCGGCCTTCTTGGCCTCATCGGCAAGCAGCCTCGCTTCGGCGACAGTGTGGGCCAGTGGCTTCTCGCAATAGACGTGCATGCCCTTGCGGATCGCGCGAATCGACGCGGGGGCATGGTGATGGTCGGCCGTGCTCACGACGACCGCATCAACCTTGCCGGACTCCTTGTCGATGAGCTCGCGGTAGTCGTGATAGATCCGCACGTCAGAGAATCGAGGCGGCTTCTGCTTGCCGGGCTCCCCCGTTGGCTTGGTGAGCCGGTCCAGAAAAGTGTCGTCGATGTCACAGAGTGCCACGATCGACTGGCCCGCCACGCCGCTCACACCACTGATGTTGTCGGCCGCGCGGTTCGCGACGCCGATGCAGGCGACCTGAAGCGTGTCGTTTGCGGCAAGCGACGGCCGCGGCGCGAGGCCACTCCACACGCCCGCCGAAAGGCCTACGGTACCAAGTGAAAGGGACTTGATCGCAGCGCGCCGGCTGACACGGCGGGCAGATGATGGACGGGGCGCCATGGAAAAACTCCGGGGCATGTTTTCAGCCGTGCAACGGGCACCGCTCAGTTCACCGGATGGTATCCTCCGGGCTCACGTTCCTCAAAGCATTTTCCATGGGCCCCGCACCAGGTTCACCATGTCGCTCACATTTTCGCTCAAGCTCTTCGCCCTACTGGCACTCATGATGGCCATAACCATGCACACCTCCGTCAGTCCTGCCGCACCGCCGACGGCAGCGTCGCTTGAGGCCGCTGGCGCGACCGTGAAGAAGGATGACGCCGGCCACATCGTCGATGTGCGTTTTACTGGGCCGACAGTCGATCCTGCCCTGCTCGCGACGCTTCCCGAACTGCCTTCGCTCACGAGCGCCGTGCTCGCTGGCACCGATGCCAACGATGCAGCCATCGCACCGCTCGGGACGATTGCTTCGCTCAAGAACCTCGATCTGCGGGATTGCCCAATTTCGAACGCGGGCCTTGCGCACCTGGTGAGGCTCGACAACCTTGCAGCCCTCAGACTCTCAGGCAAATCTGGAAAGACGCTCGTGGACGACGCTGGCATGGTGCATGTCGCCAAGCTGAAATCCCTGCGGGCCCTCATGCTCGATTTTCTCTGGGTGAGCGAGGTGGGGCTCGAGACGCTCGAGACGCTTGAGAAGCTCGAAGACCTCACGCTTGCCCAAACACTCGTAGGGGATGAAGCGCTGCCCATCATCGCTCGTTTTCCCAAGATGAAACGACTTCGCCTTGCGAAAACAACCATCACGGCCGCTGGCCTCGCGTCGCTGGAAAAACTTCCCCGGCTCTTCGATCTCGACGTGAGCGAATGTGTGTCGATCGACGACGCGGCCCTCGAGCCAATTGGAAACCTCGTCTCGCTCGAACGCCTGAATCTCTGGCGAGTGCCGGTGGGCGATGCCGGCGTCGCGCATCTGGCGTCTCTGAAAAACCTCCGATGGCTGAACCTCGACAACACCCAACTCACCGATGCGGGCCTTGAGGCACTCGCCGGCCTGACGAAGCTCGAATACCTTCACGTCGGCTCGACGGCTGTAAGCAACGCCGGCCTCGACCAGCTCGCCGAGCTGCCATCGCTTCGCGAGCTATTCCTCACGCGAACGTCTGTTGACTCAACGGGCGCATCAAGCCTTCAGCAGCGACTCCCCGAGGCACGGATCGTCGTCGAATACGGCAGCGAGTGACGAGCGTCACTCAGGGAGCTCGGTCACCACTGGCCAGCCTGGATATTGCTGCGGCTTCCCATCGGGCCCCTTCACCGGAAACCTCGGCCAGCACTCAAACGTAAGCGTGCCGGGCATCGCCTTCCCAGTGCCGGCCTCCAAAAACTCCCACCGCGCAATCCCATACCCATCGCCCCGCTGTTTTTCGTCCTTGATGTCAGCAGGATTTGCGTAGGCGATCATCGTGATCTTGTTCCCAAGGCCGTCCTCGTAGTCGCCCGTCCAGGGAAGCGGGCTCTTCGGCACCGGCTTGCCACCTGCCTTCTCGTCAAGCGGATGCCACCAGCGGCCATAGATCGTGTTCACGAGCGCCGGCACCGTGAACGACCAGGGGCCGTCGCGATACTCCTCGATGCCATGCTTCACGACCACGGCGAGATGCTGATCGCCGCACAGATGCGAGGCCTTGGCCGTGCGAAGAATCCGCAGGGCTTCGTTCCTGCCCGACTGGGGCCAGCCGTTGCAGTCGAGATCGGCGAGGAGGCGGTTACCGGGGGTGCCGTGGAGGTGCACCGCGCCACAGAAGGCTGTCTGCGAGAGGGCGCACTTCGCCCGCACGCCATTCCAATCGGTCGCCCACCGTGAAAGCCAGTCGAGCTGCCGACTGCCCAAGAGCGCAAGCCCCGGCAGATCGATCGCCTTCCGGTCATACCCAGGATCAATGATGTGATCGGGCCGCGGCCCCATCTTCGGAATCGTGCCGAACGGGCCCGTCTTGAACTTGCGGTCTTCGAGGATTGCGAAGTCGATGCCCCCGAGCACAAGCCGCGTGAAATAGACACCGATGCCCTGCTCCACGGGAGTTGGATCGATGGGGTCAGGCAGGTGCCAGGTCTGCTGACGCTGCACCATGTTCACGTATGAGGGTGGGTAGAAATAGCCTCCGTCGGCGCCGTCTGATCGCTTGGCTCTCTTCCCGTCAGCTCCCCAGAGGTTTGGGTGGCCCACGTCATGGTCGTCCGGAATCGTAACGGTGGGTCGATCCCGTATCACATCGCGAAACTGAAGGCCGAACTCGAGCCAGCCGACCGTGTGTTCGGTGTGGCGGTAGGTCTGGTCACCGGCGAAGAACAAGAGATCTGGATCCGCGGCACGCAGCCCGTCCACGAGCTCCTGCCGCTCCCCCGGTGTCCGCGACGAGTTACACGAGAGCACGGCGACCGTGATCTCGTTGCTTGATGATGGATCAGCCCGCACGAGCCCCTCGAACATGGCGGCCTCGCCATGCCGCACGCGGAACGCCACAGGCTTCGATGCGTCCCAATCGTCTACGCGGAAATGGGCATCCCACCCTGGATAATGCACCTCGGATGTCGCCACCTCCTCCCAGGCGTCACCTCGCTCGAGCTCGAGCCGGCTCTCGCGAGCCTCGCCGGGCTTCAGCGGGTAGAGCTGGGCCGTGATCTTGAGCGTTGCGGGACCACCGGCAGGCTTCACGTCAACCGTGTAGACCGCGAAGGCCAGGACCTCATTGCGGGGCACGTCGAGTGGAAACGGTGGAGGCTCGGATTGCTTTCGCTTCGGCCCAGTCTTTCCCGGCCGCCAGGGCTCCTTCCACCACTCGCCGACCACCCAGCGATCGAGCTGGGGGTGGTTGTCGCCGAAGGGCGTCGGTGAGTCGGCGGCGAAGGCGACACTCGTCACCACGCAGAACAGACACGCACTGACGCGGCTCATGGAAACCGTACGCTCCGGCCGGTCGAGTCCCATGCTTCAAAGGCGAAGTGCTCCGGCTGCACGTCTTCCTTGCCGTCAATGTGGAGCTGGATATGGGTCTCGTCCTCGAACTGCGTGATCTCACGCCGCTTCCGGTTGTTGAGCCAGGTCGCCACGTCATCATGCACCGTGATATTGAGCCTCGCCACATCTTCGCGCATGCCCGAAAGATGGAGCATCCGCATCACTTCGATCGCCATGCTCTCGGGCGTCTTCACCGTACCGGTGCCGTGGCAGGTCGGGCAATCCCTGAAAATGCTCTTACGAAGCGATGGCCTGATCCGCTGCCGAGTCATCTCAACAAGCCCGAATGGGCTCGTGCGGAGAATCTTCGTCCTCGCCCGGTCTCGCTTCATCGCCTCGTGAAGCGACTTCTCGACACCGCGGCGATACTTCTCCTTCCGCATGTCGATAAAGTCGTTGACGATCACACCACCAAGGTCCCGCAGGCGAAGCTGGCGAGCGATTTCCTTGGCCGCGATGAGATTCATCTGGTAGGCATTCTCTTCCGCGCTTTTCTCGGTACGAAACGAGCCCGAATTGACGTCGATGGCCACGAGGGCCTCGGTCTGATCGATGACGATCGACCCGCCTCCCTTGAGGGGCACCTTCCGCTGGTGGATGCGGCCGATCTCCTCTTCGAGACCGTAGCGGTGAAAGAGAGGCTCCTTGCCCTCGTAGAGCTGGAGCCGCTCGACATACTTCGGCATCACCATTTCGAGAAACTCTCTCGCCCGCTCATAGGCAGCCGGCTCGTCGATCAGAATCCGATCGACGTCCTCCGTGAACATGTCACGGATGGTCCGGATGATCATGTCGCTTTCTTGATAGATATCGATCGGCGCCGAATACTTCCGCATCCGCCGCACGATGCTCTTCCAGAGCCGCAGAAGGTAGGCCATGTCACGGGCCATCTCGCTCTTGGTTCGCTCGGTGCCCGCCGTCCGCACGACAAACCCCACGCCCTTGGGTGGCTGGAGGTCGAGCATGATGTCGCGGAGCACGCGGCGATCTCGCTCGTCGTCGATCTTCTTGGATATCCCGACGCGGCCAAGTGGCGGCATAAGCACAAGGTACCGACCCGGGATCGAGATGTAGGTGGAGAGCGTCGGACCCTTCGTGCCAAAGCCTTCCTTGATGACCTGCACCAGGACCTCGTCGCCCCGCTTCAGGATGTCTTGAATCGGTGGCTTCACCCGCGGGCGATCGCCGATCCGCGGCTTGCGACGAACGGCCGCGCGGCCGCCTGCATCGCTTTCCCCTTCGGTCGCCTTCACCGGCTCGGCGTCGAAGGCCTTGTCGGGATCGAGCCCGCCCTGACGGTAGTATTGCGGCTCCACGTCGCTGATGTGGAGGAACCCGTTACGGCCCACGCCGAAATCGACAAACGCCGCTTGGATCGACGGCTCGATGTTGACGATTCGGCCCTTGTAAATATTGCCGACGTAGTTGTCCTGGCTCGTTCGCTCGACATAGAGCTCTTCGAGCAGCCCGTCTTCGATGATCGCGATCCGGCACTCCTCCGGCTGCGACACGTTGATCAGCATTTCCTGTTTCATGACCTTCCCATCGTCCTTTCGTTCGTTTCCGCCCGCAGGCGGTGTGGCTCTCAGGCCACTGTCTCGGCGAGCAGGCGGCGGAGTTGGTCACGCAGGAACGTTTTCACTTCCCGCGCCCCGTCCATCGCCATCGCCTTCTCGGCGATCAGGCGGCAATCGGCTGCCGAAACGCTTCGGCACGCCTGCTTGATCTCCGGGATGGCGCTGGCCGGCACGCTGAGCTGCCGTAGGCCCATTCCCAGAAGAAGCTGCGTGTACATCACGCTGCCGCTCATCTGACCACACACATTGGCCGGCACACCGGCCTCGGCCGCCACGTCCAGCGAGCGGCGCAACAGCCGCAGCACCGCCGGATCGCAGGCGTTGTACAGATCCGCAACCTCCTTGTTGCCTCGATCGACCGCCAGCGTGTACTGGATCAGGTCGTTGGTGCCGATCGAGACAAAATCCACCTCCTTGATGAACGCGTCGAGCATGATCGCGGCCGCTGGCGTTTCCACCATCATGCCCACCGGCATATTCCGGTTGAAAGCGATGCCATGCTCGGCGAGATCTTCCATCACATCAGCAAGCACCATGCGTGCCTGCCGGAGTTCGACAATCGTCGAGATCAGCGGGAACATCACCCGCACGTCTCCGAGGGCGCTGGCCCGTAAGATGGCCCGCAACTGGGTGCGGAACATGGGAAGCTGCCGGAGGGAGAGCCGGATGCTCCGCAGCCCGAGACACGGGTTTCGCTCTTCCTCGGGCGTCCGCTCGGTCAGCATCTTGTCGGCGCCAAGATCGACCGTGCGAATCACCACCGGCCTGCCCCCCATCGCCTTCACCACAGACGCATAGGCTTCGTAGTGATCCTCTTCGGTCGGCTCGCGGCGGCTTGTGAGATAGAGAAACTCGGTGCGATAGAGCCCGATGCCGTCACATCCGCGATCAATGCACTGCTCGACCTCACTGGGAAATTCGATGTTCCCCATGATCTGGATTCGGTCGCCGTCGGTCGTCTCGGCAGGGAGATCGCGGAGCCGGCTCAGCCGAGCCGCCACGGTCTTGGCCGCCTCCTCTTCGAGGCGATAGCGGGCAATCGTTTCCTCGTCGGGCTGGAGAATCACCACGCCCTGGTTGCCGTCGAGGATGACTGGCTCGCCACCCGAGACATCCGAGAGAAACGGCCCGATGCCGACGACGGCCGGGATCTCAAGCCCTTCGGCCACGATCGCCGTGTGACTGCCGGGGCCACCGAGCTCGGTGGCGAAGCCCTTCACAAATCGGCGATCGAGGTTGGCCGTCTCGCTTGGTGTGAGGTTGTGGGCCAGCACGATGACCGGCTGCGAGATGGCCGCGAGTGTCTCCCGCCGCTGCCCCAGCAAATTTCGCAGGAGACTTTTCTCGATGTCGTAGATGTCGTGGGCACGCTGCGCGATGTGGTTATTCAGGCTCTGGAAGGCCTTCGCGTAGCGGCGGAGCGTGCGGCTGACGGCATATTCCGGCCACCAGTTTCGGTCCCGCACGGCGGCCGTGAGCTCTTGCTGGAGCCGTGGATCGTGGAGCATCGCGAGATGGGCGTCGAAGATTCCCGCATACTGCTCCCCAAGCTCTTCCTGAATGCGGTCTCGGTTTTGCTCCATCTCCCGCGAGGTTTCGGCGATCGCATGAGACAGCCGAGCAAGCTCGGTATCGACAGCGCTCCGCTCCACGAATCGTCGCGGGATCCGGAAGCCCTCGGCATCAAGCACGAGCGCCTCACCGATCGTGACGCCGGGAGAGACTGCGATTCCCTGGAGTTTCAGCATGACGGACGGGCGCGGCCGCCGGCAGCAATCAGGAGTCCTGGCTGCCCGCGTGCTCGTTGAAGTTACGGTCGAAAAGGCTACCGATCGCTTCCAAGGCCTCCCGGGCATCCGGCCCGGTTGCCTCCACCACCAGTCGTGTGCCCGCTTCGGCTGCGAGCGTCAGCACATCCAGAATGCTCTTGCCATCCACCCGCTGAGACTCACCCACGAGCTCGATTCGAGACTGCCAGCGGCGAGCCTCGCGGGCAAGACGTTCGGCCGGCCGCGCGTGGAGACCGTCACTGATGGCAACGACCACCTCGCGGGAGATCGTCTCCTTGAGTGGGTTCGCCGTAGCGGCATCGTCGAGGGTTTCAAAACTGTCCGCAGCCATTTTAAGACACCACCCCGTGGGCATCGGCTTCCTCGAGCAATTGCTGGATCACCGCCGGTTCCTTGGCTGCCTTGAGCACCTTGCAGAACGTGTCGTCCCGAAGCTGCCGTGAAATACTCTCGAGCGCCCGGAGGTGGTCACCCGGTCGATCAGGAGGCGAAACAAGGAGGAAGAAGAGTTGCACCGGTTCACCGTCGAGGCTCTCGAAGTCGATGCCTTCGGGGCTCACGGCCACGGTTCCTACGAGCCGTGTCACGCCTGGGTGCTTGGTGTGGGGCACGGCCACGCCGCGGCCAATGCCGGTGCTGCCGAGATCCTCTCGCTTGAGGATCGCCTTGACGATGCTCTCCTCGTCGGCGGCGGCAATCTTGCCGGCCTCGACGAGCGCCCGTGCCATCTCGCGGATCACACCTTCCTTCGAGTCGGCCTCGACATGGGATCGAATGGCGTCAGTGGCAACAAAATCGGAAAACTTCATGCTGTGGCGAAGCCTTGGGAGGGAGGACAGGACCGACTATTCGGCCCGTCTGCTCGACTGGACGTGCTTGTGGTCGCGGACCTTCTCCTTGTGCTTGCGGAGCTGCTGCTCAAGCTTCTGCACGGCGCCATCGACACTTCGCCACAACTGGGCGGCAGATTCGTGGCTGACCATGTCATGAAACCGCTCGGCAGACGCCACAATCTCGACCATCGGGAGCTCTCGATTGGCCATGTCTACTGTCACATTGAGCGCCGTGAGACGGTCGAAATACCGCTTGAGCCGAGAGACTTTAGCAGTGATTTTCGACTGGGCGGCCGGGCTGAGATGGCCATGCCGCGTCGCGACTTTGATCTGCACCGGGAGACCCCCTGCAGGGACGGAAAATCCGCCAGCACGCGTGTGCCAGACAGGCTTTGGAGCATATCACCGACTGAGTCGGGCCGGCAATCGCCACCCCGCAATCCTCGCGTGCGACGCGCCGTCAGGGCTGCCCCCCACCATCGGCCACCGGGCCCACGAGGCCGGCGGCAACTCGCTCCCGCCACCAAACAAGGCCCTTGTCGTTGAGCCGTGACGACCGGTCGGGGCGATAATCGCGGGTGGCCTCGGTCGGATTGGGCAGGAGGCCAACGAGGTTCGCCAGAGCATATCGGCGGATCACCAGCGAGGAGTCGTCGAGCGATGCGACGAGCCCTTCGGCACCGCCGCCAGCGAGCTCGTCGGATGAGAGTCCGCGGGCCAACAGGAATATCTCGGCTCCGCGGCCGGCGGGCCCACAGGACTCGAATGCCTGCCGCAGCGCTGCCGCTGCATTGGCACCGCGGGCCAGTGTCAGTGGCACCGTCGATGCTTCGAGGATCGTCCACTCCCCCTCGCGGAGACGCCGCACAGGCGACTCCTCGCAGAGTGCCTCGGCAACCGCATCGTACGAGCCGATCAGCGCGAGCGTCGCCGCGGCCGCCATGCGATCCTCGATCCGTCTTCCCTCAGCCATGATTCCAAGCGCCTCTTCGGCAGGCACATCGGCGGCAAGAGCCTTGGCAAGCGCCGCGGCAGCGAGTCGGTCCACCGGCTGCGTCGGCCCCGTCATCCGCATCCATGCAGGCTCCGCGGATGGCGGCAGGATGCGAGCAGCGCCTGCGGCAGACGAATCCCAGAGTATCCCACCCCGTGGTAGCAATGGCTGCTGGAGCGGTATGCCACCAAGCGGCACGCCCGGCGGACCACCGTCGCTTTCGGTCTGACTCCAACGCCCACCACCAACCGAGAAGAGCGTGGTCCGGCGTCCTGGTGGAACGACCGCAGGATCGCTGCCCACGTCGCGAGTGAGCTCGACATCGATGCCGACGGGCTGCCGCGGCCCAAGCGTGAAGACTCCCGACAGTCCTCCGGCGGTGATGCCCACTCGAGCGTCTGCGGCCTCGGTCCACACCACCGCCTTTCCGAAGACAACCTCGAGCCGCGGAACCCCGTCTCGGTCAACCATCATCGCGCACCGCGTCCCAGGCAAGAGGCGGATCGACACATCGCCCCGCACGATCTGCGGATAGACATGAACCGGCACCAGAAGATCCTCCGCTCCGGCAAGCGAGGCGCCGGCAAAGACGGCCCGCCATCCGGGCTTCTCGCCGTCAGCGACTCGACGCAGCAGCGGACCGCCAGACGCCACGACACTTTGCATCGCGAACGGCTGCTGCGGGGCAACTTCCGGCGGAGCTGGATCAGGTGCCGGCGGTGGCTCTTCGGCCGGCGGCTCCGCCACTTCCATCGCCGGCAGTGGGATCGTGACGCTGTCGTCAGGCAGCGGGAAGTCTGGGGCTGCTTCCTCCAATGGCTCTGGCGTCAGAGGCACGTCGCTTTGAACGGGAACTGGTTCTTGAGCAGGAACGGGTTCCTCTGACGGTTCTTTCGGGGCCGCGGAAGGGGGCGTGTCGGTCGCATGTGCGGGCGACTCTGGTTTGGCTTTCCTTTCCTGTGGATCGATCATGGCGACCTGCGGGCTGCGGCCCGTGGGTGGCCACACCTGCCGAACCAGCAACGCACCGAGCACGGCGACAAGCGCGATCGCTGCGGCGATTGAGAACCATGCCCCGAGAGACGCTCGAGCACGTCGCTGCGGGATGGTTCCTGGAGACGCCGTGGCAGCAGCACCCGCATCCCTTATGAGCGCCCCGAGGGCTGCTGACTCCTCATGCTCGTCATGACGCGATCGACTGGGTTCATCATCATGCGCACGCATGACCGCATCCCTGAGCCGAGCCCGCATCACCGGGTCGATGGTTCTTGCAACGTCAGGATTTCGCGTCAGCTCTGCGAGCAAAGCGTGACAGTCGGCGACCTCAGCAAGATGGATGTCAGACTCGAGGCATGTTCGCTCGAAGGCTTCGAGATGCTCGACGGGAAGTACGTTATCAAGGAATGCTGCCACCGTATTGGCGTCGCCGGCAGGACCATCCTCACTCGGCCCTGGCAGCCCTGGCCTGGCGACAACATCGGCGATCCGCGAGACCAGGAGTGGCGCGACCGGACTGCCGGCAACCTTTGTGCCGAGGTCGTTGCGGTCTGGTTCCGGAAGAAGGTCATCAAGCCAGGCGAGGAGTGTTCTGAGCGTCAATCGCATGGCGGGTCTTGTTTCCTCTGAGGTGGAGCGGGGTGGGTGTGAAACGTGGCCGTTTGACCGATCCCACTCCCTTTAGATGTGGGCTTGGCGTCGAGAATTCGTAGAACGCATCGATTTTCTCGAAAAAACCTGATACGCACCGACCCCGCCGATGCCCGCCCGCGTAAGGATGGACGGCGGAATCCTTGGTGCGGTGGGCAACTCCGCGGAGATCGCTAAAATCTGCGGCCTGGAGCATGTCCAATGTCCTCGATCGCATACGACCCGTTGGAGCCAAGCGTTGTTCCGCGGCAAATCCTGCTGCGGCGGGCGACGGGCTACCTCGAGCTCGGCGAGCTCCTTGTGGAAGCCGATGCCGGGCCGCCGCTGTCAGCCCGGCGGGTTCTCAAGCGTGCGCTGGCGGAGCTCGAGCCCCTGCCCCCCGAAGTCCGCGAGGGGCCGCTCGCGAGCCTGATCGAAGGCGAGACCATGCGGGCGCTCGGCGAGTGGGAAGCCGCCATTGTGCCGCTCACGCGAGCGGTGACGGCCGATGCGACCCGCGTCGAGGCCTGGCTCGGCCTCGGCTGGTGCTACAAGCGGCTTGACCGGCTTCCGGAGGCGATCATGGCCCTCGAATCAGGTCTTGATACCTCGCCGCAACAGCCGATCCTTCTCTACAACCTCGCTTGCTATCATTCGTTGGCTGGCCACGTCACGTCAGCGATCGACCACCTCACGCGGGCGATCGCGGTGGACGACCGGTTCCGCGACCTCACCGGTTCCGAGCGGGATTTCGATCCGATCCGCTCCGACCCCCGGTTTGTGGCAGCGACCCACGTCGTCGTTTAATCATTGTCCACAGGCTGCGGCCCATTCGCCGTGACTGACCGCGAAGGAAGGAGTCGAGGGCGGATGAGCAGTGGACCGCTCCAGGAAATCATCGCCGTCCTGGGTGCACCGGCTGCAGGCAATCCCGCACAGTATCTTTTCGAGCGGGCGTTCGAGTCTGCTGGCCTCGACTGGCGAATCATGACCTGTGACGTGGGTGTCGAGCGGCTGCCAGCAGCCCTCGCCGGCATCGATGCCATGGGGTTTCGGGGCTGCCTCGTGGCGGGGCGACTTCGTCGTCAGGCGCTTCCGATCGTGGCACACGCGAGTCCGACGGCGCGGTTCGCCGGCGGCGTGGGGCTTGTGGAACGCACCGCGGAAGGCCTTGTCGGTCACATCACCGATGGCCGCGGCGTGGTCGAGGCGCT
>JBGTGN010000022.1:0-6145 GCA_041746715.1 Pirellulales bacterium | reverse complement strand
CCGACCTCGTCGGCACCTCACCGGCGATGCAGGAGGTGTTCAAGCAGGTCGCGCTTGTCGCGGCAAGCGACCTTCCCGTGCTCGTGACCGGTCCCACCGGCAGCGGGAAGGAGTTGGTCGCGCGTGCGATCCACGCCCACTCCTCCCGCCGCGACAAGCCGATGGTGACCACGAATCTTGCGGCGCTCGCCGCGGGCGTGATTGAAAGCGAGCTTTTTGGGCATGCTGCAGGCGCCTACACCGGCGCGACCTCACCACGGCCCGGGCTGTTCGAGCTGGCCGATGGCGGCACGATTTTCTTGGACGAGATTGGCGAGGCACCTGGAGACGTGCAAGTGAAGCTCCTGCGGGTTCTCGAGGCGGGTGAGGTCACGCGGGTCGGCGAGGCGGCGGCGCGGGCCGTGCGTGTCCGCGTGATCGCCGCCACGAACCGTGACTTCACGGCGATGCTCTCGACAGGATCGTTTCGCACCGACCTCTACCATCGCCTGAAGGTCTTTCCCATCGCCATGCCGGCGCTTGCCGAGCGACCTGGTGACATCGAGCCACTCGCCCGACACTTCCTCGCCCGACACGGTGAGGGGCAGTCCGTACCCATACTCCCGACAATGTCCTCCGAGTTTCTGGAGGCCCTTCAGAGTCGTCCTTGGCCGGGCAATGTGCGGGAGCTCAAGCACGCGATCGAGTACGCCGCAGTTGTCGCGCGGGGCGGAGTGCTTCGCCCAGACCATCTCCCGAAGCCGGAAGAACCAGCAGTCCCGATCACCGGCTCGGATCTCGCCGCCGCGACGGCTCGGATCGGCGCGGCCGTCAAGGAATGGTCAGCCGCCGCGAGGCGTGAACTGGCGCATCTGCCCGAGCCCGAGCTTCACTTCCGCGCTGTCCAGCTCCTCGAAGGCACCCTCATTCGTGAGGCCCTCGCCCACACCGGCGGCAATCGCACAGCCGCGGCCAAACTCCTGGGCCTCGACCGCGCCACGCTCCGCGGAAAGCTCAAGCTCCTCGATATCGACGACTGACTGTTCGCTGCCGCTTCCGGTGAAAACTTCACCGCGCGGTGGGGGGCCCTTCACCGGCAGGGGCTCGATGGGGCCCCGTGGCCGCGCTGCGCGGCCGAAATAACGGCTCGCGACCATTCTCTCGCTTTGGCACGCGGTGTGCTCCTTCGGAACGCGTTCGATCTCGTCACCAGCACATCTCACGTATGCATCAGGAGCGTCCCATGTCGAGTCCTTCTCTGTGTCGAAGCACACCCACCGGCCGTCTTTCGATCGCCGCACCTTCCCGCCGCCATGGTTTCACGCTCGTCGAGCTCCTGGTCGTGATGCTCATCATCGGCATCCTCATGACCCTCCTCATTCCCGCGGTCAATAGCGTTCGCGACAAGGCTCGATCGACGCAGTCCAAAAACAACTTGCGGCAGATGGGCCTTGCTATGCAGAGCTACAGCGTGGCCACCGGATACTTCCCGCCGAGCTCCCACTGCCAGGAATACGACGCCGCGAACCCGATGAGCGCCGCGAAGCAAAACTTCCCAGGCTACTCACACCTCGAAGGATGGTCGGTTCACGTGCTCCTGCTGCCGCACCTCGAGCAGTCGATCCTCATCGATAACCTGAACCTTGCTCTCCCCTACAACCACTACATCAACGATGGGGCGTCGAACCCGAGCGGCGGTGCGGCCCCCACGGTCACCCTCGCCGACGGATCGGTCGCAAAACTTGGCACCATGCGAGTGCCAACGTATGTGTCACCTGGCGAAAAACGGGACGAGATTCGTGAGGGGAAGCATCACCCGATCAACTATGCGATGAACCTCGGCACGTGGTTCGTCTGGGATCCGCTCACGGGCAAGGGAGGCAACGGAGCCGGCTACCCAAATAGCAAACTGCGGGACGATGCCTTCCGCGACGGCATGGGCACAACCCTGGCCTTTGCCGAGGTGAAGGCCTGGCAGCCCTACTTCCGTGACTCAGGCCGCTCGCATGCCCAGTGCGGGGGTACCTCAACCGCTCCCGAACAGGCGATCCCTCCCACGAGCCTCTCAGCGATTGGCAGCATCATGGGGACGCCGGGTGAGTACAAGGCCACCAACCACTCGGAGTGGTTCAACGGCCATGCCCATCACGCTGGGTTTACCACCGTGTTCCCTCCAAATCACAAGGTCATGCTGGGCACAGCAGCCGGTTCATCGGCCACGGTGAATGCGACCGGCACTGGCGATCTGGACGTCGACTGGACCAACAAGCAGGAAGGCAAGAGTCACTTCTCGGGCAACACCGATCCAACCTATGCCGCCATTACAGCGCGAGGGTACTTCCCAGGCGTCGTGAACGTGGCGATGGTGGACGGCTCGGTGCGATCAGTCGAGAACGGCATCAATGTCGGCGTGTGGCGGGCCATCTCAACCCGCAGCGGCAGCGAGCTGCTACCAAACTCGTTCGGGAAGTGAATCTCCTGATCACTCGCTCGATCAGCCGCGAGAATGGTGAAGCCCATGACAAGCCAACGCGGACGACGCCTCACGCCGCTGGATGTTGCCGAAATCTGGTTCGGCACTCGCAGCCCGAGTGCCGACCAGTTGCGGAAGGTGCTGGCACGGATGCAATCGGGGGCGCTCGCCCTCACCGACGCGTCGGCCCCCCCGGCTCGCTGGACGACCACCGAGCAGGCCCTCGCAACGTTTCTGGCGGCCCGCCGGGCCAGCAAAGACGCCGTGCGGCGTGGGAACGGGGCGGCTGGGCCCTCCGCCAGCGACCCCGTGCCCACAACGCTCGCCGATGCGCACCTTCTCCATCACAAGAACTCCATGCTCCGCGGCGCCTACCGGAATGTTTGGAGCGATTACTTCCTCGCGGTGATGATTCGCCGGCGTGTGCCTCATGCGTCGCGGGCCTTCGGGCGGGCCGTGATCGCGGGCCAGCTCATCGTCGTCGCCATCATTGCCTTCATGGTGGTCGAGGCGACCGGGGCATGGGCTCCGGGACGTCCTATCGAGCAGCAGCTCGTCGATGATCACCTCACGACCCAACACGACTGGCATCAGGTCGAACAGTGGCACCCACCTGAGAAAGACAACGAAGGCCGCCAGGTGGTGAGAGTGGAGTATCGCTATCGTGATGGTGACTCGAGTCGCGTGGTCTCAACCGACCGCCGTTTCACGGTCGGTACCGATCACGTCACCGAGGTATTTTCGGAATAGGGCGAGTGATCGCGAGAGGGATCGAGGCCTCGTTTTCTTGCGGGTAGCAAGGAAAAATCCCTTCTGTACCACCGGTCCGCCGCCCCTCATCAATTGCTCATATTTGCTCTGTACTCTTCCGTGGGGGATTTTTTCCTGCCCCGTCCACGGAGTGCCCTCGTGCACGATCTCAGCAACACGCGGTCGAGCGGCTCACGGAGCGTCCACCATGGATTTACCATGGTCGAGCTCCTGACCACGATCGCGATCATCGGGATGCTCATCGGGATTCTTCTCCCCGCACTTCAAACGGCTCGCGAGACCGCCCGCCGATCAAACTGCAGCTCCAATATCCGCCAGCTCGTGCTGGCCACACTCGCCTACGAAAGTACCAATCGCAAACTGCCGCCAAGCATGCTGCACACACCGGGCACGTTGTTCGCGGGCAACAACGGCTCCTGGGGCGTTCACGGCAGGATTCTCCCCTACATCGAGGAGGGTTCGGCGGCGCTCAAGATCGATCTCGAAGCAGCCTGGGACCAGCCACCCAATAGCACCAGCGGCATCCCCACCACCCGCGTCAATGTCTTCGTCTGCCCGAGCGAAATGAACGACACCGTGCGAACCAAAAACAGCACGCCTTTTGTCTACCCTCACAACTACGGCTTCAACTTCGGCACCTGGTTTGTGTACGACCCGGCCACCGGCAACGGCGGCGATGGCGTCTTCTATCCCAACTCACGCCTCACGATGTCGAAGATCTCCGACGGAACGAGCAAGACGTTCTGCGCCTCCGAGGTGAAGGCTTTCACACCGTACGTCCGAAACACCGCCGATCCAGGGAGCAGCTATCCGGCCTCGTCACCTCCTCCAGACTCATCGGTGATCTCCACGCTCGCTGCTGGGGGCGACACAAAGCTCGGCCCTTTGACCAACGACAACACGGGCCACACCGAATGGCCCGATGGACGCGTCCATCACAGCGGCTTCACGACCGTGTTCCCGCCCAACACGCAGGTTCTCTACACCAAAGACGGCCTCACCTACGACATCGACTATTCATCCCGCCAAGAAGGCAACAGCGCGACCATTCGCACGTATGCGGCCATCACTGCACGGAGCTTCCACCGCGGGAAAGTAAACACTGCCATGCTCGACGGATCGGTCACGATCTTCGCCGAAGACGTTGACTTGAAGGTATGGCGTGCTCTCGGCACGCGGGCCGGTGGTGAATCGACCCACGTGGAATGACAGGCGACACGTGAAGCGGCCGCGTGATGCCGGGCGCCGCATGGTCGGCACAGGCGGCACGGAACGACTTTCCCGCCAGGTTTGTGCAGACACCGCGGCCGGTCGTCGATATGCACCTGTGTGTCGGTCGTCACCGGCACCGCGCGTCTCTCGACGGCTATTCGGCCATCCCGATTGAATCCGCGCGTCCTGCATCTATTCCCTGGTCCGCACCCAAGGCAACCTCCATGCCCACTCCACCGCGTCGCAAGAAGCCCTCGGCAGTCCAGAACCCGATGGAGACCTACCTGCGAGACATCAATGAGGTGTCGCTCCTCTCGGCAGACGACGAGAAGCGGCTGGCCAACGGCATCCGAAGCGGCGATCCGCTTGCCCGTGACCACATGGTGCGGGCAAACCTCCGGCTCGTGGTGAACATCGCCCGCGGTTACGCCAATCGTGGCCTTCCGCTTCCAGACCTCATCGAGGAGGGCAACCTCGGACTCCTGCGTGCGGTCGAGGGCTTCGACCCGACAATGGGCACGCGGTTTAGTACCTACGCGAGCTACTGGATCAAGCAGTCGATCAAGCGGGCACTCATCAACTCCGGCAAGACGATCCGGATTCCTGCCTACATGGTGGAGCTGCTCTCCAAATGGCGGCGTGCCACGAGTCGCCTCACCGACATTCTCAGGCGAACACCCACGCCAGAAGAAATAGCACGGATGCTCGGGCTCGCCCGCAAGAAGCTTCCGATCATCAAGAAGGCGATTCATGTTCATCAGGCGACGCCCCACTCGGATCAGGCCGACGGGGGATGGTCGCTTGGGGAGCTCCTCATGGATGAAAACACCCGCTGTCCAGCCGAGGTCATGCTCGACGAAGACACCATGCGGCATGTGCTCACCCGGATCGATCAACTCGATGAACGGGCAGGGAAAATCATCAAGCTCCGCTTTGGGCTCGGCGGCGGTGAGCCGATGACGCTCAAGGAGATCGGCGCGGTGCTCGGGCTGACTCGCGAGCGGGTGCGGCAGATCGAAAGCGAAACGCTCGCGAGCCTCGCGGTCGAGCTCGAAGCGGCCCCCAAGGCCACGCTTCGCCTGCGGCGTGGTGCGTGATCGAACCGCCTCTTCCGGAACCCTTTCCATGGACCTTACTCGTCTCATCCGACCGATCCCCGATTTTCCAAAACCAGGGATTCTTTTTCGCGACATCACGCCACTGCTTGCCGATCACAACGGCTTTGCCGAGGCGATTCGCCAACTCGCGGAGCCGTGGCTTTCTGAGAAGCTCGATGCCATCGCAGCGGTCGAGGCCCGCGGATTCCTGTTTGCCGGGCCCCTCGCCCTCGCGCTCGGCGTGGGCGTGATCCCGGTTCGCAAGCCGGGCAAGCTGCCTGCGGCGACGATCTCACATGCGTACGACCTCGAGTACGGCCGCGATACGCTCGAGATGCATGCCGACGTGCTCCCGAAGGGCTCACGGGTGCTCGTCGTAGACGACGTGCTCGCAACGGGCGGCACAGCAGCCGCCTGCATGAAGCTCATCGAGGCGGGTGGTGGCACGGTGGCCGGCGCCGCGTTCCTCGTGGAAATCACCCCTCTCGGTGGCCGGGAGCGGCTCGAACCCCATCGGATCGAAGCGGCCTTACAATACTAGTACGACCGGCGGGCCATCCATGGCCCCGGCGGTCTTGGCGGCCCTCCGGCCGCCGCTCGCACCTCCGGGCTC
>JBGTGN010000021.1:0-3330 GCA_041746715.1 Pirellulales bacterium | reverse complement strand
TCGGCCAGTTCAGTTGGTGTCGGGCCGTCCTTTCCGCCGCGGTACTTCCAGAGGTCGACGCGGAGTGTCACCGGCTGGTCGGCCTGAACAGGTGCAGAAGCAACCTGCTTCTCCCCTTTGGCATCAAAACAAACAAACTGCTCGCCTGGTGGCAGCGCCACGGCCACCCGAGCACCAGCCGGGAGTCCATCGAATCGAAAGGCCCTCGCCAGGCCTTGCCAGTCGCCGCGCTTTTCCAGTCGCACATCCTCGACGACGCGCACCCGCACCTTGCCGACGAGCACACGATAATGGAGCCGCACCGTTGAATCGCCCACCTGATATCCGTCGAACCGCGACCCGCTGTTGGGATCACTCGCCGTCGGCAGCTCGATGGTCTGCCATTCGTCCGAGGGGGGCATCTGAAAACGGAGCGAATGGGGCTCCAGAGGCATCATGTCGGGCTCGCTCCCCTGCCGGTGCCAGTACAACCCAAAATAGTTCTGGGCTGAGCTCATGACGAAGCCGTCGAACCAGACGGCCGCGGTACCGAGGCGATCGGCGTCGAAGAGCACCGTGCCGTCGGCAAATCCGATCGCAACGGCGCGCGGAAACCTGGCTTTGGGCGTGACGGCAACTTCCCCTCGTTGCACGACCGGGTGATCGCCGGGTGCCACCACGGGAAGCGACGGAGGGTGCAATTGGCGGGCGCGCGGTTCGCCGCCATCGCGAAGTTCGATCAGGTATCGGACCAGATTCAAGAACTGCTTCCGGTGACCCAGCAGGTTCACCTGCCCGGCCGGCATGATGGACTGATTCGTCTCGTGTCGCTCTTCGATGTCGGTTTTGTCAATCGTGATGGCCTTGTCGGGCTGCGCCGCATCCCGAAGGACAAGCTGCTCTGCGGTCTCCTCGACCGGCAGCCCGGTGATGATTTTGCCATCGACAGTGTGGATGACGACCGTCGCATAGCCTTTGGCGATCGTCTTCGACGGATCGAGAATGGCCTCGACCAGGTCCTCGTCGGTCACTGCCTTGTCGAGCTTCGCCAAGTTGGGCCCGCGAGTGTTGACTTCATCACCGACACTGTGGCATGCCGCGCAGGTGAGCGACGATCGATGAAACAAGTACGCTCCCCGGACCGGATCTCCCTCGCTGCGGGCTTCGGCTGCCAGCGCGCTCGGCTGCTCCGCACGGAGAATTGCCTCGAGCGTCTCCGCCGACGCCTTCACGGGAATGCCAAGCCCTACCAGGAAGCATGCCGCCGCCAGCAGTCGCCGCGCCATTCGGGATGGTGCTGATTCAATGGTTCCTGATCCGTGCATGGCCTCGCTTTGCATCCTTCGGGTGATCTCCATCGCATGCCGGATCGCAGCAGCGGCTGGTGGCCGCCACGACACGCCATGGCAACGGAGCTACGTGTGGTGGTTCGTGAACGCCTGGGCCTCTGGTGAGCCGCGGCCCCGCTCGACTGACCGCAGCCGCGCGGGAGTGAGTCCGCTGTGACGACGCAGGAACGTCGTCATGTATTGAACTGACTGAAAGCCGGTTTGGGCGGCGATCGACTTGAGCGGAAGTGTGGTGTTTGCGATGAGGTGCCGCAGCCTGGCCACCCGCAGGCGGATGTACTCTTCGTGAATGGAACGGCCGACAACGGAGTGAAAATGATTCTCGAGGGTCGATCGTGAAACGCATGCCATATCCGCGAGACCCACGATGTCAGGCCGCTTGCCGGGGTTTGCCCGGAGCCACATGAGTACCATCCGCACCGACTTGTCGTCGGTGGCCATCGTGTCGGTCGAGGCTCGGGCCACGACGCCGATCGGCGGCACGACCGTTCGCAGGGGCGGCTTGAACGCCTGGTCACCCGTGGCCTTCGCACGCATCAACTGGTCGAGCACGGCCGCCGCCTCGTATCCGACCAAGCGTGCCGACTGATCGACGCTCGACAGTGGTGGATCGGTGAGCTCGCACATCACCTCGTCGTTGTCCACGCCGAGCACCGCAACGTCGCCGGGTACGCTCAAGCCCAGCGTGCGGCAGGCCTCCAGCACGTGCCGGGCTCGAACGTCGTTGCAGGCCATGATGCCGATCGGCTTGGGGAGCGAAAGAAGCCATGCTGTGAGCTCGCGTTGCAACTCTTCCCACCGCCGCGCCGTCGCATGGCGGCCGGTGAACACTTCGCACGCTCGGCCGGCTTCGCGGCAGGTGGCGGTGAATGACGCGGCTCGCTCGGCTGACCAACCATTGATGCGCGTCGGTGGGTAGCCGTAGAAGGCAAGTCGCTCGAAGCCGCAGGCCAGGAGATGCTCGGCACCGAGCCGACCGATCACCGCATTGTCGGTGTAGATGTATGGAATTCCAGAAGCGGGGTCGTACCACCCGGAGCCGCCCCCGACACCGACGATCGGTAGCGACAGTCCCTCGATGGCCTTCGCGACATCGGGATCGTCAAAGCTTGCGATGATGCCCTGCCCATGCCAGCGGCGGAGGTCAGGGAGTTTCTGAAGCGACTCTTCCTCGACGTACAGGCTCCAGGGATCGTGCTCGCGGACATACTGGGCCACCCCACCGATGATGACGCGGTCGTAGGGGCGGGCTGCGTCGAGGATCACGGCCACGAGCGGGCGGACGGGGCCGTCAGCCCGTGGTACGGCTCGATCTGCCTCTGGTCCTTCCATCCGCCTAACCTAACAGCCCAACAGATGCTCGAGCACGATCCGTTCGAGGGCCTCGTAATCGCGTCGTGCAATGCATTCCGCAGCAGTCGTTTCCGGAAACGATCGCACCTTTTCAACCATTCGCAGGAACACCGCCTTGCTCGTGGCGAGATGGGCAGTCGCAGCCCCGGCAGCCTGCGTGCGCTGGGCCTTCACATCAAAGCCCACGAACGCACCTGAGTCGGCGTAGCCAGCCGCCTCCAAGACACGAACCTGGTCAAAGGCGCCGCGCAGATTGGCCGCGCCAAAGACTTTGTCCTGATCGAACTTCAGGCCGTTCTGATCATTCAAGTGCACGCTCCAGAGCTTGCCGGCGGCCAGTGCGAAGCCCATCTCGACCGACGGGTCGAGCCCGGCAAGGATCGCATGGGCGCTCTCGATCAACACACCGACACGCTTCGGGTCAGCGGAGCGGGCACCGAGCGCCATCGCGTGGCCGATCGTGGGCAGAAAGGAATGATCAACAGGTTCGTTGGGCTTGGGCTCGATCGCGATCCGGATCGTCGGGGAGGCGGCGAGGATGGCATCGATCGCCTCGAGTAACTGCCCTGAGGCCTGGATGGGATCTTTGCTTTCGCGCACCGCCGTGCCTTCGCGGGCCGGCCAGAGCACGAGCAGGTCGGTGCCGAGC
>JBGTGN010000020.1:0-25523 GCA_041746715.1 Pirellulales bacterium | reverse complement strand
GGGCCGCAGACGACACACCTCACCGGGGCGTGCTCCCGTAAGCCGCTGGAGCCGCACCATGTCCGCGACGATCTCCGGAAGGTATGGGAGCGTCATGTCGACGACTTCATCACCGACAGGTTTGACCGGCGGCAGTTCTGGAGCGCTCGTCCGACCACGCCTGAGAGGTTCGACGGTCTTCAGCGAATTGTGCGTTCCACGAGGGACCAACTCCTGTGACTCGGCCCATTTGAACACCCGTCGAATGACTGTGATGAGGGAATTGCAACCAACGCGGGGACGTTTGTTGGCAGCTTCGGAGTCCCGGATCATTCCAAGCTTCTTGGGTCCAAACGAAGCAGCAGGCGTATCGTCGAAAAGCCGGAGTGCCCGCGCCGCTTGGAGGGCGTTGTCGTAGGTAGTCGTGAGCTTGCCGTCTGGACCCCTGTAGTAGCTTTGGCAGTGATGGAGGTACATCGTCACCAGTTCGACCACGGTGAGGCTTTCTGGGATGGCTGGATCGGCAAGTGCCCCAGCCATGACCTCTGAACCCACCTGTGGTAGCTGACTCTGAACCGCCGTGGCTGTGTGCGGCAGGACATGACCGTTGGCGAGAAACTCTGCGACGAGCCGCTGATAGGAAAGTTGAGCTTCAGGGGAGCCCCATTTTCCGAGCCAGTGATCGCGACCGTTGATGGTCACGCGGGCTCGACCGCTGGGCTTGTGGTGTTGGAGCGAGGGAACAGAACCCTTGGGACGACGTGGCATGATGCCCTCCGGAAATCGGGTCTCCAGCCATTAATCCGGTCTGACCGGATTAATTGACCGGATAACTTTGGATTCCCGATGGGCACCACCGACCGTCGGTGGGTATCCAACTACCTTGAACTATAGTCTTTTCAATCAAGTCGGGGCGGTGGGGTTCGAACTCACGACCTCCTGGTCCCAAACCAGGCGCGCTACCAACTGCGCTACGCCCCGAGCGTGCCAGAGTGTACCACGTCCGCCGCCGGTGTCAGGGTCAGTCGGTGATGTGCTCGAGGAGACGCTGGAATTCGTCGAGATTCGCAAACGGGATCACGATTCGGCCGGCACCCTTGCCGTTGGCATGGACCACGACCTTCACGCCGAGCGCCTGCCGAAGTTCGGATTCCACGGAAGCCACCTGGCTCGACCGCCGCGTGGCTGGCCGGCCTGGTTTGCGGCGAGGTGCCGTGGCCGTGGCAGTTCCCATCGCGGGGGCAGCCATCCCGCCGTTGGCAGTGTGGCCGTCGCTTTCGTCACTATCCGTATCGTCGGCTTCATCCCGCCTGAGAATCTCCTGGATCTCCGACTCGACCGCCCGCACCGAAAGCCCCTCGGCTGCCACGCGATCCGCGAGACGAACCTGCTCGTCCTCATCACCAAGCGGCAGAAGCGCCCGGGCATGTCCCATCGAGAGCTTTCCCTCGCGGAGTTTTTGCTGCACCGAACTCGGCAGCTCGAGAAGCCGAATCAGGTTTGCGACATGCGATCGATCAATGGAGAGTCGCTTTGCAAGCTCTTCCTGGGTACAGCCCCACGTGGCGAGATACTGCTTGAAGCTTGCTGCCTTCTCGAGCGCGTCGAGGTCACGGCGCTGAAGGTTTTCGACGATGGCGATCTCCGCCATCTGCCGATCCTCGACATCGAGTACCCGCGCGGGCACTCGCTCCCAGCCGAGCTTTCGCGCCGCCGCGAGCCGCCTCTGGCCGGCAATCAATTGATAGCGGTCACCGCGTGCCCGCACGACGATCGGCTGCACGAGCCCATGCTCGCGGATACTGTCGGCAAGTTCCGCCAGATCGGTGTCGCCAAGCACGCTCCGCGGCTGCCACGGATTCGGGTCGACCAGCGCGATCGTGACGTCGCTCATGGGAACCGAAGCAGCGGCCTCCTCAATCTCCTCGGCGGCATGGAGCATGAGCCGGGCCGCGCCGGTGCCCAAGCCAGACCGCGGAGCCGGCTGCTTGGCGACAGCCGCGGAGCCGTCCGTGACGGGAGCTGGCGCGGCGGGATCGATCCCAGCGCGTCCGAGGAGGGCTTCGAGTCCGCGTCCGAGTCGTCGTTCCTTACTCACAGTCACGCACCTCCATCACAAGCTCTGTATAGGCCCGCGCTCCCTGTGAGCGCGGCGCGTAGTCCAATACACTCTGGCCGTGGCTCGGGGCCTCCGACACAGCCACATCGCGGGGCACGACCGTGTCGAACACGATCTCCCCGAAGAAGTCTCGCACCTCGGCCTCGACTTCGGCCGTCAGTTCGAGCGACGCGTCGTGCATCGTCAGCACGATGCCACTGAAGGAGAGCCGGCCCGGCCGCTCCTGCATCACGTCGCGAATCACCTCGATCATTTGCGTGAGGCCCTCGAGCGCGAAGTATTCGCACTGGATTGGCATGAGCACCTCGGTGCTGCCAGCGAGGGCCGCCCGAGTGAGCTCGCCGGCCGAAGGGGGGCAGTCGATGAGGCAGTAGTCCCAGGCGGCAAGCCCGCGGGAGAGGTGCCCCTCGAGGATGGCCGAGCCTTGTTGGGCAAGTGCGGCGATCCGCTCGACATCGCGAACGCTCCGGCTTCCTGGCAGCACGAAGAGCCCTGGCAGCAATGTCTCAACGATCGACTCGTGGAGCGGCGACTCCGACACGAGCGGATGGGTGGCGGCCGGGGCAACGCCGAACGCGGTGGTCGCGTTGCACTGGGGATCGAGGTCGACCAAGAGGGTCCTCTGGCCCCCGTGGGCGAGTCCCGCGGCGACATTGCAGGCGGTGGTCGTCTTGCCGACGCCGCCTTTCTGATTGGCCACGCAAAGAATCCTTCCCACGCGCAGAATCCTTCCCCACGGTCGCCGAGGCACGTCCGGCACTTTCGGTGTATCGGCCACATCGGGCACGATCGATACGTTGCGCTCGCGACCGCGTCCTGCCCCGCACACTGCTCAAGGTCGCGGCCGAAGTTTCACGTGAAACCGCACGGCTTGCCCATGGTCGCTGGCCTACGCAGGCCTCCCTGTTTCACGTGGAACCAGGTGCGCAGCCGGGGCATTTGAGGCTCAGTCTTCAGTGGCTCGGTGTTGCCCGTGCCACATCGCCGGACGTTCGCTACGAGCACGGGAGCCCGGAGGGGCGGTAGGACCGCCGGGGCCATGGATGACCCGACGAACGCAAATCCTGTTTCACGGGAAACAACTCGGCCTATCGGCCTCAATCAACCAGGTCTTCGCGATGCCCAGCTTTCGATCGGGACAATCGACCGGCAAGCTGCCTATGGCCCTCCGGACATTCAGGACTCCGCTCTCTCGACAGCCCGCCGGTCGTGAAACTCAACTCAGTAGCGGTAGTACTCGGGCTTGAACGGCCCCTCGACGGGCACGTGGATGTACGCCGCCTGCTCGGGGGTGAGTTTGGTCAGCTTCACTCCCAGCTTCTCGAGGTGCAGCCGAGCCACTTCCTCGTCGAGCTTCTTGGGAAGGAGGTGGACCCCGATCTCATACTTCTCGGTCTCCGTCCACAGGGCAAGCTGGGCGAGAACCTGGTTCGTGAAGCTCGTGCTCATCACAAATGACGGATGCCCCGTGGCACAGCCGAGGTTCACTAGCCGTCCTTCCGCAAGCACGAGGACCGAGTTGCCAGACGGCAGCGTGTAGCGGTCTACCTGGGGCTTGATTTCGACCTTCTTGACGCCCTTGGTGTTCTCAAGCCAGGCGACATCGATCTCGAGGTCAAAGTGGCCGATGTTGCAGACGATCGCGTCATTCGGCATCACGGAAAGGTGCTCGCCCCGGATGATGTCGCGGCAGCCCGTGGCTGTCACGAAGATCTGGCCGCGGGGAGCAGCCTCTTCCATCCTGGTGACCTCGTAGCCTTCCATCACTGCCTGGAGGGCGTTGATCGGATCGATCTCGGTCACGATCACCCGAGCCCCGAGCGCCTTCATCGCGTGGGCACAGCCCTTGCCGACGTCGCCGTAGCCGGCGACGACAACCACCTTGCCGGCGACCATCACGTCGGTGGCCCGCTTGATGCCGTCGGCAAGGCTCTCGCGGCAGCCGTAGAGGTTGTCAAACTTGCTCTTCGTGCAGGAGTCATTGACGTTGATTGACGGGAGCTTGAGCTCACCGGCCTCATGCATCTGGTAGAGCCGGTGAACGCCCGTGGTCGTCTCCTCGGAGAGGCCTCGGATGCCGCTGATGAGCTCTGGATACTTCTGGTGCACCATCGCGGTGAGGTCGCCACCGTCGTCGAGAATCATGTTGAGCGGCTCGCCGTCTGGGAAGAACAGCGTCTGCTCGATGCACCAATCAAACTCCTCGTTTGTCATGCCCTTCCAGGCGTATACAGGCACGCCGGCCTTGGCGATCGCCGCCGCGGCATGGTCCTGGGTCGAGAAGATATTGCAGCTACTCCAGGTGACTTCGGCTCCAAGCTCTTGGAGGGTCTCGATGAGGACGGCCGTCTGGATCGTCATGTGGAGGCAGCCGGCGATGCGGGCACCGGCCAGCGGCTTCGAGCGACCATACTTCTCACGAAGGGCCATGAGGCCTGGCATTTCGTTTTCGGCGAGCTGAATCTCTTTGCGGCCCCAATCGGCGAGGGAGAGGTCAGCGACCTTATAAGGAAGACGGGTTTCGACGTGCGACAAGGGAGACCTCCTGGTAACGGGACAAAAATCTGAAAATGTGGGCTCGGCGGGGTGGCCCTGGCCGGCCATGGCTCGGTCCCTGCGAACGGCCGTATCTTAGCGGCCAGACCCGATTCGCACACCCTTTGGCGCTACACGCCCAGAGCGGCCCTGGCGGCATCGACAAACGCCACGACTTTGGCGGTGTCTTTCATGCGAGGAAACGCTTCGACCCCGCTTGCCGTATCGACCGCCTGGACGCCCGTTTCGGCAATGGCCTCGGCCACATTGTCTGGCGTGAGGCCGCCGGCAAGTGCCAGCGGAATATCAAGCGGGGGCTCGCGGCTGAGGGCCTTCCAATCGACCAGGCTTCCAGTGCCACCGAGGGTTCCCCCGAGTGCCGTGCTTGCAACGGAAGCATCCACGATGAGCATGTCTGGTCCACGGCCCGCGGCACGGGCCGCAGCAATCCAGGCTCGCGCCGCAGCAAGGCCGTCTTTTGCCATACGCACGGCGCGGATGACAGAAAGCCCCACGAGTTCGGCGCATCGCGATGGCGGATCAACCGCCGGGCCATCCCCGTCGAGGTGCCCGTGGAGCTGGATCGCACGGAGCTTGACCTTCTTGGCGATCGCGAGAATCTCGTCGGCTGGCATTCCAGCGAAGACGCCCACGGCGAGAACATCGTACGGCAGGATCGCGATAGCCCGGCGGGCCTCGGCCGCCGTGACCTCTCGAAGCGACCCCTCCACAAAGTTGAACCCTACGGCATCGGCACCGGCATCGACGGCGAGCCGAGCATCGGTGACGCTTGTCACGCCACAGATCTTCACGTGAAACAGCGGCGTGGCCATTGAGCGAGGTCGGGGTGTTTGGGGGACGAGGGGCCACGGGCGATTCCATGTGTCGCCCGCGCATTCGGCGTGACCGCGCAGTTTGGAGCGTCTTTCCGGACCAGAAGAGTCTACGGCAGCATGCCCCGGTGTAGGAACCGGTCGTCATTGGTCGAAACCACATCTTGTCCGGCCCCCGTGTGCGGCCGCTCCCCTCCTTGGCGACACCCGCAATGCACGTCCCCAGCAGGCACCCTTCGAGCCGTCCCTTCATGGCCTCTCCGCGGACGCAGTTTTACCACCCGGCCGCGGTCATCGACGCCGCCCTCAAGGGCCTCGAGCGGTGCATCCGTCGGGCTGAGGGCGTCGGGCTCGTCGTCGGCCAGCCGGGCACCGGCAAGTCGCTTCTCCTGCTCAAGCTCACTGAGCAGGTCCGCGACGATTTTGATGTGGCGCTTTTGACAGGCGCGAGCATCTGTACGAGGCGTGCCCTCTGGCAGTCGATCCTCGCCGCGATCGGCGAACCTTATAAAGGCATCGACGAGACCGACCTTCGGATCGCTGTGGTCGAGCGAATCCGTGGTCTCGCGGCGACCGGCAGCGGTCTTGTGATTCTCGTGGACGAAGCCCACACGCTCCCCACGCGACTCATCGAGGAGTTGCGACTCCTCACCAACATTCCCACGCCGATGCCGGCTGTTCACATCGTGCTCGCGGGCACACTGCGTCTTGACGAGATGCTCGGTGCCTCTCGCATGGCAAGTCTCGCGCAGCGGATCGCCGTGCGGGGATATCTCGAGTCGCTCGACCACACCGAGACACTTGCCTACCTGCGGAGTCAAGTCGCAGCGGCTGGTCTCACGTGGGACAAGCTTTTTGAAGCGGGGTCGGACGACGCGGTCTACCGTGCGACCGAAGGGGTCCCGCGACTTGTCAATCAACTCTGCGACCAGGCCCTAGTGCTCGTGGCCGAGTCGAACCGGCTGGTCACACCGGCCGACATTGCCACGGCATGGTGCGAGATCCAGCGGCTCCCAGCACCGGCCGGGCTCGAGCCAATTGCCACCACGTCCACGCGGGACGACGAATCGACCACGGTGGCCTTCGACGACGACTTCGGTGGTGGTAATGGCCTTGGCGTAATCGAGTTTGGTGCAGGTGACGAGCCTGTGGCCGAATTGCACCGGCTTGTGGAAGCCGAGCCTGCCGACCCGTGGAGCGGCCCCGACGTCGAGCTGGTGTTTGGCTCGTCGAGTGATCCCTTTGAGGAGCTCTTCGCCGACGAGGAGCGGGTGGTCGAACGGTACGTGATGAACGGTCCGGATGATTTCCACGGGCGCCGCCACGTGAACAGCCGTGAGGGGCAGTCGATGGGCCGGGTGCTTGCGTCGATTGGGTGTGACACAGCCGACCGGCCGACGATGGCGCAGCATGCCGAAGCCGTCGCGACGCATCACGAGGAAAGTGTCACGTCGAGCGATGACGCCGAATCGTCCGTGAGCATGACGATAGCCGACGAGGGCGACATGGACGACGCCGACATGGTGGTGATCGAAGAAGACGTGCATGAGGGAAGCAGCGAGGCCGCATCCCCGGTCTTCAGCGTCCGCCCGAGCGACTATCGCAGCCTCTTCACGAGGCTCCGCCGCGGCGATCGGTAGGTGTGCGTTCGGCGGGCACCGTCCCAGCCTGGCATCGCCGCCCTGCTGTTGGCCGGGCGAAAGAGCGGCGATGGATCAGAGATCTTCGATGCTGCTGATGAGCCGGTCGAGGATGGCTTCGTCGGTCTTTGGGTTGAAGAACGCGCACTTCCAGGCGGGCACGTGGTGGCCGTGCGGGCGGTAGCCGATGTCGGTCGTATAGCTCAGTCGGGCGTCGATGGCGGGATCCATCGCATACTCCCGCTTGTTGAAGAGTCGCCGGACCTCGGCGGTGTACCGCTGCACGTCGTCGGGCGAGAGCCTTCCAGCTTCGAGATCGGCGTAGATCTGCTTCGCGTTGCGACCCTTGGGCAACACCCACCAGACGACGGTCGGACCGACCGTGTCGGCATTGAGCACCGCGCAGGAGTCGAGCTTGTCGAGCCTTGACTTCAGGTAATCCGCGAGCTCCAGGCTTCGGGCCATGAGCATCTGCCACCCGTGCAGGCCAATGCCGTCGAGCGAGGCCATCACGATGTAGGGGCCGAGCGCCGGGCGAGATGTTTCCAGGGTAAAGAGGGCCGGGTCGCGGCGGTCGATGGCATCTGAAAAATAGGGCATGGCGGCGGTGGTGCGGGCGAGGCACCGCAGGTCGCTCCGCTGGTTCACGAGAAACGCTGAGCTCGGGTAATGCCCTCGGCCAGTCTTGTGAAAGTCGATGGTCACGCTGTCGGCCACCCGCAAGCCCTGACAGAGCGCCTTGGCCTTCTCGATCGCCGGCAGCGTGTCGGCGTTCACGTGGAACGGGTTCGCCGTCGTGTCGTATTCGTTGAGGAAGCAGAGGCCCCAGCCCACTGCGGCGTCGGCGTGGAGCTGCGGGCAGGGGCGACCGTATTGCTGGGCCTTTGCGTCGATCACCTGGCGGATGCCAGCGAGGTCATCCACCCCACTGGCATCGGTGCTGCCGAAGGTGCCAATGACATACGCCACGGCGTCGCCACGACAGTAAAGCTCATCGAGCTTTTCAGCGAGGAGGTCGAGCCGCATGGCCATAGTGCGGTCAGTGGGAACGGCGTGCAGATTGTCGGTGCCGATGCCGAGCCAGCCGGCCACCGTTGCGGCGCAGTAGTGAGCCGCCTCGCTGCAAATGCCTGCCACACGAACGCCACCCAGTCCGATCCGCATCGCTCCTGGCACCACCTTCTCGATACCGATCTTTCCGGCGTACATGTTGGAGATGGAGCCGCCCATGGTGAACACGCCCCATGGGTCGACGGTGTGATAGAAGACGAGATTGGCCAGGGCCGTGACCGCCTTGACCTCAAGCTCGTTCGACCGCTGGCTGTAGGAGTCGGTGCAGAGGTTCGGGTTTTTGAGCAGGCACGCGATGGCCCCGATGAGGCTCGCGTAGTTGGCCGGCCCGCGAACATTCTCGAGGTGCAGCGGGCTGCTCCAGCCGTCAGTGCCCCAGAAGTACGGAAACACCGCGTCGCGGGCGTCTTTGAGGTTACCCGGCAGCAGGTGGATCTCGGGATTCGCCTGGGCGGTCTCGTAGTTTTGGCTGAGGTAGTGCCCCGGGGGGAGCGACGACTCGGCCTTCAGGGCATCAAGAAATTCCTGGAAGATGCCGGTGACCACTTTGGGATCACAGTCGAAGAACGTCGAGACAAACGCGTCGTAGCGGGTGCGGTCCATCCCCTAAGGCTAATCCAAACGGCGTGGCACTCCAGGCTCATTTTAACGTTGTTGATCGCTGACCCGCCATGGTCGCGGGCCTCGGCCCAGTGGCATATGCGGAAATGTCGCCGGCCCTCGGGTATTCTGTCCTTCGACCCGAGCCCACTTCCAAGGAGCGATTCATGACTCTCTGGCGTACCACTCTCTTTGCCGTCCTCCTGCTCGCTGCCACGGCCGCCCGCGCCGAACTGAAACTCGCGAACGTCTTCACCAACCATATGGTGCTCCAGCAGCAGCTGCCGATCCGCATCTGGGGCTGGGCGACCCCGGGGCAGCAGGTCACCGTCACACTTGCGGGCGACTCGAAGAGCGTCACTGGCCAGGCGACCGCGGCCGCAGACGGGAAATGGCTCGTCGCGATGGACCCGCTCGAGGCCGACGGCACGCCGATGAAGTTATCTGCGAAGGGCGATGGCGGGTCTGTCGAACTCAAAGACATCCTGATGGGGGAAGTCTGGATCTGCTCGGGCCAGTCGAACATGGAGTGGTCGGTGAAGGCATCGGGCGACGCGAAGAAGGAGATTGCCGCGGCCGACTACCCGATGATCCGCATGTTCGATGTGCCTCAGCACCTCGAGCAAGACACGCCGCAGGTCGATGCACAGAAGAGCCAGTGGCTCGTGTGTTCGCCCAAGACCGTCGAGACTTTTAGTGCCGTCGGTTACTTCTTCGGCCGGGAGCTTTATGAAGAACTGAAGGTGCCGATCGGACTGGTCGGCGCGAACTGGGGCGGCCGGAAGATCGAGCCGTTCACTCCGCCTGCGGGGTTCGAGGCGGTGTCTCAGCTTGCCGACCTCAATGCCGCCGTGAAAAAAATCGACCCTAAGACGCCTGCAGGCAAGGCCGCCCGCGAGGCGTATGTGCAGCAGGTCGAGGAATGGCTTATCGCGTCGAAGCAAACGCTCGCGAAGGGGGGCGCGATTGGCACGGCCCCAGCGTTGAGCCTTGCCACGCCAGCCGGTGCGACGCGGATCTACAACGGCATGGTCGCCGGACTCGCGCCTCTGAGCATGCGCGGCGCGATTTGGTACCAGGGGGAGTCCAACGCCGGCGACGGCCTGAAGTACGACTTCTTGAAGGAAGCGCTCGTCAAGGGCTGGCGAAGTGTCTTCAAGAACGACGATTTGTCGTTTTACTGGGTGCAGCTTGCCAACTTTCAGCAGCCCAGTGACGACCCTGCCGGCGGCGGCTGGGGCCCTGTGCGTGAGGGGCAGCGTCGGGCGCTGCGGGTTCCCAAGACCGGCATGGCGGTGATCATCGACATTGGCACGGCCGGCAACATCCATCCGCCGAACAAGCAGGATGTCGGCAAGCGGCTCGCCCTTTGGGCGCTGGCCAAGGATTACGGCAAGACACTTGTCTACTCCGGGCCGCTCTACAAGTCGCACGCGATCGAAGACAACAAGGTGCGAGTGAGCTTCGATCATGTCGGAGGCGGGCTGATGGTTGGCCGCAAGACCGGCACGGCTCCGACGGACGAGGTGAAGGACGGGGAGCTCGCGGAGTTTTCGATCCGCGACAAGGACGGCAAGTGGCACTGGGCCAAGGCGACGATCGACAAAAACGACGTGCTTGTCTGGAGCGAGGGAGTCACCGCGCCGACCGCGGTGCGGTATGCCTACCAGTCGAACCCGGCCAAGGCCAACCTCTACAACAAGGAAGGCTTGCCCGCATCACCGTTTACGACCATGGACTGAGCGGTCCACCCACTTGCCCGTGGATCGATCTTCATGATTTTGGATGCGCTCGAGTTCTCCCACCGCTGGCATTCGGTTCACCCGGGATTCGCTACGGCTTTCGGCTCTTTGTGCAAGGCCTGGGAAACGCCGCCGGCTCCGGGAAAATATGTTCTCGAGCCCGATCGACTATGGATCATCATCGAGCGAGGTCAGGGACGTACCCACGCCGACTCGCCGCTCGAATTCCATCGGCGGTTCATCGACATCCAATGCGTGTTGGCGGGTAACGAGGAGATGGGTTGGGCCCCTCTCACCGACGAGTCTGCCCGAGAGGTCAGCTTCGATCGCGACCGCGACATCGGGTTTCTGACCAGTCCAGCACGAACGTGGTTTCCCGTACATCCGGGTCAGTTCACGATCTTTTTTCCGCAGGACGCGCACGCTCCACTTGCGGGAGCCGGGCCGGTACTCAAAGCGATCGCCAAGGTCGCGGTCGATTGGTAGCCTCGCGAGAAATGTCGCGCCGGCGACGCCGTTCCGGCGGAGGCCCGGCAAGGCTGCGGGGGCATGGATGCCCCCGCAGCCTTGAAGTCAGAAGCCGACGTACGTCACGTGAACGTCACCGCACTTCTGGAAGCGAACGATCACCGAGATACCGCAGCAGTAGTCGTACCGCACCTGACCGCAGCCGAAGAGCGTGCACCGCGACGACTCGCATGGGCAGCCCTGGCAGCACATCGGCAGGCAGACCGGAACGGCAACCGTGCAGCAGGTCTCGGGGCTCGTCGCCATGAGGACCGTCTCGTACATCGGCTCAGGGCAGCAGCCGCTGTGGCACTTCTTATGCCGATGGGCATGCTTGTGGGAATACGTGATGCATGGCTGTGGGCAGCAGGGCGCTGCACAGCATGTGGGCTCAGCACAGCAGACCGGCTCGAACGCAGTGCAGCCGGGCTCAACGCATCCACAACTCGGCTCGCAGCCACAGCTTGGTTCAACGTGACGATGACGGAGGCCAGCCTCGGCCGACGCGGCTGAGAGCAGGAAGGCAGCCGCGGCGAACGCGGATAGGAAAGACACGCGGATCATGAGAAGAGCTCCTCGGAAGGCGAAATCAGACGGGCCGCCGGTGGGGTCGGCGGGGAGCTGCAGGGCTGCGGCTCCACTCAAAACTTGGCTTATTCTGAGGAGATGTCAAAAAATTCCGGTTGAGCCAGCCGGCGCTAATCGCTGTGACTATGCGCAAGCCAAGCAGGATTCAAGGGTTGTGCCGATTGTGCTGCCCGCGGCGTGGAGTCGCCGAAACAGGCGAAATGCCCGCGGTTTTGCCAGATGGGACTACGCCAGCATCCCGCGAAACCGGCCGAAGAGGTAGGCCGAGTCGTGCGGGCCGGCGGCGGCTTCGGGGTGGTACTGCACGCTCGCGGCTGGCATCGAGCGGTGCCGAATGCCTTCGATGGTGCCGTCGTTCAGGTTGCGGTGCGTCACTTCGAGTTCGGCAGGGAGAGTGTCTTCATCCACAGCGAAGCCATGGTTCTGCGACGTGATCTCGACCTTGCCTGTGACGAGATCCATGACCGGCTGGTTGGCGCCGCGGTGACCAAACTTGAGCTTGAAGGTTTTTGCGCCGCAGGCGAGGGCGAGAAGTTGATGCCCGAGGCAGATGCCAAACATCGGCACCTTGCCGAGCAGCCCGCGGACCGTTTCCACACAGTAGCCGAGCACCTCGGGGTCACCGGGGCCGTTCGACAGAAACACGCCGTCGGGCTTGTGGGCCATAACCTCTTCGGCGGTTGCGCGGCCAGGGAGCACGGTCACATCACAGCCGATGCTTGCGAGGTGGCGAGCGATGTTCCACTTCATCCCGTAGTCGAGGGCGACCACCCGCTTGCGGGCGAACGCTGCCGGTGCCGCAGGAAACACGCCCCCTTCGGATGGTTGCTGCATGGGCGTGGCCCAGGCGTCGAGCTGTTCGGTCCAGTGGCTCGCGTGCTCGGGCATCACTTCGCCCACGAGATCGCGGCCGACGAGCGGTGGTGCCTTGCGGGCAAGCGCGACGAGCTTGGCCGCGTCGAGCACTTCGCTCGACACAACACCAGTCATCGCGCCGCGGAGGCGGAGGCGACGAACGAGCGATCGCGTGTCGATGCCGGCGAGGCCGACAACGCCTGCCTTGGCCAGGTAGTCGCCGAGCGTGCCGGTCGCTGTAAAGTTGCTCGTAATGCGGCTGGCTTCGCGGACAATGAAGCCCGCCATCTGGAGGCCGCTGCTTTCGACGTCGTCTGGGTTGACGCCGTAGTTGCCGATCTGCGGCGCGGTCATCGTGAGAATCTGGCCGCGGTAGGAGGGATCGGTGAGGATCTCCTGGTATCCGGTCATCGACGTATTGAAGCAGACCTCACCGGAGACGGTGCCGGCGGCTCCGAAGGATTCGCCGAAATAGACCGTTCCGTCTTCGAGGGCGAGTGCGGCGCGTGCCACGAGCGAGTTCTCCACGGTGAGTGTTGGGTGGGGGTGGGTAGTGGCTGACGGGCTTGTGCGAGCCACTGCGGCCAAACGTGCCGCTTCGGCCCCATGATAAGGCCAGTCGCGTCGATGTCGCGGGCGGTTAGAATCAGCCCGGCGAAAGCGAGATTTTCTCGGCTTCGCCCGCACGCCCTCGTAGCTCAGTGGATAGAGCGACGGTTTCCTAAACCGTAGGTCGCAGGTTCGATCCCTGCCGGGGGTAGTTTCCACGTTTTTTGTGAAGGCTTGATGGCTGCGAATGCCTGTTCGGGCGGTACATTTCACCCATGCCAAAGCTCACAAAACCCCGCCTGCAAGCCAGCAAGAAGCTTGATACGTGGCGGCCCCTCCTCGACGAGGCTCGCCGGTTCCGCGACGCCCGCGACTGGTCGCAGTTTCACACTCCAAAAAACCTCGCCGCCGCGATCGCCATTGAGGCCGCGGAGCTCCAGGAGTGTTTCCTCTGGAAGAGCGACAAAGAGATTGACACGGACCTCAAGGCCGGCCCGAAGCGGGACGCCGTCGTTGAGGAAGTGGCCGACATCTTCCTCTTCGCCCTTCTGCTCGCCGATCGGCTCGACATCGATGTCGGCCAGGCGATCACCGACAAACTCGCGGCGAACGAGCAGAAGTATCCTGTCGCCCTCGCCCGCGGCAATGCCCGCAAGTACACGGAGCTCCGCGAGCCGTGATCATCTACGCCGAGACGAGGCGGCGGTTTCTCGAGGACGTCGATCTCAACCGGCTCGAGCGAAAGTTGGTCGATGGTTTTGCCAAGCAAACCGGAGGCGTGCCGGCGGATCGCGATGTGTGGGCTGATGAATATGCCCGCTTCTCCGGGGCGCTTCGCCGAGCCGCCATCGACGACGAGGTGCAGGTGGCGATCGAATACCACATCTCCGCCGCCGGCCGGAGCCGCTGGAAGATCCCCGCTATTGCCACATCATCGACGACACGCATCTCTTCCTTGCCGACTATGCCGACGCGCTCTGCCGGTACATCGAGAAGTATGTACGGCTCAAGTCGCGACAGGATGTGCTCTTCCTTCTCGAAAAGGGTCGCCTCATTCCCGCACCGACCCTCATCGAGCGGGCGGCACCTGGCCTCGCATACCTTCGCGGAGACGCGGGGATCGCCGGCGAAAGCGAGGCCTTCCCACGGAGGCTTCGCATCGACACGTCGTACACGGTGAAGGAATATCGTTCACTCAAGGTTGAGGATTCGGAATCTGATGACAGCTCATCGTGGCGACACACGGCCATCCAACTTGTGCCGCGGAACAAGGACTTTCGCTCAATCTGGATAAACCCCGATCAGGTGGATGACCTGCGGGTGATCGCGGAATGCGTGCGGGTTCTATCGGGATGAAGAGGTTGCAGCCGAAGATCGCCGGGACTGGGACGATTCGATAAACTTCTTCAGTCGGGCGTGCGGAAGAAGATCGCGAAGAGGCCAGGCTGGCTACGCCCCGCTGAAGGACGTCGCCCATGCCGATTCGAATCGTTCACACCGCCGACAACCATGTTGGTATGCCTTTCAAGGCATACCAGGCCGCGGCAGGAGTCCGCTCGCGGCTCATCGCCGAACGGTTTGCGGCGCTCGACCGGCTTATCGAAACGGCCAACGCCCGCGGGGCCGACTTCTTCGTGGTCGCGGGTGATCTCTTTGATTCGATGCAGGTGAAGGCAGACGACATCACCAAGTCGGTCGCGCTCTTGAGTGGCTTTACAGGCACGGCGGTGATCGTCGTGCCGGGTAACCACGATTCCTTCACCGGGCCAGAGACCGAGGTCTGGAAGCGGTTTCACGATGCGGCGTCCACGGCATCGCACATCGATTTGCTCACGACCCCTGCCGTGAAGTCGTATGATATCGACGGCCAAACGGTGCACTTCTTTCCCTGTCCGTGCCCTTCAAAAACCGGCCGGGAACCGACCATCGGCTGGGTCGCAGCCGCAGCCCGTGATCATGCCGACGGCCTGCGGATCGGGATCGCCCACGGCAACGTAACAGGCCTCGGCCTCGACGCGGCCGATCAGTACTTCAACATGAGCCCTGAGGCCCTCGAATCGGCCGAGGTCGCCACCTGGCTGCTCGGCCATATTCATGTGCCCTTTCCCACGACGGAGTCGGGCACGCAGTCGCCCTACTTCATGGCCGGCACCCACACGCCCGACTCCATTCGATGCCGTCACGCCGGCTCTGCCTGGTGGATCGAGTGCGAAGGGAATCAGGTCACGCGGTATGAGCGACTCTCGCCGGGCCGCATCCGGTTCACCCGCATCGAACGCGAACTGCTCACGGCCGACGATATCACGACGCTCCTCGCCGACTGCCGATCACTCGAAGCGCCAGCCACGATTCTCGACCTCCAGCTCTCCGGGCGGCTTGCACGAGACGAGCGGGCGGCGCTCGACGAAGGCATCGGAAGCCTGGACGAGGCGTTTCTGCATGTGAGCCATGAGGGCTTCATCCACGATCGAATCGATGCCGCGAAGGTCGCCGCGACGTATCGCAGCGGTGGGCTGGCCCAACGGCTCATCACCGCACTCCTGGCCGACGGAGCCCATCCCGAAGCCGCGACCCTGGCGCACGAGCTCATCGAGGAGGCGTCGAAGGCATGAGGCTTACGAGCGTCAGGCTCTTTCCGTTCGGCCGGTTCGCCGACGCCTCGTGGGATCTCGCGAAGCCGCTCGTGGTCGTGCATGGACCGAACGAGATCGGCAAGTCGACGCTCCGGCAGGCCATCGTTCATGCGCTCTTCACGCCCACCAAGCTGACCGCAAACCGGCTGGCCCTGGCACTAGGCCCGTGGCTGCCGCTCCCCGCGGGCGACTACGCAGCCGTCACGCTCACGTTCGAGCATGCCGGCACGACATGGACGCTCGAGAAGCGTTGGGGCGCCGGTTCGGCAAGCCGGCTGAGCGATGGCACCACGTCGCTGGCTGACCCCGAGGCCGTGCAGAAGCGGCTTGCGGACATGCTCGCGCACAGCGAGGCGACGTTTCGGCATGTCCTCTTCACGGGGCAGGCTGAGCTCGAACGCACCATCGATGCCATCAAAGAGAATGCCGCCAGCCTACGGGACGTCCGCGACCTGCTCGGGGCGGCAGCCGGTGCCGGCGCCGATGTCGACGAGCAGAAGCTCCGAACGCTTCTCGAGGCAAAGGTCCGCGCCGCCTTCAGTCGCTGGGACGACGCGCGAGCAAGGCCCGAGCGACAAAACGGGCAGGAGCGGGGCATCGCGAACCCGTGGAAGAAGGAGGTCGGCGACATCCTCGCAGCCTGGTACGCCTGGCAGTCGATCGTGGCCGAGCATCAGGCGATCCTCGATGTGGAAAAGGAGTGTGACCGCGTCGGCCTCGATGTCGCGGCAATCGAGGAGTCGATCCGCGAACGAGAAGCCTTCGTGACGACGTACGGCGGCCTCCGCGGCGACCTGGCCGAGCGCGGCCAATTGGAAGAACGAAAACCGCGACTCGAGCAGAGCGTGGCGGCCATGAAGGAGGCGTTTAGCGGCTGGCCCAAGGCCCAGGCGGAAATCGACGCCTGGCAGAAGCGAAAACCCGAGATCGAGGACCACCTCGGGAAGCTCAGGCAGGAGCGTGCCGATGCCGAAACGCGACGGGCCGGGGCTGCGACGGCGGCATCGTTTGATCGCATCACGCAGGCAAAGCAGGCATCGGAGGATGCGGAAAAGGAAGTCGGGAAGCTTGCCCATCCTGGCGACGATGTGCTCAGTGAGATCGCGCGGCTCGAGAAGGAGATCACGCACGCGGAGAACCAGCTTGCGGCTCGGACCCTGTCGTGGCGAATTGAGGCCGAGAAGCTCGAGGCGATTGCTGTCGAACGCGGAAGCGAGCCGGGCGAGACCGTGACGGTGGGACCAGAAGCCGCGGACGGCACTGCGCAGGGTCGGGTGCGGCTTCGCTTTGCCGGTATCACGCTGACGGTCGAGAGTGGCACCGACGACGTTGACGCGATCTTCGCGTCGCTGGCGAACAACCAGAATCACCTCGCCGAGAAGCTCGCCGCGTGCGCTACAGCATCGCCTGAGGCAGCACGGATCACCGCGGAAAAACATCGCGAGGCGGTCGCCACGGCCGCGACGCAAAAGAAAATCTACGAAGGACTTCTGCTCGGAAAATCGTTCGAGGAGTGGGCCGAGCAGGTGCAGGCGGTGGCTACGCTCCCTGCGACCCGTGACCTTGCCGTCATCGACGCCGAAATTACCACGGCCGGCAAACAGCTTGCAAGTGGTGAGGCCGACGCCGGCAACTCGGAAGAAGCGATCGCCCGATGGGCCAAGCAATACACCGATCCAGACACTCTCGGCGGGCAGCTCCTCGAAGCGCAGAGTTCGCTCAAAAAGACCGTGGAACGGCTGAAGGCGATCCCCGAGCTACCCGAAGGCTTTGCCACGGCGAAGGAGTTTTTAGAGGCGCTCGACGGGGCCGTTGCGGAACGCAGTGCCGCCGAGAGGCAGCTCACGGGGAAACGCGAAGAACTGGCGAGGGTGACCGAACGGCTCGCCGACCGTCGCAGTGAAGACGAGGCCGAGCGAGCCGAGGGTGCAAAACGAGCCTTTGAGCGAGCACATGCCAAGGGACGGGCGTACCTCCGCATTCGTGCGGAACTCGAGCGAATCACCGCAGCCTCGGGCGACGATCCTCTGGCGGCGTTTAATGCCAAAGTTGCCGACGTATTCTCGCGGATTACGGGTACCCCGGCCTCGCTCGAATTCGACGGGCAAGTGCCAGCGAGCGTCGTGCGGGAAGCCGTGTCGCTCCGCCCGGAGCGGCTCTCGCAGGGAGGCAGTGGGGCACTGGCGCTTGCCGTACGGCTGGCGATGGCTGAGGCCTATCTGGCTGACGGCGATGGGTTCATCATGCTCGACGATCCGTTCGTGCATTTTGACGCGACGCGGATGAGCGTCGCCGCTGACATCCTTCGACAGTTCGCTGCGCATTCGCAGGTGATTTACTTCACGTGCCACGATCATCACGCCGAGCGACTGGAGAGCCCGGCGTAGGCGAGGAATCGCAGGGATCGTGACGGGCCAAGCCGGTGACGCGGCAGATACGCAGGTGGATGATAGACGATCGGCTCCTGAGCGAAAGGCGATCGGCCGCTCGAGCCGGAGGCCCATGGAGAAACCGTCTCAGCCGCGCTTGCGGGTCAGCATGAACTCGTTGCCATCTGGATCGGCGCACATAGCGAGGTGGGGCGGCTCGCCATTCTCGGGCTCGGGTTCCTTGGCGAGCGAGCCACCGGCATTTCTGACCTCCCGGGCACCGACGATTACGTCTGCCACCTGGAGGCTAATACCGGTCCAGGTTCGTTTTCCTTCGCCACCGGAGTGAATTCCGATCACGGCACCGGCGATCTCGACCTCGGCAATGACCTCGTTCTGTTTGAGGAGTCGGCCGTTGAACGTGTCGCACCAGAACCGCACAGCCAGATCCATGTCGGCAGACCAAATCACATACTTCAACCGCTCAACGTGCATGGCGTTTCTCGATGGACAGACCGTTCGACGCTCACGAGTGTGGAGGTATTCCTCCATCGCGTCAATCGGGTCCTTCGTTCGCGCACGGGTGATGCCAGGGAGAGCAACTCACGCGTCACGATCCGGCTGGGCTGCTCCACCGCTTACCGCTCGCGTGCCCTGGCAGTGACGTGGCGTGAGTCCGACCTCGCGTTGGAAATTTCCGAGAGCCTCGCGTTCGATCAGAAGCCGGCCAGGACTCACACGATCGTGAAGTTCTTGATCGTCGTGGCGGAGGCCACAACCGGCTTCATCAGCCCGTCGTCCGTGAGGGTGTTCGTGCCCGCGCCGCCGAGGAGGAAGAGCTTGGCCGTTGCCTTCACCGGAAAGCCAGCGGGGGTAAAGAAGGTGTCGTTCCCGCCGTAGAAATAGCCGATCAACGTGCCGAAGGTACTGAGGTTGAAGGCTACATCATCTTTCTGGGCACCTCCGTAGATGGAGGCGATGGTAATGGTAAGGCCGCCGCCGTCAAGCGTATTGTTGCCGTCGCCGAGCTGAAACGTCGCGGTGCCGATCTGCGCAAAGAAGATGTCGATGTCGTCGTTGCCGGCGCCGGCGGTGATGAGCAGGTTCGTGAGAATGTTTGGGTTGATGCCGGTCCGCTCCATCTCGACGGTGTTGTCGCCGGCGCCCAGGTAGAACTTGAGATGCTTGGCTTCAAGGTCCTCGCAGAGCAGGGTGTCGTTGTTCTGTTGGCCATAGAACGCGATGGTGTTGCCCGCGGTGATGGTGTGCAGGCGGCAATAGTCGTCGCCCGCTCCCATCGTGACCGTGGCGCTGCCGCCGACGGGCGTATTGCGAACCCAGACCTCATCGGGCCCGACGCCTTGAGTAATCGTGAGGTTCGTGCCGACGCTCGACTCGAAGATCCTGACGCTCGACTGGCTGCCAGTAGCGGAAACGTTCAGGGCACCAGCAAACTGGCAGCCGAGGGCTATGTTGAGATAATTGAAACCCGCGTTGCCGTCCTGACCGAGACTCACGGTCGTGGCCGTCGTGCCGGTGACGTGGGTGTCGTAGATGGTCACGCCGTCTTGGCCAGTCCCCATCATGATGGCGAGCGACTTGACGATGAAGGTGCCGTTTGGCTGAACGCTCCAGCCCTGGTTGATGCTCAGTTCGTCGTTGCCCCCCTTGAGTTTGATCTTCAGGTGGCCGTTTTGGGGGAACAGGATTTCGACCGGCGAGGCCTGGCCGTTGAACGTCGTGCCGCTCTGTCCGGTCTCGAGGCGGATTTTCTGCGGATTCACGCTCGTGATATGAACCTGGTTGCCCTGGGCGTCGCCAGTAATCGTGAGGGTTGTACCGACGAGGCTCGTGGTGACGTTCCCGGCCAAAAGGGCTCGCCCTTCGAGCCGCTCCAGGGCGAGTGCGTGGATACGCGGTTGGCGAAGTACTTTCTTCCGAAGCATGGTCTGGCCTCATGGCGTGAGTGCGGGAATTCGTCCCGCTATTTCCCCATACGCGCGGCCGAGCGGAGTGTGACTCTGGGGAACCACCTGCAGGGAGAAGATGCACGCAGTCCCGAGGACTTCGGGTGCCTTCAGGGACGCTGTCAATCAGACAGAGAGTGCATGCGGATATGCTTGTCGAAGCCCGCGGAGATGAGGGTGCCTGCCCCAGCGAAGACGATCCCGGTGACAAGACTGTAATGCCGCGGAAAGGATCGAAGCGGGGCATCGGGGCTGTCGTACCTGCCAAGGAGCACTGTGTCGATGGCGCCTGACGCGAGCTCGCGGCCATCAGGCGAGAACCGAAGGGCGGTCACAGGTGCCGTATGCCTCCGAACGACGGTCGGGGTTCCTGGCTCGCCCAAGGGCCACCGCAACACATCCGGGCCGCCCGCTGCGAGGAGCCACTGCGAGTCCGGAGAGATGGCAAGGGCGTAGCCGAGCCACGAGGGGTCTGCCCCTGGGCTTGCCACCACGCAGCGCGCTCCCTCCCCCCAATCAGTCGTTCTCCACACGAGTGCCTCGCCGGCGCCGGTGCCTCCGGCGAGCCAACGGCCGTCCGATGAGAACATGAGACTCTTGACTGGGGCATCAGTATCGGCGATCCGAGTCGGCGAGCCTACGAGCCGCGGCTCAGAGCCAGGCTTTATGGAATAAGCGTCTACACATCCCTTGCCATCCCAGCGCTGCATGCCGACGGCCACAAGCGTTGAGCTATCGCGCTCGATGACCGCAAGGGCCCGAATCGTGCCCTCGCCAGTTCGGGCAAGTCGCCAGCACTCGCGCGTATCGAGATTCACCGCCATCAGGACATTCTCGGCTGCCACGAGGACAAGCCCCTTCGGCGTGAAGCACAGGGCGTTCACCGTATCGACGGAGGCAATTCGCTGACCCAAGAGAACACTCGAGCACTCGGGCCATCGCACCGCCGCAAGAGGCGGTCCTTTCGTTCCGGCCCCCCACACGAGCCACTTGTGGTCGGGCGACATCGCAAGGGCCCGCACTTCACCGTCGGCGACCACACCCCGCGCGGCGCCTGGCGGAAGCGCCGTCTCGCGGAACGACCATTTTCCTGCTGATGGATCCCCATCGAACCCCACGAGCGGAGCCTCGTTCGCCTGCCCTGATGTCGCGACGCCGCTCGCGGAAGATTTGACGGTTACCCCCTGCCCAGTCCACCGCCAGAGGCCGATGGCCACGAGCACGGTAGCGGCGACCGCAGCGAGCCACGCCATTGACCATGGCGGCACGCGCACACGCGTCACTGGCTGCACACGTGGCGTTTCACCGTCGAGCATGTGCGCAAGATCACGGCGCATTTCGTCAACGGTCGCGTAGCGATTGCGGGGTTCCTTGGCCATCGCGCGACGCACGATTGCCTGGCATCCGGCGGGTACATCGGGAGCGAGTTTCCGCGGGTCAGGCACTGGTGTGGAGCAGTGGGCAAACATCACCTGCATCGGCGAATCGCCTGCAAACGGCGGTCGGCCCGTGAGCATCGCGTAGTAGGTCGCGCCCAGGGAGTAGATATCGCTGCGGGCATCGACCGGCTCGGCCCGGCACTGCTCCGGGCTCATGAAGTCGGGCGTACCGAGGACATCGCGAGTGGCCGTCAGTGTGGTCGCGTCGGCTCGCCACTTGGCCAAGCCAAAATCGGAGAGCTTGAGCCCGTAGGCATCCCGATCCCGAAGCAGAAGATTCGTGGGCTTGATGTCACGATGGAAAATGTCACTGGCGTGACAGGCGGCGAGTGCGTGACAGGCTTCGATTGCCAGCCGCGTGGCAGAGTGCCAGTCGAGCCGCCCCTTGGCTTTGATGAGATCCCCGACGCTTCCGCCGCGGACATACTCCAGCACCAGGAACACGTTCCCGTCATGTTCGTCGATCTCATGGACCGTCACGAGATGCGGGTGATCGATGCTCGCGGCAGCCTTCGCCTCGCGAAAGAATCGCTCCAGAAGCACCTTGTCTGATGCACGTGGCTGCGTGAGAACCTTGATGGCCACGTCGCGGCCGAGCCTGGAGTCTGTCGCCAGGTAAACCGTGCCCATGCCTCCCTGGCCGATGCGGGCCGTGAGTTGATACCGCCCCCACGACGTGCCCACAAGCGTGTCGCTCGATGGCGAATGGGTGTCGTCTGTTGGAGGCGGTGGCATCGCAGTCTCGGGATCAATTCCCCGATGCTATCCAGGCCGGGCACGGGCTCCAACTCACGTCACGCCGGCGACGCGAGCAGCGAGACCTTCCAGTCGTCCGGGAGAAAGTCACTGAGGGCTTCCCACAGGCCGCAGTCGATCAACTCCTCCTCCACGGCATCTGGCTGCGGAACATCGAGCGTGGAGGCCACTTCCTGGAGCACGAGCCTCGCAAAAAGGCGGCGGGCACGGCTCACGTGCTTGCGAAACAAGGCTGCATTCATGGGGTTCCCGTCGGCGGTCCGCAGTCGCCCGGCGAGGTCCTCGCTGGTGGCCTCGGGGTGATCGACGACGGCCCGGAGAACCGAATACGCCCGGCTGTCGCGATGGGTCTTCTCGTGAGCATCGAGCAGCCGCCAGGCTCGGTCGAGGATGCACGTCCGCCACTGATCCATCCAGACGGCATCGGCCTCCGGCTCGTGTGGCATGCCGGCACGGTCGTGATCGGCGATCGCGACAGGAAGCCGCGCCGCACGCCGCAGGTGCGTGATGACCGCATTCCGCACTGTGACCTTGAGGTAGTCACGAAACCGTCCCTTGCGAGCGTCTACATGCGGAAACCCTTTTTCCACGACCCGCACGAGAAGCTCTTGGAGAACGTCGTCGGCCTCGCCGCAGCGAGGCAGGAGCGACTCACAGTAGCGACGGATCGCCGGACCGTATCGCAGCACGAACTGCTCTGCGTCCTGAACAGCAGTCCACTTCGTGGAAATCTGGTCGAGCCAACGACGATCGGCGTCGGTCAGGCATTCGGGGTCGGGAGTTGCCGTCATGACTTGTCGGCGCCAAAGGATAGGACGGTTAAAGGCACATCCGCAAGGTCGAGACGGCTGCTGAGCGTAGTCAATCGGGCTTATGAACGCGACTAGGTGAGGCGGCTGACCAAGCCGGTGGCGCGGCGGATGCGCCGATCGATCGCTGCGAGAATGACTGCCCGTGGTCCGACAATCGTGACCTTCGTTCGCGCACGGGTGATGCCCGTGTAAAGCAGCTCACGAGTCACGATCCGGCTGGGCTGCTCCGGAAGCACGACGACCGCGTGGCCATACTCCGAGCCTTGGCTCTTGTGGATCGTCAGTGCGTGGACCGTCGCGATGTCTTCGAGCCGCGACACCGGAACGTGAACCGGCTTCTCCGGGATGCCGAAGAGAGCCTCCATCCGACCACCTTCCGGCACCACCACCCCCACTTGGCCATTGGTGAGCGCCAGCGCCCGGCTGTTGCGGGTGACCATCAGCGGCCGACCCACATACCACATGTCGGAAGGGCGCACCGCCAGCCGCTTCTCAACCCGGGCATTCCATCCGGCCACGCCCATCGGCCCGTCTCGATGACCACACAACACCTGGAGCTCCGACTGCGTACGAAGCACAGCAGCAGGATCACCCTCCGCAGCCACATCACGCAGCCGCTTCGCATGCTCGCCCACCGTCTGCTCGATCGAGTCGAGATCGCCTTTTCTGCCCGGATCGGACCAGACGACGCTCGCGTCACCCGACTCGAGAATCGCCATCGCCGCCTTGGAATCGCCCCGGCGGATCGCATCGGCAAGTGCGAGAATGGCCGCTGACTCCTGACGATGCACCGTGGTGAGCGTCGTGAGACGGGACCAGAGCAACGGGCTCTCGTCACCCGCCGCCGCGATGTCGCCAAGCACCGTGCCGGCATCAACACTCGCAAGCTGGTTGGGATCGCCCACGAGCCGGACCTCGGCGTCGGGCCGCACCGCTGCGAGGAGGTGATAGATGAGCGTGCTCGACAGCATCGAGGCCTCGTCCACAATCACCATGTCGTAGGGGAGGGGCTTTCGGTCGCTAAATTCAAAGCAATCGGCCCTTCGCGGATTGAAACCGAGCAGCTTGTGAACCGTGCGGGCAGGTTCGGCCAGGATCGCGTCGATCAGGGCAGGAGATGCTTCGGCTCGCTGGCAGGCCATGCGCACCGCCTCGGTCATCCGAGCCGCCGCCTTGCCGGTCGGGGCCGCAAGGGCGATTCGTGGGGCCACGGCACCGGCCGCCATCGCTCCAAAAAGCGAGACGAGATCGGCGGCCACTTTTGTTGTTTTTCCCGTGCCGGGTCCGCCGAGGAGAATCTGGATCGATCCCGCCTGCGCGCGATCACGAATCGCCGTAGCGATCGACATTTCCTCAGCCAGCGACCGGGCAAGATAGAGCCGATGACCATCAAGAAGAAACGGCTTGCGCTGGGGTGAAACACCGACGAGCGCCGGCGCGTCCATGAGAGCACGCACCCACTCGCCAGGATCGCGTGGCCACGCGGGAGTACCGATGACGGCAGCACTGAGATCGCCGGCCCATTCCTCGATCTGCGCAAGATCCACACACGTGTGACCGTCGCGGACCGTCCGAAGTGCCAGGCACATGCCCAGCCAGGCAAGGAGCGACGGCTCGGCCGCTTGGTCACGCCGGGCCATCTCAACGAGCATTGTGGCCGCGGCGATATCGTCGGCGCTTGTCACACCGGCGTGAAGATAGTCGTGAAAATCGTAGCGATGAGTCATCGCACGCCGCCGATGTGTGTGGATGGCATTCGTGAATCTATCATGATCGCTGCGGAAGCGATCGCTGAGCTCGGTACTGGCTCGGCGTGAGGCCGACCTCCCGGCGGAAGATCACCGAGAGGCTCACATTCGACTTGAACCCAGTGAGCTTCGCGATCTCTTGGATGGATCGATTGCCCTCCGCGAGCTCCTGCTTGGCCCGTTCGATGCGTGCCCGACGGATCTCTTGGGCGACGCTTCGGCTGAGCGACGACCCAAAGTGTTTCTGGAGCGTCTTCGGGCTGACCGATAGGTGGGCTGCAACGGTGCTCACGCCCATGCGGCGGTCGCAATTGGCCGCGATGAATTTCTGGGCCTCCGCGACGAGCAGGTCTTCCGCCAGGAACGAGCTCGTGCTGTCCCGCACCACGATCCCGACCGGCGGCAGGATGACATGCATAGGTGCGGCTGGGGGGTTGGTCGCGCGCGGTCGGGCCTTGGTCTGTGGCCCAGATTTCTCGTCCCGCTCAGCCTGGGTCATGAGGCCATCGAGAAGTCGGGCGGCCTCGTAGCCGACCCGCTCGAATCCGATCTCGACGCTCGAGAGTGAGGGCCTGGGCTGCTCGCACAGCAAAATCTCGTTGCCGGTGCCGACGACGGCCACGTCGTCGGGGATACGCCATCCACGGCCGAGGCACATTTGCATGACGACCCGCAGGCTATCGTCACCCGTGCCGGCGAGGCCGATCGGCCGCTTCCAACTGTCGAGCCATTTTGCGAGCGCGACCTGGCTGCGCTTGTGACCGGCGACGGAGTCGTCCCA
>JBGTGN010000019.1:0-10391 GCA_041746715.1 Pirellulales bacterium | reverse complement strand
CCGATCTCCTTCGCTCACTGCGTGTTTGCTGCGCTTCGCCATCCTGGCTTCGCTTGCAAACAAGCCCGGCTCCCAGGGCATGGGCAACCCCGAGCCTCCCCGTATTGCGGTTGAGGTCGAGTGGGATCGTAGCACCAGTGGCGGGGCCGTGACAGTAACGCGGACGTAACGACTTTATTGACGTGTGAGCACTGGATTCAAGGCTGAAGGCCGGAAAAACCCGGAGCGGAGCGAAGGGATGCCATGAGTGAACCGTTCAAAGATCAAGAAGCGAGTATCATCGCCCACGTGGATGTCATTCTCAGCTCGCTCGTGCCGCTTGCCCTCCTGGTCGCCCTTGGCGCCGCGCTGCTGCACTTCGGGCTTTATGACGACACGGTTCGCCGAGCACTCGACCGCTTGGCGTATTGGGTGTGCCTTCCCGCGATGATCCTCCACTCGCTGTTGGAAGCGCCCAGAGACGGGCTCGGCGATACCGGGAGAATGACCGTCGCGATGGCGATGGCCACGCTTGGCGGAATGGCGGTCGCCGTGCTTCTTGCATGGGCCTTTCGCATGAAGCGAAATGTGGCAGGCGTGTTTGCCCAGGCGGCGATGCGAGGGAACCTGGCCTTTGTGGGGCTGCCTGTGATCTCACTCGTGGTCAATGGTGACGACCCCACGATGGCCAAGGCCTCGGTCGTGCTCGCACCGACGATGCTGCTGTTCAATGTGGTAGGCGTGCTCGTGCTCGTGGGTGCCAAGCACTACGGGCATGTCGATGCGAAGCTCGGGGCGACGGCCCGCATGCTCTGGCGGTCGCTCGTAACAAACCCGCTCCTGATCGCAAGTACCGTCGGTCTGACCCTCTGGTGGGTCGGTGTCACGATCGGCCAGGTGCCCATGACCACGCTCAAACTGTTGGCCCAGCCCGCCGCGCCGCTGGCGCTCTTGAGCCTCGGCGGGGCGATGGTGGTTCATCCTGTTCACGGTCGGCTGGGCCTGGCCGTGGGCGGAGCAATCATCAAATGCGGCGTGGTTCCCGTGATCGCGTATGGCTGCTGCACGCTGCTTGGCATTCACGGCGTTGACCGGCAGATCGTGCTGGTGTTTGCCGCCACGCCCACCGCGGTTGCGTCGTATGTGCTTGCCACGCAGCTCGGCGGCGACGAACCGCTCGCCGCGGCCAGCATTGTCGTCAGCACGATCCTGAGTGCCGTGAGCCTTGCGGCGGTGCTCGCCCTGGCTGTCTAAAGAAGTTGCAAGGGACGACCTGGCCTGGCTTCGCACCAAGGGCGATCAGTACCGTCCCGCAGCCGATTCCCGCCCCCACCTTGTCGATCGTCCCTGGTCTGGCCAGGGCTCTCACCTTCCATGGTTGCACTCATTCTGCCTCTGTCCATTTTTCTGGCGGAGATGACCGTCGTCACGATCTCGACGATGCGAATCATCTTCATTGGCCGCGGACTCAAGGCATCAGCCGCCGCATTGGGCTTCTTCGAGGTCACGATCTGGCTTTTTGCCATCGGCCAGGTCATGACGAATCTCGATAGCCCCGTCTGCTTCGCAGCGTTTGCCGGCGGATTCGTGGTGGGCAACTATCTTGGCATGAGTCTTGAGCAGCGGCTGGCAATCGGTTCGGCGCTCGTGCGGGTGATCACGAGTCTCGATGCGAGGCAGCTTGTGGACTTGCTGCGTGAGGCAAACTTCGGTGTCACGAGAATCGGCGCCCAGGGCCTTCAGGGGCCGGTCGAGATTGTGTTCACCGTCATCCCTCGACGACGCCTTGCCGACGTGCTGGCGCTCATTCGGCAATTTGACGCCGACGCCTTCTATTCCATCGACGAGCTCCAGGCGAGCACGAGTCGTGGTCAGCGACGTGGTTCGGCATCGTCCACGACCCAGCAGCCTGCAATCGCCGCTCCCATCCGACGCGCCGCGTGACCCGCACGACACCACGTCCGCCCAATCCTTGTCAGATTGCCCTTTCCCCTTATCAGACCACCGTGACTGCGCCATTCGGCCAGCGTCCACGTGAAGCCTCTGAAATCCGCCAAATGAGCCGGGCTCGAAAAAAGTTTTCACTGCCACTTGAAGATAAACAGACTGGTCTGTATAGTTTTGGCATGAGCAAGTCACGCACCAAGCCGTCCGATGCCCGTCAAAGGATCGTGGAAGCTGCTGAGCGGCTTTTTTACGCCGAGGGAGTGCGGGCGGTGGGCATCGATCGAATCATCGCCGAGGCGGACGTGGCGAAGATGTCGCTCTACAACCACTTTCCCTCCAAGGACGACGTGATCCTGGCCGTACTTCAGTATCGGGAAGTGAAGTTTGACGGCATGTTTGCGAAATGGATGGATCGCCACCGATCAAAAGGAATGGATCGTCTCGATGCCTTCTTTGCCGCACTCAAGAACTGGTTCGAGAGTCCTGGCTTTCGTGGCTGCATGTTCATCAATGCCTGGGCGGAACTCGCTGACCCCAAGCACCCTGCCTCGAAGTTCTCGGCATGCCACAAAGATCGCTTTCATCAGATGCTCGGCGAGATCGTCGAGGAATCGAGCGGAGTGAAGTCAAAAGCGGTGTCGCAAGCAGTCGCCCTCCTCGTCGAGGGGGCGATCGTCACGGCCGTGATGTCGCAGTCGCCTGAACCAGCCGGTGTCGCCCGAGATGCAGCATTGGCTCTCGTAACCAAGGCAAAGAGGAAATAGTGATGTGCTCTCTTTTTTACGACGCTCTAGACAGACCGGTCTGTATTTTCCGTGCCCTTAACCAAGGAGATTGAAAGATGAAACGCCTGAAGCTTGCCCTGTTCGCACTTACGCTCGCCCTCCCCATGTTCTGCCGGGCATCTGCCCACGCCGCTGACTCGCCCACCCAGGTCTTGCACCGGACGGTCAAGGTTGATGATCTCGACATTTTCTACCGGGAGGCTGGCCCCAAGGATGCTCCCACCATACTGCTCCTGCACGGGTTCCCGACCTCATCGCACATGTTCCGCAACCTGATTCCAGCCTTGGCGGACACGTACCACGTGGTCGCCCCTGATTATCCCGGTTTCGGTTCCAGTTCGGCCCCCGCCGTTAAGGACTTCGACTACACGTTCGACAACCTGGCGAACGTCATGGAGAAGTTCACCGACAAATTAGGACTCCGCACGTATTCGCTCTATCTGATGGATTACGGTGCCCCAATCGGCTTCCGGTTGGCCGTCAACCATCCAGAGCGAGTCCAGGCTCTGATCGTGCAGAACGGCAACGCCTACGACGAGGGAATCGACAACGACTTCTGGAAGCCCATCAAGGCCTACTGGAAGGACCGCAGCAAAGAGAACGGCGACGGGCTTCGCTCACTCCTGACGCTCGACGCCACAAAATGGCAGTACACGCACGGCGTCCGCAACCTGGAAACCATCAGCCCCGACACATGGGGTCATGTGCAACCGCTGTTGGATCGTCCGGGCAATCAGGAGGTCCAACTGGCTCTGTTCCACAGCTACGGCAGCAACCCGCCGTTGTATCCCCAGTGGCAGGAGTATCTGCGAACGCACCAGCCGCCGACTCTGATCGTGTGGGGAAAGAACGACGCCATCTTTCACGCCGCCGGGGCGCATCCCTACAAGAGTGACCTCAAGAATCTGGAGTTCCACCTCCTCGACACAGGCCACTTTGCCCTCGAAGAGGATGGAGCAGAGATTGCCTCGCTCATCCGAGAGTTTCTCGGCAAGCACGGGACTTCTGCCGGCTCGGTGCATTGAGCGAATCATGTTTTGACCGGGTGCTTGGAATCGGCCAGGCACCCGGGCTTGTCTCCCGACAACATCCTCACGAAAGGAAATTGCCATGGCCGTCATCCGACCACCCTTTACACTGGAAACGGCGACTGCAAAAGTCCGGGCCGCCGAGGATGCGTGGAACAGCCGTGACCCAGGGCGAGTTTCGCTGGGCTACTCCGAGGACTCGGAGTGGCGAAACCGAGATCGATTTCTTCGAGGCCGGAGCGAGATTCAAGAATTTCTGACCCACAAATGGGAGCGGGAACTCGACTATCGGCTCACGAAGGCTCTTTGGTGCTTCACCGACGATCGAATCGCTGTTCGCTTCCAGTACGAGTATCACGATGCGGCTGACCAGTGGTTTCGGGCCTACGGCAACGAACTTTGGGAGTTTGATCACGATGGGCTGATGCGGCGTCGAGAGGCGAGCATCAACGACGTGCCCATTCAGGAAAGCGAACGCAGGTTTCACTGGCGTGCTCCCGGCCCCCGACCTGCCGACGACCCCGGAGTTCCGACCGTTCGATGATGACCGCTGCGCCCGTCATTGTTGGCGGGCCTTTTTCAAGACACCTGATCACTCAAGGGGCCACTGCCGTGTCTTCATTTCCCAGCGACGTAGGCTTCACTCCAGCGGTCAAAGCCATCCAAACCCAGAAGGGCTCCCGTTCGAGCTATGCCAGGATGGAAAACGGCGGGAGTTGGGAGACGGCCGTCACTCCCGAACTGAAGGCATTCCTCGCCGATCTGGACATGTTCTATTTGGGGACAGTGAATTCAGAGGGCCAGCCCTACATCCAATACCGAGGTGGTTCCCCCGGCTTCCTCAAGGCGGTGGACGAAAAAACACTAGGCTTCGCCGACTTCGGCGGAAATCGCCAGTACATCACCCTGGGTAATCTTTCAGAGAACCCCAAGGCGTTCATTTTTTTGATGGATTATGCCCGCAGCCGCCGCATCAAACTCTGGGGGCAAGCCCGTGTGGTGGAAGATGATCCGACCCTGATCGACCGATTGCGTGACCCTGCCTACCCCGGAAAGGTCGAACGGGCGATTCTGTTTCAGATCGAAGCTTGGGATGTGAACTGCCCACAGCACATTCACAAGCGGTTCTCTCAATCGCAAGTTGCACCCGTCATCGAGCGGCTTCAAGCCACGATCACGGAACTCGAAGCCAAGCTCATGGCCTATGAAGGAAAAGGGCACGGTCAGTGAGCGAGAACATCCAGGGGCACGAACCGTTCATGGGTCGTTGCATAGAACTGGCCCGCCTGGGAATGCGGATGGGCAAAATCGCCCCGGCGAGAAAATGGCCTGCGAGGCGAATCACACCCGCCACAGAACCCGAAATCAGCCCTTATCAGATCATTCCGGCAAGATTGTGAAGCTCATCGGGACAATTTCACGTCCAAGCAAGAGACGTAAGTCCAATGAAAAAAGGCACTTGCGACCGAAGTCGCAAGTGCCTTTTCATGGAGGCGGCGGGAGTCGAACCCGCGTCCCGTGATGTTTTGCTACGAACGTCTACGTGTGTGTCCGGTCAATTTGAGTCTCGCCGCAAGACCCCCGGCCGACAGGGTGTCGATGCAGCCAGCCCGGAACTTTTTTAACCCCGGCCGTACAAGGCGGTGAACCGGGGCGATTCGGATTTGGCAACCGATTGGGAGGCCCTTCCGACTGGGGCCATCGCTCGGGACTACTTAGTTAAGCAGCCAGGGAAAACTGAGCTTCGGCAATTGAAGCTTGGTCGACTTTTTTACGTGGCCTGCCGACCAACCACGACACGCAATCCGTAACTCCAGCATTCGGTCGATACCAGTACGCCCCCGAGTGGGTGTCTCGCCCGGCCCGCTCCCGGTGGCCCCATTGGCCACACAGGCGAGCGACCGGCCTTGACTCCGGCATTGTACGAGACTTCAAGGCCTGTATCGGTCGTATCGCGAGGAACCCTGAATTTCCCGTTGGAAGAGCCGAATTTCTTGTTCCCTAGACACTTCGCCGGTGGAATAATTCCGAGGCACGGCACCCTTGAGCCAGCCGTCTGGCTTGGTTCGATCCCGCCGGAAAAATTGACTTTCCCTTGATGTTCTTCATACGCTCGTCATTGACGCGTCGTCATCCCATTGCCCCATACGCTGGTAGTTTCATGGCAGGAATCGTTTCCTTTTTGCGGCTTTCGCTCGGGGCTTTTGCCGTTGCCTTCCTCTTCGGAATGCCCACGGCCCCTGCCTCAGCCCAGGAGTGGGCCCGCAAGATGTTTCCCGTCACGAGCCACAACTTTGGCACGGTGGCCAAGGGCTCGAAGACGGATTATCGATTCGTCTTTCGCAACCTCTATGAGGAAGACCTTCATGTCGTTGGCGTACGGACGAGCTGCGGCTGCACGTCACCCTCGGTGACCCAGAACACACTCAAGACCCACGAGACGGCGGAGGTCGTGGCGAGTTTCAATACCCGCACGTTCACGGGCCAGCACGGGGCGACCCTCACCGTCACGTTCGACAAGCCGTTCTACGCGGAGGTGCAGCTTCGCGTAGCCGGCAACATCCGCGGCGACGTGACGTTCGATCCGCCTTTCATCGACCTCGGCAATGTCGATCTTGGCAAGGGAACCGAGCGGAAGATTCGTATCGCTCGCAACGGCAGCTCGCCTTGGGAGATCAAGGATGTCCGCAGCGCCAATCCAAATTTCGAGGTGACCCTCTCCAAGCCAACCCACACAGGATCGCAGACGCTCTATGACCTCGTGGCGAAGCTCAAGCCATCGACGCCAGCAGGCTATATCAAGGGCCAGCTTATTCTCGTGACCAACGACGCGAGGGCGACGCAGATTCCCGTGGATGTGGAGGGACGTGTGGTCGCGGAGGTGACGGTGAGCCCGCAGCTTTTGGCGCTCGGCGCCGTGCAGGCGGGCCAGACGATCACAAAAAATATCGTGATCCGCGCGAATCGTGAATTCACGATCACGGGCGTGTATTGCTCCGATGGTTGCCTTACCTCGAAGCCGAAGACGACCGCCGCGCGGGTTCACATCCTTCCCGTCACGTTCCAGGCGGGTCAAGCCGCAGGGAAGGTGGAGCAGGAGTTGAAGATCGCGACTGACCTCGGGGAGGGCGCCGTGCCTGTGGTGACGGTGCAGGCCCAGGTTGAACCGGCTGTTCAAGAGCCAACGGTCGCGGAGTCATCGGCGAAGCAGGCTGTGAGCGTGCCCTAAGGGGGGCGGCGCGCGCGTTCCGCGAGGGGCTGCCCATGCCCAATCGCCGGACGTTCGCTACGGGCATCCATGCCCTCCGCTCACTCGATGCTTGCGGCGCTTCGCCATCCTGGCTGCGCTTGCAAACAACGCCGGCTCTCTGGGCATGGGCAGCCCCTCGCTCCCTGTTCACTATTTTCTGGATGGAAGCGGCACGTAGTCGCGGGGCGGGTGGCCCGTGTAGATGCTCAAGGGGCGGATGAGGCGGTTGTCGCCGGCCTGCTCGATCACGTGGGCGGCCCAGCCGCTGACTCTCGCGACGACAAAGATCGGTGTGAAGACTTTCACCGGAAGCGCCAGCGCGTGGTAGACGCGGGCGGCGGGCCAGTCGAGGTTTGGCTTGAGCTTTTTACGGTCGAGCATGAGCGCTTCGACTTCGGCGGCGAGGGCTTCGATCGGCTCGCCTGCTGTGCCCTTCACGAGGTCGCGACACATCGTTCCCAGGAGCTTGGCCCGCACGTCGCCATCTTTGTAGACACGGTGACCAAACCCCATCACGACCCGCTTCGCCGCAAACTGTTCCTCCACCCAGGGCCTGGCCCGCTCGGCGGATCCGATCGCCATAAGCACCTCGAGCACTTTCTCATTGGCGCCGCCGTGAAGGGCGCCTTTCAGCGCGCCAATCGCGGCCGTGATCGCGGAGTGCATGTCGGAGCCGGTTGACGTGACCGTTCGGGCCACGAAGGTCGATGCGTTGAACTCATGCTCGGCGTAGAGCACGAGGGTCGTGCCGAAGATCGCCGCCTCAGCGGGACTCGGCCGGTGATCGGTGAGGCGTTCGAGCAGCGCCGCCGCAAGCGGCGCGTCGGGCCAGGGGGCCACAGGCCGGCCACTTGTCATGTCGATCCAGGCAGCAAGGAGTGCCGGCACCTGACCAAGTAACCGCTCGGCCTCTGCGAGAAGCACTTCTCGTGAGCCAGGTGAGTCGTCCTTCTCCACCAGGCCGAGCATGCTCACGCCGGTTCGAAGGGCATCCATCGGTGAGGCGTGGGGTTCCGACGCGGCGAGCAGGGCAAGGGCATCGAGCACAGCCGACGGCAGATGCGCGGCGGCTGCGGCGACACGACTGCGAAACGCAGCGAGCGTGGCGGCATCGGGCAGCTCGCCGTGGAGCAGGAGATACGCCACCTCTTCGAAATCCCCAGCCCGTGCGAGCGGCTCGATGTCGTAGCCGCGATAGCGAAGCCCGTCGGTGAGTGAACAGATTGCCGTCTGCCCAGCGACAACGCCGGCTAACCCCTTGGCAAACTCGGTGGTGGTGGAAGCTGGTGCGGTCATGTTCGTGTCTCCCTTGCGGCGGCGGGGCCGGCAACATGGCGGCCTGGATCAGACGGATCATAGCCGAGCATCTCATAGAGCTCCTCGCGAGACAGCATGAGATCGAGCAGGCTTTCCTGGGTGCCTTCGCTTGCGATCACGGCCAGCCCCGCCTCCATGGCCTTCATCGCCAGCCGCATGAGCGTGACCGGATAGAGCACGGCGCCAAAGCCGGCGACTGCGAGATCGGGAATCGAGATGAGCGGGCTACGGCCAAACTCGGTCATGTTCGCAAGCAGGAGCGGGCCATCGGCGAAGTCGCGACCAAGCTTGGAAAACTCGTTTCGCGACAGGAGCGCTTCGGGAAAGAGCCAGTCGGCACCGGCCGCAGTGTAGGCGTGAAGTCGCGTGACAAGGTCGTCAACATTTGTGACGCTTCGGGCGTCGCTGCGAGCGATGATGACGGTGCCGGCATAGCGTCGGCCCGCGACCGCAGCGGCGATGCGATCGGTCATCACAGCCGGTTCGACAACACTCTTGCCACCGAGGTGGCCGCATCGCTTTCCTCCGGATGTGGCATCGCCGGCTTGGTCTTCGATTTGAATCGCCGCGGCCCCAGCTTCTTCGAGCATTCGCACCGTCTGCTCGACTTCCGCGGCGTCGCCAAAACCGGTGTCGGCATCGACGACGACGGGGATCGTGACGGCGCGCGCGAGAATCCGCGTCTGCTCCACGAGCTGGTCGCGGGTAAAGAGCCCGATATCGGGCACGCCGAGCGTGCCGGCCGAGAAGGCGGCGCCTGAAAGATAGACCGCATCGAAGCCCGCGGCTTCCACGAGCTTCGCTGCGAGGGCGAAGGGGGCGCCCACGATGCCGAGGGTCTCGCGCGTGGCAGCCTCGCGCAGGGCATCGCCTCCCGAAGCGGTCGGGGGGCCAAACGGGGCACGAGCGGGATCGGTCATGGCGGGTATCCTGTCGGACCGGACGAAACCATTCTTTATAGGCGGGGTCGATGACAGACGAAAGCGGCAACTCGGCGGGTGCGACTCGGGGCACGTCGTGGCTGATCGCCGTGCTCGAGGTGCTCGCCATTGCCGCGATCTTCGCGGCCGCTGGCGCATGGCCAACACCCGATGTCAACGAGGCGGCCTATCTCACGAAGGCGCGCCATGCGGCCGACCCGAGCTGGGGCGCCGGCGACTTCTATCTCGAGACGCCCGACGCTCATGGCGTTTTCTATCTCGTGATGGGACCGCTTGCGGCGGCACTGCCGCTCGAGACGGCGGCATGGATCGGACGCATCGCGGGCTGGCTTGCCCTGGCAGTCGGGTTTCGGCATCTGGCGAGTGCGACCGTCACTGGGCCCGGGTGGTCACAGGCGCGACATTCATGGGCCACGCTCGTGGCAGCGGCTCTGTTCTCGCTCGCCATGCGTCAGACGACCGCCGCGGGGGAGTGGGTAATCGGTGGCTGCGAGGCGAAGGTGTTTGCGTGGGCGCTCGTCTTCGGCGGGCTTGGCGAGGTGGTTCGTGGACGGCTTGCAATTGGCTGGTGCCTGCTCGGTGGAGCCACCGCGTTTCACCCGCTCGTCGGTGGATGGTCGATGGTGGCGGCCACGGTGGCGGCGCTGGCTCAGCGGCCGTGGGCGTCACGACCGAGCTCGTGGTCAGTCGTCGCTGCGCTCGCCATCGCGGGGGTGCTGCTTGCTGCCGGAGGAATTGTGCCGGCCCTGCTTCTCAATGCCGGGGCAGACGCGGCGACGAAGGAGGCGGCGGCGAGGCTCTACGTCGTGGAGCGGCTCCCCCATCACCTGCTGGTTGACACCTTCGCCACCGGCTTTGTGGCGAGGCATCTGCTCGCGGCGTCCTTGTGGTGGCTCCTCCATGGGATGATTCCGGCGAACCCCGCGAGGCGACGGCTCGATGCGTTTACGCTCGCGGCGCTCGGCATCTCGCTTGCTGGTGTGCTCGTCACCTGGGCTGAACCGTGGACCCCGTCGCTCGCTCACGGCCTGCTTCGGTACTACTGGTTTCGCGTCGGCGACGTCGCGGTTCCCCTGGCGCTGGCGATCACGGCCGCTGTCGCGGTGGCCGACGATGCGGCATGTCGGCGGATCGTGGCGATGTC